>MNUR01000082.1 GCA_001871115.1 Elusimicrobia bacterium CG1_02_56_21 | reverse complement strand
TTCAAGGCTGTAATCTTGCCAGTGTCCACAAGGTACACCACCAAGCCCCCATCAATGGAGCTATGTGGAGCTCCACATAGTAGTATTTATGTGCAGTAAACTTTTATGTGAAGTAACCGCCTCTTTTGCCCATGCGCTCGTCGTAGCTAGTTATTAAGCCCTTCCTTTTGCTTCACATAATTCTAGCCCCGCGAGAGATTTTCCAGCCAACGAATAGTGGCCGGCTTCTGCCACTGGCGGCGCGCTTTCTTGTCCTCCGGCGCAGGGCAACCCTCAAGCATTTTGCGCTTCATCTCCATATTGATCTCCGCATAGGCATGGGTAGTATTGATGTCAGCGTGGCCAAGCCACATGGCGATTATGCTGATGTCGTTGCCGGCCTGCAGCATATGGACCGCGGTCGAGTGCCGCCAGGTGTGGGGCCCCACAGCCTTTTGACGTATTGACAAGCATTTCGCGCCGGCCTTTTCGGCATACTTCCGCACGACATGGCGTACGCCGAAGCGTGTGATGGGGTTTCCAGTGGCATTAAGGAAGAGTCGGGGTTCTTGTGTATTTTGGGGGCTTTTGTGCGGCAGGTATGCCAATATCGCCTGCACGGTCTCGGGCCAAAGCGGGCAGGAGCGTTCCTTTCGGCCCTTGCCGAGCAGCGTGACCTGTGCCTGTGAGTCCAGGCGCAGGCGCTCCATAGTCACATCTACGCATTCCTGGACACGGGCCCCGGTGTTAAACAGGAAGAGCATGAGCGCCTTGTCGCGAGCCCCGGTCCGCGAAGCCGGATCGATGCTCTCGAATATCGCCCGAATCTCTTTGTCGTCGAGATAGTCCAGCGCCTTGTGCTCGTCGCGCTTATAAGGAATAGTGCGAATCGCGTGACACTGAGGCAGCAGCGCAGGTTCTTGCCTGCCGGCATACTTAAAAAACGTGCTGACGGCGGCAAGGCGGACATTGCGCGTCCGGACGCAGCAGTTACGCCCCTTCTCGATATGGTCGAGGAAGGCGACGATCACTTTGTCATCCAGGTCTTCAATGGCCAGCTCGTCCACCTCCCGGCCGAGCAGATCGGCCGCAAAGCACAAGAGCAACTTAAGGGCATCCCTGTAGGCAAGGATTGTTTTATCAGAGACCCCCCTGAGCGCCCCCAGGTATTGGCGGAAGAACCCTTCCATATAGTTGGCAACCAGATGCGGCTTATTCATAAGTGACCTCCGTGTTGGTGATTTGCTGGTAGTGCGCCCGGAAGCGGCGGTCCGCTTCGCCGAGCAGTTCCGGCGTGGCATGCAGGTACCGGTAGGTGTACCGCATATCGGCGTGGCCCATATAGGTGGCAAGAACCGGAAGCCGCGCATTGACGTCCACACCCTGACGATACCACGCCAGAAGACAATGGCAGGCGAACGAATGCCTCAGGCTGTGCGGTGTGGCGTGCCCGCGGGCGTCCTGGCCAATCCCACAGGCGCGTACAAGACACCGGAAATTGCCTTCGGCTGAGCCTTTCGACAGCCGTTTTCCGCCCAGACTGACGAACAGCGGTGAGTCGGCGCCTTCGGAGCAGCCCGGCAGTCTCCGGTGGAGATAGGCCTGAAGCCTGGCGCAGGTCGAGCCCGACAGAGGCAGCCAGCGCTGCTTTCCGAACTTGCCTTTGAGAACGAAAAGCCGCCGCCTTTGGAGGTCCACATCCCCCACGTTCAGGGACAGAGCCTCGCTGATGCGCAGACCGGTCGTATACAGCAGGCCGAAAAGCGTCTGGAAGACGTGCGGCCGCAACGCGAACGGCAATGCCGACAACCGGCCGGCTTCCGCCGCCAGGGCGCCTGCCTGCGCTTTGGTGAATATGAACGGCAGCCGCTGAGGGACGGCGTGCATTGTCCACTCGCCTTTCACGGGAATGTAGCAGCGCGGCTCGAACGCGGACAGGTGGATACAGAACTGCCGTACGACCGGCATCCGACAGCGCTGGGTGGCCGGGCAGAAGGAAGCGAGGCTGAGCCGGTAGCGCTGGATAATATCCTGACTAATCCACCGGCCCGCCCATCGCTGCCGGGTTAAAAACCGGTCGAAGCGGCTCAGGTTCAGCGCCTGCCCGTCGTAGTCCTTCCCTGTGAACTTGCGAAGCTCGACAAAGCGCCGCATCTGTCCGGCCAGGCAACTGCGGAAGATTTGATCGTTCATGATTCCTCCCCGGGCCATTCCAGAGCGGCTTGTTCAAGCATGGGAAAGTCGACTTTCGCGTAGACCGAGGCCGAAGCGATATTGCGGTGGCCCAGCATGTCGGCGATAGATTTCAGCCTGTGCCCTTCGGCCAGCATTTTTGTGGCGAACCGGTGGCGGAAGGCGCGCGCGCCCGGCACAGGCACCGCCAGCCCGGCCTTTCTTATCCGGTTGCAGACGATCCACGGCACAAGAGCCCGCGTAATCGGGGTCCAGGGCGCCCTGTCGATAAGAAATACTTCGGGATGCAGCGAGGCCGCGCGTCCGTGCCGCAGGTATGCCAGCAGGCTATCGCCCGCATCGCCTGTCAACGGATCGATGACCGTCTTGCCGCATTTGATAGGAGGGAAGCGTATCCGCCCGGCCGACCATTGGATATCCTCCAGGCGCAGCGTGCTGACCTGTTCCGCGCGTACCCCGTAGGTATAGAGCAGTTGGATGATGGCGTAGTCGCGCAGTCCGACGGGTTTCTGCCGGTCAATGCTGTCCAGCAGCCGCTGTGCGGTTTCGTCGTCGATCCCGCGCGGGACCGTACTGAGCTTATACCGGCGAAAGCAGGGAATCGCCGCCGACAGATTCCGGTCCAGGTAGCCCCGCCCGAAACAGAACGCCAGGAACACCCGCAAAGTGCACGCCACTTCCACCGCTTTGGCGCTGCCGGGGCTGCCGCCCCGCTGAAGCAGAAAATCCTGAAGGCGGTGCGGCGTAAGCGCCGCAAGCTTGTATGGTGGCGTATCATTGGCGCCGAGCCAGTCCAGCAGGGAACCGACATAGCGGACACGCTTCTCCACGGTGCGGGCGTTCAGATGGCGATGCTCATACAGCCACCTGATATGTTCTTTCAGCAAGGATTGGTAGGGCAGCATTACTGTCGGGCGTGGGGGAATTATCCCACTAACCGTCAGGTACCGGCAGAACGAGGTAACCGAAAAGCCTATAACCTTCGCCTGGCCACCCCGGCCGCCCCGGGGGCCGCAAAACTTGGGCAGCCAGGTGTCCAGGAACCGCTGTAGATGTTCCCAGTTGATCCCGGCCGGCTTTGTTACCCCTCGGCGAATAAGATATTTCGTCAAATACCGTAGATGAAAGATTTTACCGCAGATCGCCGTCCGTGCGTACCGCTGGTCAATCAGCCACTGACAGTAGCCTTCCAGCAAGACGAAGAATGGATTACGCTGATATTTACGCAACGCCGCGGGGTGCTTGAACACGACATCCAATGCCATAATGGCCTCCTTAATGGCTCCCCTTAAGGGCAGGAGCTATGGGTCATTATCGCATAGAATTATGTGCAGTAAAAATGAGGGCTTAATTAATTGCTACGACGAGCGCATGGGCAAAAGAGGCGATTACTTCACATAAAAGTTTACTGCACATAAATGGAGCTATGTGGAGCTCCACATAGTTCCATCGACGGGGGTAAAATTGTATACCTCGTAGACACTGGCAAGATAACCGCCCTTAAGTTCCCTACCTTTTGG
>MNUR01000031.1 GCA_001871115.1 Elusimicrobia bacterium CG1_02_56_21 | reverse complement strand
GGTGTTTTCCCTGCTGATGCGCGGTTTACCCGCCGACACGTACGAGCTATTCTGCGCCTCGCTGCCGCGCGGCAGGTTTTACGAAGAAATAAAAGACCATTGCCGTTTCCTGCCGCTGGATCTGGGAAACCGTTTCGATCTGCTGAATATCGGCAGGCTTAAGAAAGTGATGATAGAGAACGGGGTAACACTCGCGCACAGCCAGGGAGCGCGGGCCGATTTTTACTGCGCCTTCGCGGCGGCCGCGGCCGGTGTGAAGGCTGTTTCCACCGTCGCTATGCCCGTGGAAGGGTTCGACGCCGGTTTTTTGCGCAAACGTGCTTATTTGCTGCTGAACTCGCTGGCCGAAAAAAAGATATCCGGGTTCATTACCGTCTCGAAGCGGCTGGAAACCGCGCTTATCTCCGGGCACGGCATTCCCGCCTCAAAGGTCAGCCTGATCCCTAACCCAGTGGACCTGGCCGAGTTCGACCCGGCGAATTTCAACGCCGGGCCGGTAATGGAAAAGTTTTCGCTGCGCGGGAAACTGGTGCTGGGCGCCCTGGGCCGGCTTGAGTGGCAGAAAGGCTATCCCGGCCTGATAAAGGCGCTGGCCATTATGTTGGAAAAAGAACCGGAACTCAGGACAAAACTGCTATGCCTGGTGGCGGGGGCAGGCCGCCTGGGGCCGGACCTGAAGAAACAGGCGGAAGCGGCCGGGCTTGCCGGTAATATGGTTTTTTGCGGCGAGCTCTCTTCCGTCAGGGATTTTCTCGGCGCGCTGGATATTTTCGTTATGCCCTCCCTGCTGGAGGGGCAGCCGCTGGCCCTGCTGGAAGCGATGGCCATGGGTAAGGCTATAGTGGCCACTGACATTCCCGGTATCAGCGAAACGGTGGAATCGGGACAGGAGGCCCTGCTGGTGCCTCCCGACGACCCCGTCAGGCTCGCTGAAGCTATTTTAAAAATAACCCATGACGCGGAGACCGCGGCCGGCTTGGGCGGGAACGCGAGGAAAAGGGCGGAAGCTTTCGGTCTTTCCGCGTATATTGAAAGGCATGAGGCCGTTTACTCGGAGCTGAGCGGTTCAGGAAAATAGACAGGCTCCTGGTTATTGCAGGCTAGATCCCGCAAATCTTTAAAAGGAAGTGTTATGGATTGGACAAAAGAAGCTGTTACACCGGTGGATCGCGGCTTGCATAAGAAAGTCCTTTATCATTTAAAGTCCATGCGCCTGCAGGTTGACATGGAGCTTTTTGAGTTCATACGGGAACAGGTGCGCGGGAAGAGGGTCCTGGATATCGGGGCTTGCGACCATGATCTGGCGCATATCGAGAGTGAAAATTGGCGGCACCGTATGCTCTGCAGGTCCGCGGATTATTGCGTGGGGGTCGATATAATTAAACCCCTTGTCGATGCGCTCAACGCGAAGGGTTTTAATCTAAAGTGCCTGGACGCGACCAGCGACCACTTTATCGGAGAACTTTTTGACGTCGTTTTTATCGGGGATGTCATAGAGCATGTTAATGACCCGGTAAGGCTTATGAAATTCGCGAAAAGGCATTTAAAGGAAAACGGCATCATCATGGTAGGAACGCCTAACCCGTTTTTTTATAAGTATTTTGTCCAAACTTTGCGGGAGGGGACTTTTATCTCCAATTTAGAGCATTGTTTTTGGATCACCCCCTGCATGATGCTGGAGATCTGCCGAAGAAGTTCCCTTGCGCTGGATAAATATGTTTTTTTTATAAAGTCACGGACCAATCTTAAGCGGGAGATAAAGAAGCTGCTCCCATTAGAAATCTTTCATGAACACTATTGGTACTTGATCAAAAACACAAGTTCGGTTTGACCGCCCTTCCGGTAGAGCAGCCGTTATCGCAACCTCCGTCCGGACAGGTATTCGGCCAGCAGTTTCCCGGGGAGATCATGTCCCGACCCGTTCCTGCGCATAACGCTGAAGACGAAATTTTAGCCAGCTTTTCGGCTATTTTCCAGGTTAACAGGGCGGCTTCAGCCGCCTTGTTTATTTTGTTTAATATGGATATGTTGAACTGGCCTGGTACGGTTATGAGCGGGGTGTCCTGATGTGCGGAATATGCGGTTTTGCTAATTACAGGAACGATGAACTTCTGAAGGGCATGGCCTCCAGGCTGGCGCACCGCGGCCCGGATGAGGACGGGTTTTTTACGGAGGGGGAGAAAGTGTCCCTCGGGATGCGGCGTCTCAAGATCATAGACCTGGCCACCGGGTCACAGCCCATTACCAACGAAGACGGGTTCATAACAGTGGTCTTTAATGGGGAGATCTACAATTTCAGGGAACTGCGCTCGGAGCTGCAGGGGAAGGGGCACCGCTTCCGCACCAGAACCGATACCGAAGTCCTGGCACATCTTTATGAAGAGTACGGAGACGAACTGTCCGCCAGGCTGCGGGGGATGTTCGCTTTTGCAATCTGGGACGCCAGGAAGTCCGTACTGCTTCTTTCGAGAGACCACTTCGGTATAAAACCGCTTTTTTATTCTATAGTCGGCAACAAACTTTATTTCGCCTCTGAAATGAAAGCGTTGCTTCTGGCCGCGGATATAGGCGCAGGCCTGGACTCAGAAGCCATTGACGCCTATTTCACTAATCTTTATATTCCGGCGCCGCTCACCGTTTATAAAGCTATACGCAAGCTTGAGCCGGCCCGGACCCTGCTGTTTTGCGGCGGGAAGGCGGAAATCAAGACCTATTGGAGAGTGCCTGAATTCGGCGCTTCACCTGTTAAGACCTGGGGAGAGTACCTGGAGAAAGCTGATACTCTTCTTTCTTCCAGCGTCAGAGAGCAATTGGTTTCTGACGTCCCGCTCGGGCTGCTTCTTTCCGGCGGGGTAGATTCCTCCACCCTGCTTTATTATATGAACCGCCTCGGTGCCGGGCCGGTAAAAACCTTCAGCGTGGGTTACGGCAGAAAGGATTTTAGCTTTAACGAAACCTCCCAGGCCCGGCGCCTTTCCAGGCATTTCCGCAGCGAGCATTACGAGAGCATAGTGCAGCCGGACGCCCGTAACGTAATGGAGAAACTGGCCGCGACCTTCGACGAACCTTTTGCCGACGCTTGCGCTATACCGAGCTTTCTCGTTACGGCCGCGGCCCGCAAGAAAGTTACGGTCGCACTGAGCGGCTTAGGCGGGGACGAATTTTTTGCGGGTTATCCAAGGCACCTTGGTGCCAGGCTGATGCCGGTTTATCTAAAGCTTCCCCTGGCGCTTCGGGAGGGTTTCTGGACAGCAGCCAGAATGCTGAAGGAGTCCCGCTCCGCCCAGAACCTGCCGGGCCGGCTAAAAAGATTCATTAAGGGCGGGCGTTCTGATTTCCGCGCCGCTTACGATTCCTGGATCTCCTATTTCAGTCCTGAAGAGAGAGCGTTGCTTTATTCACATTCGCATACAGGCTCTGCCGGTTCCGCTCCGGCCTTTCCAGGCCGTCTGGCCTCGCCGGACGATATTTTCGCCTATGAGCTCAGGAACTACCTTTCCGACGACCTGCTCTGCCTGGCGGACAGGGTTTCTATGGCCAATTCCCTGGAACTCAGGGTCCCTTTCCTGGATGTGCGGCTGGC
>MNUR01000049.1 GCA_001871115.1 Elusimicrobia bacterium CG1_02_56_21 | reverse complement strand
AGAGGGAAAAAGCGATAGGCTTGCATCTGTAGGAAACATAAGAGCTGTTATCGCTTGTTTTTCCGGGAGTAGGCCACTTTTACCTTCGCTTGAAATTTGAGAATCGCCGCCCTAACCGTCTGTTTTATCTATAATAACAAAAAGCGGGGCGGTTTCCTGAATTTGGTGCGCTTCCCCCCGCGCCAGGCTGCCCGGGCGTGTTAGAGGCGGTTTATTGGTTGGTCAGTCGGCCGGGGCGGGTTCTGCCGCAGGGATTATCAAAATGTGTGTTTAGGCCGGCCCGCTTTCTTTGGGGCCGCCACCGACGGGAATTTTATCCCATCGGTTCGGCGCGGAAAAAAACCACTTTCGATTTTCCTGATGCGGGGTTCAGACCCTTGACAATCGCGGGGGGGGGAGGGTATACTTTTATTAGAATCACATTAGGAGGACTTATGACTAGCCGGAAGAAATATATCCTCGTTGCCGTAATTGTGACGGCGGCGGGGTTTGGTTACATTAAAAGTTCGCATAGGAATATTCCGGCGGACCTCAGGGATGCTGTGGCCGACAACGGGAAGTTCGATACCAGTATCCCCGTTTTTGATAAAGATAACGGCAATATCCCGGAGCCGAAGGCTGCGGCGGTTAAAGGTCTCAACAAAGGCTATGTCGCCGTGAACGATCCGTCTGCAGGGGCGCCTTCCAAACCGATAGAGTGGGTTGCCATCAATGGCGGGAAGTTCACGATGGGAACTGACAGCGGCGAAAAAGGGTTTGAAGATGTCAAGCCGATTCACGAGGTTGCCATTAAAACCTTTGATATGTCCAAAACAGCTGTGACCGTGGAACAATACGCTGAGTGCGTGATCAAGGGAGGTTGTACGGAACCGGCCACCGGTGCCTTTTGCAATTGGGGTGTGGCGGGCCGTCAGCTTCATCCGATCAACTGTGTGGATTGGGCCCAGGCGAGCAAGTACGCCAAATTCAAAAGCGGAAGACTGCCCAGCGAAGCTGAGTGGGAATATGCGGCTACGAGCGGGGGCAAGAATCAGAAATATCCCTGGGGCAATGATGAGCCGACCTGCGACAAGGCCGTGATGTACGGCAATGGTGGTTACGGTTGTGGTAAAAACAGCACGATGCCGGTGTGTTCAAAGACCGCCGGCAACACCGCGCAGGGTTTATGCGATATGGCGGGGAATGTCTGGCAGTGGGTGCAGGACAAGTACCAGGATTCGTACAAAGGTGCACCTGTTGACGGCAGTGCGTTTGAAGCTGCGGGCTCCTTCCGGGTGGTGCGTGGCGGTTCCTTCCGCCACTCTGACGCCAGGGTCCTGCGGGCCGATCGCCGCAGCGGCGACGTCCCTGGCCACCGCTACGACGGCATCGGGTTCCGCCTCGTGAGGTAAGTGTTGTTGACTCTTGGACACTTGATCCCTTGGCCCTTGGAGTAAATATGTTGCAATGATTAAGTTTGCGGAGGGAGCGAACCGGGCGCGTGCGTAAGCCGCGCCCGGGAAGCGGAGGGAAAGAAATTGATTGTTGCGCCAGAAGGCGGCGATATACAAGAGGTAACCTTATGAAAACTAAAATAACGGTAGTTGCGCTGTTGGCGGTAACCGCGGGCGTGTTCGCTTACACGCGTCCGCACAATGCTATGCCGTCCGACTTAAGGGACGCGGTGGCGGACAGCGCGGTGGATACGCTCAAAGGGCAGGCCGGCCCCGGGGCCGGCGTAGAAGCGCCGACCCCTAAGGCGCTTTCCAAGGCCTTCGGCGCGCCTTCCCAGGCACCCCTCATGCTGAGCATCAGGGCGCAGGACGGCATCCAGTTGAGCGCGCGGGGGGTCTATATGTCCTCCAGCAATTCGCTCTTCTGCACGCATCTTTCCTTCTCGGACGGAGGCATGCAGCGGCTCCCGAACGTCTTCGACAAGGATATCCCGGCGGCGGCTTCCGGCGAAACGGTCAGGGTCAAGGCTGACGTGGCGCTCACCGATAGTTGCCGGTCCCAATTGACGGGTCTGGCGCTGCGGGCCAGCCATCCCAAGATAATGGAAGAGTACAACAGAATCGAGGTCCAACGGACCGCGGCCGCGCAGCCAGCCTTGCAAAAGATAATGTTCAAGAAGATAAACTCGCCCTATCTCGGAGTGGTCTGGGTAAGCGGCGACATGCAGTTCCTGGTGGGCCCCGACGGCGCCGCCTCCGCGGAAGTGTCCATGCAGAAGTAGAAGGGCACGCGCCCGCATGCCCCGGCCGCCGCGCCGCGCGCTTCTTCCCGGTAAAACGTGAAGGAGCGCGCGGCGGCGGTTGTCGGGCAGTACAGGATAAGTAATGTTGCAAAAATCTGTAGGAAACAATTGAACCCGCCCCGGCCGACGACTGAATAAAACCGCTTCGGAACTCCCGATACTCCCGGTAACCGCCGGGCGGAGGGTGCTTGTGAAAATTCCAGGAATACGCCCACTTTTTGTTATTATGATAAAACAACGGCAAGCGAGCGATTTTCCGCGGATTTTTCAGCAGCAGAAAGAAAAAGGCAGGGGGAAACTTACGATAATCCTTATGTTCACTACTTAGCCCTTATACGGACTACAGATACGGCCGGCATTCCCCGCGGCGTGTTTATCAAAAAGAGCTGTTTCCATCGCAGGATACACGATATAAAAAATGCAGCCCGAAAGACCTACCCCGGAAGGGACAAAAGATTTCTCCGGAACGGCCTTTAGACCTTTGTTAAAACCGCCCGATTATGGCAAAATATATGTAGTAAATTTACAAGCGGAGGTAATAACACAGATGATGACAAAAGCACTGTCGTGTTTAGCATTCTTACTTATGTCCACCGGCGCATTTGCCGGCAGTTTCGGCGAACTCCAGGGCGCCGTTCCCGGCACGCTGCAGGAAAGGATTCCGGTTTTTGAAGCGTCCAAGGCGGCCCCCGCCGACACAAAGCAGTATAACTTCCGGTGCCTGGCCGGACCACAGACGCCCCAGTATGTATCCCAAAACTGCTACCTCTATACCAGCCGGGGACAGCAAGCCTGCGTTAACGCCGGCTGCAGTTGGGGTTTCGGCGGCACGCCCATGCCGGATTACAGTTTTACGTGTATGGCCGCTTCGTATACGCCGCAATATATAGCGTATACCTGCCACCTTTACAAGGCCAAAGGGCAGCAGGCCTGCGTTAACGCCGGTTGCGCCTGGGGCATGGGCTCCAATCCGCTTCCGGCTTTCCACTGCGCGGCAGGCTCGTTTACGCCGCAGTATATAGCGTCTACCTGCTACCTGTATACCGGCCGCGGACAACAGCCCTGCGTAAACGCCGGCTGCAGCTGGACCTACGGCGCCCGCTCTTCCTCAAAAAAGCCGTACAACCAGTGGCAGATGGCCCTGCACAAGATACACACAAATGAAATGCAGGACGACACCCTTATAGCCAAAGTCGCCAAAGAACCCGCCATAGACACCATAGTCAAAGAACTTACCGAAGGTGGATTCAAAGTGCAGGCGATGGGCGATAACTCCGGCGGCTATTTAGTAAGCGCCGACGTTACCGGCATGGACGCCGGCAGTGAAGCCGTAGGCCTGGCCAAATATTATTATGTCACCGAAGTGCTGGTAAGCCGGAGGGTTTATAACAGCATCTTCACCGTTCCAGACTGACATCTGTTCCTGCAGGGAAAAAGCCCTCCGTTCAAAAAACGGAGGGCTTTTTTTATACCGGTGCCGATTTTTCTACAGGAACACCATAGCTATAAGGAAGGCGGCGCAAAGCATCATGCACGCGTAGGCGAACCTGTCCCCGTTAAGGGTGTAAAAGCTTTCCAGCGGGGCCGCGGGCAGCTTAACCTCAACATTTAAAACCC
>MNUR01000009.1:936-18120 GCA_001871115.1 Elusimicrobia bacterium CG1_02_56_21 | reverse complement strand
ATACCGGTAGAATAATTTTGTAAAGATATGAAAAGGGAAGATCTGGCCTTTATGGGTATGCCCTGAAAACACCATATAATCCCCGGTCGCCGCTATCTCGGGGTAAAATACCGGCTGGTGCGACATCAGGACGGTAAACTTCCCGTTTTTAAGCTTGGTAAGTATGCCTGTTACGTCCGGCTTGGTAAGGTGCTCGGTATGGATATCTCCCAGGCCTATGAGCTGCAGGTCCTTAAGTTCAAAGGCTTGGTTCTTAAGCAGCTTTATTCCGAAGTCTTTGTAGCAATTCATGGATTTTTCAATGCCGTAATAGTACTCGTGGTTGCCCATGGATCCGAAAAGACCGAGGCGGCTTTGTATTTTACGGGTCAGCTCTCCCATCCCGGCGGCGCAGTCTATACCGGGGTCTATCAGGTCGCCGGTGACGAGGACCAAATCAGGTTTGGCTGAGTTGATCTTGTTCACTATGCCGGAGAACTGGCGCAGTTTCCAGTTGGAATCAATGTGCATATCCGAGATCTGCGCTATCGTGAACCCTTCCAGCTCTGCGGGGAGGCCTTTAAAAGCGACGCTTACCTCTTTTATGTCCGGAAGCTTCTGCCCGCCGTATATTCCCCAGCCGGCTATGGCGGCAGTTACGGCCAAAACGGCCCAGGCGAACAGCTGCGGCCTGAACCAGGCCGCCCGGCGCAGTGCGAGAGCCGCAAGGTCGGAAACCCAGAAGAGGAAAGCAGCTATCAGTATTATTCCCATCCAGGCGTAGCCAGCGCCGTAGAGGCCTTCCAGGACGTAGCCGTGGGGGAAGCGCTTGAGGAACATCGTAAAAGGAGAAGCGAAAGCGGCGGCCAGCAGAGAGACCCTCAGCCAATAGGCGGAGTCGGGCGGGAGCGAGAAACACCTGGCCAGCCAGCGGGCGGCATAGAAATGCATTCCGATATAGGAGAAGATCAGGACTAAAAATACAGGGAGGAAGTGATAGGTTTTCATATTGTCTTCTGCCGTTAAGTCCGTGCCCTGTTAATTATATAATTTAGCCGATGATCATTACTCCGCTGGGCGCTATCTGGCTTACAGTCTGCATAAACTCTTTCATCCCTATACTGGGCTATCTCGCGGCAGGCAGGATCTCGCCTCCGCTTTTCGCGCTGGCCGGGTCGGCAGTCGGTTTTGCCTGTTTCCTGCCCTGGGCGCTGCGCAATAACAAGTTCCCGCTTTATTTCAGGGGTGACCTCTGGCCGCGGCTTTTCGCGGTGGGTTTTTTCGGCAGCGCGCTGCCCATAGCCGCTCTGGTTATGGCGCTCAAGTATACAACTCCGGCCAATGCGGCTATACTCGGGCAGATAGAGGCTGTTTATACCATTATACTGTCGCGCCTCTTCCTGAAGGAAAAAATATCCGTCAGCCAGCTTTTCGGCACAGCCCTGGTCCTGGCCGGGACCATGCTTATAGCTTTCAAGGAAAGGTTCACTATCCGCTGGACGGGGGACTTGATAGTGCTTGCGGTTCCGCTTTCCTACCAGGTGTCGCATTTATTCAGCAAAAAACTGCCCAAAGACCTGTCTCACGTCTTTGTGGCTTCGGCGCGCACCCTCTTCGCTGCGCTCGGCATACTGCCGGTTTTCGCCCTGAGTTCTGTGACGCCGGTGGCTTCTTTTGCTCCCAGTTTCGAACTTCTGTGGATAATCCTGGTCTGGGGGGTGGCACTTACGGCACTTAACAATATCCTCTGGTACAAGGCGATACTGAATATGGACCTTTCAAAGGCCACGGCCATCGTTCTCTCCTACCCTGTCCTGACCGCGCTGCTCTCCGCGGCTTTAGGAATAGAAAAAATACAGGCCTACCAGGTAATAGGCCTGGGCCTGGCTCTTGCCGGCGCTTACTGGGTCACTCTCCTCGTGAGGCAGCAGAAGAAGGAAACTATGCTTTTATGATTGTAAGGGGTTCGAACCTGGCTAATTCCGCGCCGGCCCGGCGGTATTTTGGAAATATGAGAGTTATTTGCCGGTAGTCTTGCGGGGGGGAGCTTTCTTGATGGTCTGCTCTATCAGGCCGGCGAGCTCCGTGTATTTGCTCTGCCTCGCTACGTCGGCCGCGGTCTGTCCGGCCTTATTGGTCAATAGAGGGTTAACCCCCAGCTCCAGCATGGCTTTTACCGTTTCGGTTCTGCCGCGGTTGGCGGCCATCATAAGCGCGGTATTCCCGTTGGTATCTTTGAAATTCATTCTGGCGCCGCCCTGGGACAGGGCGATCACTACGTCCGTTCTGCCCTGCATAGCCGCCCACATCAGGGGAGGCCAGCCCAGGCGGTCCAGCGCTTCAGGACGCGCCCCGATGGAGAGAAGGTACTCAATAGTATCAAGCCGGCTCCAGCGGGCGGCTACGTGCAGCGCCGTTTCGCCTTTCTTATTGCGGTGGTTTATGTCTCCGCCCCTGAGGTGCAGGAGCTTTAGCGTATCTACATTGTCTTTGGCCGCCGCCCACATCAGGGGCGTCCAGCCGGCGGAGTCCGTTATGTCCGGGTTTATCCCCTTGTCCAGCAGTTTGAGCATATTGCGCTCATAGTCGTGTTTTGCGGCTTTGAACATGCGCTCTTCCGGCGTCCCCAGGGGGATGTCGCAGCCCGTCATAAAAGCCGCGGCTGCCGAAAAAAGCGCAAAGGCGAAAAAGTATCTTAATCGATACATCGGGTCATTTTATCGTCTTGAAAAAATCCCCGCCCTTGTCGTCTACCAGAATGAAGGCCGGGAAGTCCTCCACATCTATGGCCCAAACGGCCTCCATCCCCAGTTCGGGGTAATCCAGCGGTTCAACTTTTTTGATATTCCGGTCGGCCAGGAGCGCGGCGGGGCCGCCGGGCGATCCAAGGTAGAACCCGCCGTGCTTTTTGCAGGCGTCGGTAACGGCCTGGGAGCGGTTTCCCTTGGCTATCATTACCATAGACGCTCCGCCGGACTGGAGCAGGTCTACGTAGGAATCCATCCTGCCGGCGGTGGTGGGCCCGAAGGAGCCCGAGGGTTTTCCCTTGGGTTGTTTGGCGGGGCCGGCGTAATATACGGGGTGCTTCTTCAGGTAGTCCGGCAGGTCTTTGCCGGAGTCGAGCAGTTCCTTGAATTTGGCGTGGGCGAGGTCGCGGGCTACCACTATGCGGCCGTTGAGCGAAAGCCTCGAGCCTATCGGGTGTTTGGAGAGCTCTGCCAGTATTTTTTTCATAGGCGCGTTGAGGTCGATGCTGACGCAGCCGGAGCACGATGAATACTTTGCGCGGATCTCGGCGGGAATAAGGCGGCCCGGGTCGCGGTCCAGTTCTTCCAGCCAGATCCCGTCTTTGTCTATACGCGCCAGCACATTGCGGTCGGCGGAGCAGGAAAGCCCCATCCCTATCGGGGCTGAGGCCCCGTGGCGGGGAAGCCTTATTACGCGGACGTCATGGGCGAAATATTTTCCGCCGAACTGCGCGCCGTAGCCGAGCTTCCTGGAGGCTTCAAGCAGTTCTGTTTCCAGTTCTTTGTCCCGGAAAGCGCGCCCGGTTTCTCCGGGGTCTCCGGGCAGGCTGTCGAGATAGCCGGTCGAGGCCAGTTTTACCGTCTTCAGGCACATCTCGGCTGAGGTCCCGCCGATGACGAAAGCTATATGGTAGGGGGGGCAGGCCGCGGTGCCCAGCGATTTCATTTTTTCCACCAGGAAAGGCTTGAGCTTCTCGGGCGTGAGGGTGGCCTTGGTTTCCTGGTAAAGCATGGTCTTGTTGGCGGAGCCGCCGCCCTTGGTTACAAAAAGAAAGTCGTAAGCCGCTCCGGGCCTGGAGATGATGTCTATCTGGGCCGGTAAATTATTCCCGGAATTTTTTTCTTTGTACATATCTACGGCCAGGGTCTGGGAATAGCGAAAATTCTCGCCCGTATAAGTTTCCCAAATGCCTTTGGAAAGCAGTTCTTCGTCGTTCGAACGGGTCCAGACCTGCTCGCCCTTTTTAGCTACTACGGTAGCCGTTCCGGTGTCCTGGCAGAAAGGCAGTTCAAAGCGGGCGGAGATAGCGGCGTTGTCCAGCATGCAGAAAGCTACGAATTTGTCGTTATCGGAGGCTTCCGGGT
Organism: Elusimicrobia bacterium CG1_02_56_21; assembly: GCA_001871115.1. Lineage (GTDB taxonomy): Bacteria > Elusimicrobiota > Elusimicrobia > Elusimicrobiales > UBA9959 > UBA9959. The sequence goes on along the minus strand of MNUR01000009.1, from coordinate 14,029 downwards.
CCGAGAAAATAGAGGCTACCTGGGCATTATGCGCCGGGCGCAGGAGGAAGGAGACTTCTTTAACGGCCTCGCGGGCCAGCCGGACAAGGGCCTCAGGGGCTATTTCCAGGATTTCTCTTTCCCCGGCCTTTATAAGCTTCACCCCTTCTTTGGAAAGCAGGCGAAATTTGGCCGCCGACTTGGTCAGCTCAAAAAGCTCGTTGTATTTGAATTCAGGCATGGTTCGCTCCTCCGCTGCTCCGGACGTTTAATTAAGAAGTCTAACTGACAACGCAGGGGCCAGGGTAGCAAAACCCCGTCGGAGGCCGGCGCCTGCGTAAGCGCGATGCCGAGACCGGGAAGCGCGCGCACGGTGTGCGCGACGCTGTTTTTGCGTTCTGGCCCCTGCGTTGTCCCCTTAGCGCTTAGAAAACAGGTTCGCCAGCAGGAACTCGCGGTTCATGCGGGCTATGTTCGCGGCTTTAATTTCTTTAGGGCAGACGGCCTCGCACTCGTATTCATTGGTGCAGTTGCCGAATCCTTCCTTGTCCATAGCTTTAACCATGTTGAGCGCCCGGCTGGCGCGCTCGGGAGCGCCCTGCGGGAGCAGGGCCAGCTGGGAAATTTTTGCGCCAACGAAAAGCATAGCCGCCCCGTTGGGGCAGGAGGCCACGCAGGCCCCGCAGCCTATGCAGGCGGCGGCGTCCATCGCTTCTTCGGATTTGTCCCTGGCAACCGGGGTGGAGTTGGCGTCCGAGGCGGCCCCGGTGTTAATGGAAATAAAACCGCCGGAAGCCATCACGCGGTCCAGAGCCGAGCGGTCAACCGCCAGGTCTTTGATGATTGGAAAAGCTTTTAAGCGCCAGGGCTCCACCGTCACAACGTCACCGTCCTTGAACCTGCGCATATGCAGCTGGCAGACGGTTGAGTGCTCGTCCGGGCCGTGCACGTCTCCGTTGACCACCAGCCCGCAGGACCCGCAGATCCCCTCGCGGCAGTCGCTTTCGAAAGTTATGGGATTTTCTCCCTTTTTTAGCAGGCTGTCGTTAAGAATATCGAGCATCTCAAGGAAAGAGATATCGGGGGAAATGTCCTTTACCCCGTATGAAACCATCTTTCCTGGTTCGGACGGGCCGGCCTGCCGCCATGCGCGGACAGTGATGTTGAAATGCTTGGATTTATTCATAATAATTTCTCCGGAATTTATTGTGACTGCTGCAGCGGAGCGCCGGTGAGAGTAAGAGCTCTTGTTTCGGCTCTGGTTTCGCCGGGTCCGCGCCTGTTATTTGTAGCTGCGTTCGGCCACTTTTATGTGTTCGAATGTAAGCGCTTCTTTGTGGATAACCGCTTCTTTGCCTTCGCCCTGGTATTCCCATACGGAAGCGTGCGAGAAGTTGGCGTCGTCCCGCTTCGCTTCGCCTTCGGGGGTGCAGGACTCCTCGCGGAAATGCCCGCCGCAGGACTCTTTCCTCTCCAGGGCGTCTTTTACCAGGAGTTCAGAGAACTCCAGGAAGTCGGCTACTTTCATTGCTTTCTCCAGTGACTGGTTCATATCCTTGTCCGCGCCCGGGATCATCACGTTCTTCCAGAATTCCTCGCGGATCTCGGGGATCTTCTTCAGGGCCTTCTTAAGCGAGGCCTCCGTGCGGCTCATGCCCACGTCGCTCCACATCACGTTCCCTAGCTGCCTGTGCAGTTCCGAGGGCGTCTTCTGGCCCTTTATGGAGAGCAGGCGGTTTACTTTCTCCTGCGTCTGCTTGGCAGAATCGGAGAATTCTTTATCCAGGGTGGTTGCGGCCTCGAACTTGGCGGCTCCGAGATAGCCGCTTACGGTGGACGGCGCTATAAAGAAGCCGTCGGCCAGGCCCTGCATCAGGGCGGAGGCCCCAAGCCGGTTAGCCCCGTGGTCGGAGAAGTTGGCTTCGCCCAGGGCGAACAACCCGGGCACGGTGGTCATCAGGTTATAGTCCACCCACAGGCCGCCCATGGAATAGTGCGGGGCCGGGTAGATGCGCATAGGGGTTTCGTAGGCGTTCTCGTCGGTAATCTGATAGTACATGTCGAAAAGGTTTCCGTACGCGTCCTTGACCTTGTCCGCGCCTTTGCGCTTTATCGCGTCGCGGAAGTCAAGGTAGACGGACTGCCCGGTGGCGCCTACGCCGAAACCGGAGTCCGCCACTGTCTTGGCGGCCCGGGAGGCTATGTCGCGCGGAACCAGATTGCCGAAGGCCGGGTAGCGCCTCTCCAGGTAATAGTCGCGCTCTGCCTCGGGGATTTCGGCCGGCGGGCGGTGGTCGCCTTTGTTTTTGGGCACCCAGACCCTGCCGTCATTGCGCAGGCTCTCGCTCATCAGCGTCAGTTTGGACTGGTGGTCGCCCGAGCGAGGTATGCAGGTGGGGTGTATCTGGGTAAAGCAGGGGTTTGCGAATCCGGCGCCTTTCTTGTAGGCGCTCCAGGCGGCGGAGACGTTGCAGGAGCCTGCATTGGTGGAGAGGCTGAAGACATTGGCGTAGCCGCCGGTGCAGAGCAGCACCGCGTGGCCCGAATAGGATTCCAGGTCCCCGGTTACAAGGTTGCGGACCGTTACGCCGCGGGCCCGCCCGCCTTTAACTACGACGTCCACCATTTCCCGGCGGGGGACGATCGTTACTGTGCCGGCGGCGACCTGGCGCATCATTGCGGAATAGGCTCCAAGCAGCAGCTGCTGGCCTGTCTGTCCGCGGGAGAAAAAAGTACGGGAGACCTGAGCGCCGCCGAAAGAGCGGTTCGAGAGCAGCCCGCTGTATTCCCTGCCGAAAGGCACTCCGATGGCCGCGCAATGGTCTATTATCTGGTTCGAGATCTGGGCAAGGCGGTAGACATTGGCTTCCCGGGCGCGGTAATCTCCGCCCTTAACCGTGTCGTGGAACAGGCGCCAGACCGAGTCTCCGTCATTGGTATAGTTCTTGGCCGCGTTTATGCCGCCCTGGGCCGCTATGGAGTGAGCGCGCCTCGGAGAGTCCTGGAGGCAGAAAACCTTAACGTTGTAGCCCAGCTCGCCCAGCGAGGCGGCGGCCGAAGCCCCGGAGAGGCCCGAACCTATAACCAGCACGTCGTACTTGCGGCGGTTGTTCGGGTTTACCAGTTTAAGATTGAATTTATGGGAGTCCCATTTCTTTTCTATAGGTCCTGCGGGAATATTAGCGTCCAGTTTCATTTTGCCTCCGTTTGCGGGCACGCAAACACTGCCTAAATACTCTGATTTTGGAATAAAGCAATAAGCCGAAGTCTACCTTATGGTTACCACCTGGTAACCGGCCTCGGCCGCTTTCAGGTCTATCCCGAGCAGGTAGTAAACCGAGATAAGCGCGAAACCTGTCATTGCAACGGCCACCAGCAGGCCGCCCGCCTTTATTAAAGGCGTGTATTTGGGGTGATTGACGCCCAGCGTCTGGAAGGCGCTCTGCATGCCGTGGCTCAGGTGCAGGGCCAGGGCGGCGGAGCCGGCTACGTAGATGGCTACAAAGAACGGGCTGCGGAAGGCGCCGGTTACCATTTGGTAAAAGCCCATTGAATGGTCGACAAAGCGGAAGGTCAGCATGTGATAGACCAGGTAGAACAGGATAGCGGCCGCGGTATAAAGCATAGTGGCCGATCCTATCGTGCGCCCTCCCTGCCAGCGGCGGGCTTCATAGCCCCGGGGAGCGTTAAGGAAATCTTCCAGCCTTACCCAGGCGCCTGTAATTATATGTAGGACGAATATAAGGAGGAGGCCTAGCTCAAGGATGGGGGTTGCCGGGTTTGAAAGCAGCATTTCCACCCAGCCGTTATAGGCTGCCTCGCCCTTGAAAAGCAGGAGGTTTTCTCCCAGGTGCACTAGAATAAAGCCGCCTAAAAGCAGTCCGGAGACGGCCATCAGTGCTTTTCTTCCTATTGATGTGGTTAGAAAACGCTTAATGAAGGTGATATTCATAAGTATATAGGCTCCGTAAATCCAAACATGATGATTAATATCGTAAAATATTAACGGGGAGCAAGGCAAGAGCAGAGCGCTCCCTGCCGCGGCAGAAAACAGCCTTGCTCTTCCTTGCTTCGCCCTGTTTCTGCACGTGTGCCCGGGCAAAGTGCGGGAACGTCCAATACCGCCTGTGAGCGGAATCCGAAAGGATCCGGAATTGCTTAAATTAGACTTATAAATTTAATAGAATAACTCCAGCGGGCGCAGCCTGCCGGGTTGAAGCATTAAAAGCTGCCGCGCCATCAGCTTAAGCAAGGCGAGGGGAGGAAGTTAATGAACCGTATTATTTTTTTGGCAGTATTCTTCTGTATGGCGTCCGTCTCGGGCGCCTATGAAAAAATAGAATTTAAAGGCCAGATATTGAGCCAGGCTTTTTCAAAGCCGGCCGCCGTGGCCGTCGCGGAGGGCAAGGTCTTTGTGGCGGACTCAAAATCCAACGCCATATTCGTTTTTGATGCCGGCGGTAAGCAGGTGGGGAAGATGGAGAACGGCCTTAAATCTCCCGAGGCGATTTCTTACGGAGCCGGCAAGCTTTATGTGGCCGACACCGGTAATTCCCGGATAGCTGTTTTTGACGGAGAGGGCAAGCTGCTCTGGTCCTTTTCAGGCCCCGGCTCAGCCCCCGGACAGCTTAAATCCCCGGCCGGCATAGCCTACGGGCCTGACGACAGGGTGTATGTTTCCAACACCAAGAATTCCATGATCGACGTTTTTAACGCTGACGGCATCTACCTTTACGGCTTCGCCGCGGCCAGGGCCGACGGGATTACAAAGGTAAATCCCGGAAAGATATCTCTCACCCGCTCCGGGGATATCATTGTTTCCGACCCGGATAAGGAGCTGCTCCAGCGGTACGACAGGACCGGGAAGCTCCTCAAGGAATACCCTGTAGCCAATAACGGCGCCGTGACGGATAAATACGGCCGTATCTTCTCGATAAACTCGAAAGAGGGCAAGGTCAGGGAGCTCTCGGCCGACGGCAGGGAGGTCGGAACTTTCGGGACCAGGGGCAAGGGTAAAAGCGAGTTTAAAAATCTGCGTGACATAGCCATAGACAAAGAAGGGGTCCTCTACCTCTGCGACGAAGATAATAAAAAGGTGGTTTCAATAGGCGTGCAGATCAGGCATGCCGGGCAGCGTCTGCCGCTGGCGGCGAGACTGGACCGGTTTACCGTCAAGGGGCCGTCGGACAAGTTCGCTTTCAAGGCGGACGTGTTCACTATTACCCCGGAAGGGAAGATAGTGGCTTACTTGCCCGTGGCTAAAGAGATAGCCCTTATAGACGGGACTTCTAAAAAGACGCTTATAAGGGAAGGCAAGCTGCAGGGGCAGGTGCGCTCACCCCGCGGCCTTTTTATTGACGCTAAAGGGATGATCTACGTGGCCGATACCGGCAATGACAGGGTGCAGATCTTTAAGGCCGACGGGACCTACGACAATATGTTCGGAGAGAGCGGTTCGGATGAAGGGCAGTTCAGGAACCCGTCATCGGTGGCCGTAAATTCCGTAGGCAATATTTATGTCGCCGATACCAGGAACAAGAAGCTGAAAGCTTTCAGCGCGGACGGGATGTTCCTTTTTGCGGCCGGGCCTGAGCTGGGCAGCGTAACTTTGGCCAGCCCCGTTTCGGTGACTTGCGACGAGAAGAAGAACGTCTACATACTTGATTCGGTGCTGAAAAAGGTCATTGTAACGGACGCTATGGGCAAATTCCTGCGCGCCTGGGACGATTCCGGGAGCCTTCAGGAGCCGGTCTCGCTGGTTTACGACGGCAAAGGTTTCTTCTATATACTGGACAAAGGGACTTTTAACGTTAAAATATTCGACGATACCGGCAAGTTCACGGCCAGCTTTTTCGCCAAAGGGCGCGGTGAGCGCGAGCTCTGGGCGCCGCAGGACCTGGCTTTCCGCAACGATAAGATCTATGTCTCCGACCTGGAGAACGACCGCGTGCTGGCCTTTGATATAAGTTATCTGCCGCCGGAACCGATAGCGCTTAAGGCCGCGGCCGGCGCAAAAAGCGTCAAGCTTTCCTGGGAGGCCAAGGCCAGCGCCTGGACAGACGGGTTCAAGATCTACCGCAGCAAAGACGAGGATGAGCCGGAGGAGATAGGCAGCTCAAAAGAGAAAGCCTTTGAGGATTCCGGGCTGACGGCCGAGGCGACTTATTATTATTATGCCGCCGGGCTCTCGGCTACCGGGGAACTGGGCGGCCTTTCAGAGCCGGCAGAGGTTTATTTCAAGCCCCCTGCGGCCCCCAAAGCCGCGGCCGCGCCGGCCCCGGAACCCGAGGCCGCCAATAAGAACGTGGCGCCTATGGAAATAATCCCCACCAGGCTTAATTTCATATTTTCCGCGAATTACAAATATTACATGAAGAACCCGGTGGGCACGGTGGCGGTCAAGAATAACACCGGCAGCGACTTCACCAATGTGAAGCTTTCCTTCTATTTCAAGGACTTCATGGACTTCCCCAGCGATACGATAGTAAAAGAGGTTAAGGCCAAGTCCCAGACCGACGTGGACCTTTCGGCAACGCTGAATAACCGTATCCTCAATATTAACGAGGATACTCCTATACAGTGCCAGCTTACCCTGACTTACTACCAGGACGGGGCTGAAAAAACGTTCACTCTTAATAAGCCGGTAAAAGTTCTCTCCAAGAACGCTATAGTCTGGGATGACGCGGCGAGGCTCGCTAATTTCATAACGGTAAAAGATACTCCGGTTTCCGCCTTCAGGACCTTTGCCCTGCTGGAGAAGAAGAACTTCGAAGCCGAGGCGGCGCTCCTTAACGAAAACATCCTGGCCGCGCTGATGACCTGGGAGGCGCTGGGGGAATACGGGGTGACTTACCTGGCCGATCCGGTAAATCCCTACGCGGTGCTTAAGTCCACCAAAGACCTGGTCCTGGATACGGTGCAATTCCCCCGCAATACCCTAAAGCTTAAAAGCGGGGATTGCGACGACCTGACCGCCCTGTTCGCCAGCATTTTCGAGGCCTCCGGGCTGCATGTGGCGCTGCTGGACTTCCCCAGCCATATAGCGCTGATGTTCGACACCGGGGAAACTGACGCGAACCTGGTGGGCATACCCGAGGAGTACCTGATAAAATATAAGAACACCTGGTGGGTCGGAGTTGAAACCACTATGGTGGGGAAGAGCTTCCGCGACTCTATTCTGCAAGCCGCCGACCTTTACCGGAAGACGGAAAATGATGTCCGGGTTATAGATGTAAGGTCTTCCTGGGCGGAATTCGAGCCTGTGACCCTGCCGGAGACGGAGCCCGAGAAATACGCATCGGCCGGTTTATCGGGACGCGTAAAAGAGGCCATCGCTTCGCTTATGTCCGCCAGGTACGAGTACCTGAAGAAATACTTCGGCCGTATCCTCCAGGAGTTCCCCGAAGATACGGAAGCTAATATCAGCCTGGGGATTATTCACGCCGAGTATAAGGCATATTCCGAAGCTGCCGGCTGCTTTGAAAAGGTCCTCGCCAAAGAGCCCTTTAATTCCGGGGCGCTTAATAATATGGGCAACCTGCGCTATTCGCAAGAAAAATACGAAGAGGCTAAGGAATATTACTTCAAAGCGGCGAAGGCCGACCCTTTCGACGGCAGCATCTGGCTTAATCTTGCCAGGGCTTCCGGCAAACTGGGCAGGAAGGAAGATGTTAAAACCTTTGCTGACAAGGCGGCCAAGATAGAGCCGGAGCTTAAGAGCTTAGGCGATAAACTTTCCAAGTAAAAGAAGGAGGCCATTTATGAAAAAGACATTAATTGCGCTGGCTTTGATCTTCGCGGCGGGCGCGGTCCACGCCGAGGGAAACAAAAACTGGATGAGCTGGTACGGCAATATGCTCAAGGGGCTCAAGTCCGGGGTAAGCAAGAAATTCGAGTCCAAGCACCGCGTTTCAGCCGTGGCGGCCGTGCGGGGCAAGAACATGAACGAGGATCCCTACGCTCTTTACTGGAAGGGCGGGATTTCGGAGAAGGCCCGGAAAAAAATGGAAACAGAGAAGCAGGAGCTGACCGGGGCCGTGGAGCTGGTTGTCGCCGGCGATACAGAAGCCGGGCGAGCCGCTATAAGCAAGTTTCTGAAGGCCAACCCAGACAGCTTCTTCGCCCAGGACGCGAAGGACGCTCTGGCGAATCTTCCCGGGCCCGAGGCCAAGCCCGAAGGAGTTAAAAAGGAAGCCGCGGCTGAAGTTCCGGCGGCTGAGGAAGTATCTCCCGAAAAGCCCGGGGCAAAAACCGGGAACTAAGCTGTTTTTGAGAGAAATAAAAAAACCCCGCGGTAAGCGGGGTTTTTTTATCTCCTGCCGGATTATTCAATCATCGATTGGTTCTTGCTGTCCGGGGGGGTCTTTAGCAGGTTCTTTTCTGTCGATAGGTTCTGCGGGGGCCTGCTGCGGAAGAGCGGAAGGGACTGCCCAGGTCTGGTCCGGTTTTTCCGGGATGATCGCGGGATCCGATTGCGCAGGGTTCCCTTCAATGGACTGGCTCGGCAGCCAGGTCCTGTCCGGCTGCATCGGCGGGCCTGAAAGGGAGTGCTTTTCCGCTACAGGCGTTTCTTTGGGCGGCAGTCCGCGCGGCGCGACACCGGCCGCTTTCAGCCGGGAGTAGACGTCGGTTGCGGAGCGCCACAGCATCTGCTTGAGCAGACCGCTTTCGCGGGCGCCGGGTGAAAAGAAAGGGTAAAGCGGCGCCAGGAGCAGGTGAAAGGTTGTTTTGTGCCGCGCTTCGGTTTCTACCCTCACGGTGCCGGTTGAGAGCGCGAAGTCTGCGGTGAGGTAATAGTTGACGCGCAGTGAGGAGGGGATAATGAAAATAAAGCTTGTGTCCACCAGGTAGGAGCGGAAAAGTTCTCCGTATGTCCAGCGCCCGAAGCTTGTAAGTTCAAGGCGCAGCGTCCCCCGGCCGCGCTGCTTATTGTACAGGCCGGCCTCAGCGAAGATCTCCCTGGCCCTGCGGCCCAGGGCGGCGGCATCCTCGGGGTCTACGGCAACCGGCTTTATTTTCTTCGGCCTGGAAATAGAGCCCTCTCCTATGGAGTCAGTTGCGGACCTGTAGGGGAAATTCTGCCAGTAAATCTCTATTTCGGAGAAAGGGATAACAGTCTTGTCTTCAAGCATGGCCCGCGCCGTGCCGCGCTCTACCAGGATATCACCGGAATTAAAGGAGGCGCAGCCCCAAAAGCAGGGCAGAGCAGCCAGGATAAGCAGGAGTTTGTTTGTTTTCATTTTAGACTCTAAATCTAAGCGACGGCCGTATCATAAAACGCTACAATTTATTATATTATACTATACAGTTGTACTCATCAGGCGGTCCGCCTGGCGGGCTATTGATGAGGCCCGGGCGCGGGGCCTGGCATCAGGGGGAACATATGGCGATTAAAAAAATAGACCACATAATTAAAACGGCGGGCAAGCCGGATATAATAATACGGCTGGCTAAGGCGCAGGACATGCGCCGCATACAGATGCTTTACGCGGAGGTTTATGGCGCCTCTTACCCGATACCGATAATAGTCGATAAAGAAAAGATGCGCCACGCCATAGAGGATAACGACTATTACTGGCTGGTGGCCGAGTGCCAGGGCCGGGTGGTCGCGAGCCTCGTTTACGCGCTGGACCTGTTCTACCGTAATTCGAAAGCTTTCGGGGCCGTGGTCAGCCTGGAATTCAGAAAGCATAACCTGGCCTGCAAGATGATGAAGCTGGTTCTCGACGATATAACGATTGATAAAAATCTTGTGGACCTGGTCTACGCCACCACCCGCACGGCTAACCACGCCCCACAGCGGCTGACCGAAAGCCTGGGTTTTATAAAGCTGGGCATTTTCCCGAATACGCACAAAGTGATGGATAACGAGACCCACTGTCTTACGGCTTATTTTACCGGGCGAGCGCTGAAGCTCCGCAGAAGGATCCCCCGGATCATACCCGAGGTTAAGCCTTTCTACGAACTGGTGCGCAGGCAGATAAAGCTGGAGCGGGCGCGGGTAAAGCACGTGAAGGGAGAATACAGCGACCACAAGCGAAAAATACCTTTACTCAACTTCGAGGCGGTCACGGCTCCGGAGTTCGTGAAAAACCGCTACCGTAAAAGCAAGCATACCAGCTTTTTTCAGCATATCGTGATGCCTTTTCACGAGCCCAACCTGCTGTTGATCACCCCCGATCAGGGCACCCAGGTCTACCTGACTTACAGCCAGAAGGATAAATACAGCGTAGTAGTAGGCGGCATGACAAACGAGAAAAGTTTCGCGGTGGTGCTGGAAAGCATTGCCAGCAAGGTCAGCGAAATGGACATGGCCTACGTAGAGGTCATAATAGACGCTTATTCACCGGCAATACAGCGCGACGCACTGGATGCGCGCTTTATCCCCAGCGCTTATTTCCCGAGCGCCAAACGCATGGGCGGAAAGCGGTACGACTGCATAGTGTTCTCCCGGACCTTCGAAGTGCTCGACTTCCGCAATGTCAAGATCATTTCGCTCTACAAGAATTTCCTTCGTGAATACCTTAAACTCTGGCGCGAGAACTATATCGAGCTGGTGTTCAAGGCGGAGCATAAATATAGTGCGTCTCGTTCCGCGTAAAGCGGCGCGGGGCGATATGGTTTAATTGCTGGCTTTATTCAAGGAGACAAAACGTGGCCGACCTTTCAGTTGAAGACCGCCTTCCGCCTTTTTACAGGCCGCTTAAAAGCCGTGCGGCCGTGGACGCTTTGTTCGAGACCCCGGCTTTCGAATACTCCCCTAAAACCTCAAAAGCTTTCTGCGCCGCTATGCGCGCCGCCCTGACTTTTCAGGGCGGGCGGTCCCGGATACTGAAAGCCCTGTACGGGGCGGAGGGGTTCAGCCCGGCTTCGGTAAAGACAGAACAAAATATCGCCGGGATCCCCTTTATCTTTGTCTCCGCGCTTAAAGAGCGGGACTTGACTACTCTCCCTTATTCAAAGATAGTCCTGGAATTAAAATCCAGCGGGACCTCCGGGCAGCGCAGCCGGATGCAGCTGGACAGGGGCTCTCTGATGCGGGTGCGCAGGATGGCCTGGAAGGTTTTCGAGGGGCTGGGCCTGACGGACCTTGAAAGGGCCCACGATTATATCTGCTTTACCTATGACCCGGAGGTGGCCAAGGACCTGGGTACCGCCTGGACGGATAAGCTGCTCAGCGGTTTTACTAAGAAGGGGGAGATCTTTTATACCTTCCGCTGGAGCAGGGCAAAGAGCGATTTTTACTTCGATATAGACGGCGCCGTGCTGGCTATGAAAAAATTCGAGGCTGCGGGCTCTCTGGTGCGCCTGGTGGGCTTCCCCGCTTTCGCCCTGAAGTTGACCGAGGAATTTAAAAAACGTTACGGCCGTTATCCCAGGCTTAACGAGGAATCCAGCGTGGTGACCGGCGGGGGCTGGAAAACGCTGGCCGAAGAGGCCCTGGATAAGAAAGTTTACCGCAAGATCCTCGCGGACAATCTTGGGATACCTGTAAAGAACGTGCGGGACCTGTTCGGGATGGTGGAACACGGAGTTCCGTATGTTGACTGCCGCCTGGGGAATTTCCACGTGCCCAACTACGGGCGCATCATAGTCAGGCATCCCGGCACACTCGAGCCGCTGGGCTATAACAGGCCCGGGCTGCTCCAGTTCATTACTCCCTACCTCACCAGTTATCCTTCGCTTTCCGTGCTGTCTTCAGATTTCGGGCTGCTGCGCCCGAAATGCGCCTGCGGCCTGCCGGGCCCGGTGCTTGAAATAAAAGGCCGCGCGGGGGTTACAAAACTTAAAGGCTGCGCGATCTCAGCCGCTACGATGCTATGAAAATCCACAATACATATTTGTTCGGAAAAGTTTCAGATAAAACATCCTGGAAGCCGGCCGAAATAGAAGAGATAGGCAGGCGGGCCCAGGCCGCCAGGGAACGCATGCGCGGAGTCTCGCGCGAGTATGTTATAGAGACCCTGGTTAAAGCCGGGAAACTGTTTAAAAAAGGCGGCAAATACCGCAAAGCCGCCCTGGCCCATCTTAAAGAACATATAACTTTTTCCGAGCCTGTTATTGATAAAAGCCTGGACGTAATCCCGGAGCTGCTCAATAAGCAGGCCATGAACAAGCGTATGAGCATGGAGCTCTTTCTCCCTTATGCACTGGAGACCACGGTGGAGCGCCGCGGTTATGACGGCCTTATAAGGGCCATGCCCAAGGGCGTGGTTCTGCACGTCGGCGCGGGGAATGTTTTCCTCGGCATCCTGGACTCGCTGGTTATAGGCTTCCTCACGAAGAACGTGAACATCGTAAAGCTTTCCTCTTCCGGATCCAATTTTATAAATATTTTCATGGACGCGCTGAAAGAGGTGGACGAGGAAGGGATACTTTCCAGGTCCGCGGCTATCATCAGCTGGAAGGGCGGCAGCCGGGGCCTGGAAGAGGCCGCGCTTAAGAACGTGAACGCAGTTTTCGTCTGGGGCGGCTACGACGCGGTGCAGTCCTACCGCAAAATAGCCCCGATAGGTGTGCGGGTGGAGGGCTTCGGCCCCAAGACCAGCGTCGGCGTGGTCTTTGAAAGCTGCGTGGAGAACGAGGGTATGGACGCCGTGGCCCGGCGCGCGGCAACCGACGCTTCGTTGTGGGACCAGGCCGCCTGCTCCTCCCTGCATACCCTCTATTTTATAGCACCGGCTAAAAGGCATAAGGCCCTGGCGGCGGGTTTCCTTAAGTCGGCCAAAAAACATTTCACCCAGCTAGCCAAAGAGCTGCCGCCGGGCAAGCTGTCCCCCGACGAGATGGTGGAGATAAACAAGGCCCGCCAGCTGGCCCGCGTGGACTCCGCGCTGGGGACCGCCTCTTACGAGAGCTCGGCACCGGAGACCGACTGGACCGTGATCTACGAGAAGAACCCTGTCTACCGCGTGTCGCCGCTTAACCGCGTGCTTTACGTGAAGACTGTGGAGAGCATTGAAGAAGTAAGGGACCGGCTGCTGCCGCTGCGCGGTTATATACAGACCGTGGGCGTCGGGGGGGCCATAGAGCGCAAAAAGGTCATGGAAGTTCTGGGCCCGGCCGGCATAGCCCGCATTGTAAGGCTGGGCAAGATGCTCGAGGAGTCAAACGG
>MNUR01000009.1:0-923 GCA_001871115.1 Elusimicrobia bacterium CG1_02_56_21 | reverse complement strand
GGGATCTACCCGATGATGTCCCTTGTGAACTGGCTGCCCATAGAGGAGAAGCCGACGCCGCTGGACCGCCTGAGCGAGATGGTGGAGCATGCCAGGAGCCGCAGTGTATTCTACGGTCGGCATTTCAAAGGCGTGCCCAGGATTGCGAGCTTCGAGGATTTCGCCAAGGTTCCCTTCCTCGAGAAGCATCATGTGCTGGATAATACCCCGCCTGACAGCTCCGACCTGCTGACCTCCAGGGTGCAGCGCGGCATTTATTTCGCCAGCGGCGGCTCTACGGGCCAGCCTAAATATATTTTTTACGACCAGAAAGAATACGATCATACCTGCCGGATGCTCGCCTTCTCCATGGAAGCTGCGGGGTTGGGAGCACAGGACACTATAGCGAACCTCTTTATAGCCGGGAACCTCTGGTCCAGCTGGCTGTCTGTGGAAAAGGCCATCTCCTACACCAAGGCTATCTCGGTGCCTGTCGGCAGCAACCTTCCCCTTGAGAACATTGTGGGTTATCTCGAGGATTTCAGCGTGACCGCGGTGATAGGCCTCCCCTCCTTCCTCGTGAAGCTGGCCGAATACGTAAAAGAGAATCCGGCCAGACATAAGCTCAGCGTCAGAATGATCTTTTACGGGGGCGAGTATGTCGGCGAGGAAATGGTGGGGTTTTTCAGGAGCGTTTTCCCCGGCGTAGCGGTGCGCTCGGCCGCTTACGCCACCGCCGACGCCGGCACCGTGGGCTTCCAGTGCCCCTCCTGCGTGAAGGGGCAGCATCATATTTTCGCTTTCAGCCATTTCATAGAATTTGTGAATCAGGAGACCATGGCCCCGGTGAAGGAAGGTGAGGTAGGGGAACTGGTGGTGACCTGCCTTTCAAAGAAAAGCATGCCTGTCATCCGCTACCGGGTGGGAGACCTCGGGCGCTGGAT
>MNUR01000096.1 GCA_001871115.1 Elusimicrobia bacterium CG1_02_56_21 | reverse complement strand
AGGTTGTCAGGGAGCCTGTAACATCCATTGCAGCCCCGACGGTGAACCTTGTGCCGTTATCTGTAAGAATACCGCTTGCGGCCACAGTATTGGCGTCGGACCAGCGCGTAACCCTGTTTGCGGTTCCTGTCATCGCCGTAAAAGCACCCGCCGTATTGCCTTTCAACACGCCGGCAAGCGAAGCCGCGCCGGTGCCTCCGTTGCCTACCGTAAGGGGGGTGGTGAGGGACAGAGAGTTGAAGGCGGGATCGGCGGCGGTGTGTATGTTCTGAGGAAGCGACAATGAGATGGTTCCCGCTCCAGTATTTACCGTAACCTGGTTAGAGGTTCCTGTCAGGGTAGCCGCTGCCGGGGCCCCTGAATTGTCGCCTATCAGCAGTTGGCCGTTGGTCAGCACCGGCAGCGCGGAGATGGCCCCTGTGCCGGCGCCGTAAAGTATTCCGCCTGAGGTGAGCGTTGTGGCGCCGGTGCCGCCGTAGGGGACTCCCAGTTGCGTCGCAAGCCGCAGGACTCCGGCCGCTGTAAATGTGGACTTGGTTGTCCCGGAGCCGAATTGCGCGTTCCCGTTCACGTCAAGAGTTGTGACCGGGGACCTTGTCCCGATGCCGGTCTTATTCCCAGTGCCGGTGGAAAGATAAACGTCCAGGGCTACCATCAGGGCGGAAAGCTGCACCTGCGAGGCGGAGCGCTGTATAAGTCCTCCGTCGAAAACGACATTTCCCGCCACTATCAGGTCCTCAACGGAATCCCCGCTGTAGGGGTTCACCGGGGAGCCCAGCACAAGGTCGCCGCCGCGGATATTCAGCTTGGATACAGGATTGATTGTTCCTATGCCCACATTTCCTCCGGATTTAAGGATAAGCCCGTCAACAGCACCCGCGCGCAATACGACATCCCCGCCGGCGAATTGATCCACGTCGGACTGCACCAGGGCGTCGCCGGAATTGGAAAGGGACAATGCGGAGCCGATTGCCAGCGCCGTGTTCATAGAGGAACCGTCCGCGAAGATAATCGAGTTCGAAGTGGAGCCAGTGAGACGAATATTCCCGTCCACTGTCAGCCGCCAGTTAGGATCGAGCACCGAGGTCCCTATTCCGACATTCCCCATGTAGGAGCTGACAAAGATAGCCGGAGTTGTATTATAGCCGGTAGAGATCCAGACTACGCTGTTCTGGATGCGGTGATAGGTGGCGTCTGTCAGCGTTTTAGTCTTCCCGTTCATTACCAATGCAAGGTTGAGTCCGCCCTGGGTTTCAAAGCGCGCGGCTTCCGAAGCGCCGCGGTAGAAATTAAGCTTGGCGTCGGCATTGCTGCCGCCTACCAGATAGGCCATTGCATTGTCGTTGGCGAACTCGGGTTTATTGTCGCCGATCTGCAAATATTTGGAACCTGAGAAATCGAAGTCTCTTACCCCGGAGCCGAGGCGGTTAAGGGTAAGAATATCGCTTGAAACAACTACCTGGTTAAGAAAAGTATTCTGCCCGGTCAGAGTCTGGGTGGAATTCAGGTAGACCGGTATGCCCGCAGTAGAGCCTATTCCGCCGGTTACCGTCAGCGAGCCGTATATAGTAGTAGTAGTCAGGTAAACGTTCTTGTTATTCCCGTTGGCGGTAAAGTCACCGTTCACGGCGACATTCCCGGAAAAAGCGCCTGTAGCCGCTATGATGCCGTAATCCGAGCGCACGCTGCCGCGCACATGCAGCTTTTCGCGCGGAGTGTCGGTTCCGATGCCCACATTGTAAGAATTAGTCTGCTGCAGCAGAAGATGGGTGCTATTGTCCGCGCGGACTTCATTAGAAGCGCCTGTCCAGCCGCCGGCATAGGTTCCTATAGAGACCGTTCCCCCCCTTACCCCGGCATTAGAGCGGATATCTCCCGAAACGTGGAGATTGGCGGTAGGCGCGGCCAGGCCTATCCCGACATACCCATTGGAATGTACCCGCATCCTTTCCGAACCTCCGGAAGTAAGGGCTATGACATTATTGGTCTCGCCAAGGGACATTGATTCGGAATTAGAGCCCGTTACCTTGCCGCCGGCTACACCAAGGTCTTCCATGATATTGACTTCACCGTCGTCCCTGTCGTAGATTCCCTCGTTCCCCACATAAATAGAACCGTCCACATCCAGCTTGCCTCCCGGAGTTGCGGTCCCTAGCCCCATATCGCCCGCATTTGTAATCCTGGCTCTTTCCCCGGCTAATACGCTGAAAACCATGTCGCCTGAACCATTCCCGTCAGAATCCGCGAGTATGGTGGCGTCAACCGGGGCCGCGATATTGTCAGCCGACCCCAAAGCGGAGGAACTCATTGATGAATTATTGGGGAAAATTATTCCGCCCGAATCGAGTTTGAGCCAGCCGTCCACTGTCATTTTGGCGGAAGCGGAAGGAGAATTGGTTCCCACGCCCACGGTAGCCCCGGCGGTAGTTGCCAGCAAAACCTGGTAAGCCGCTGTTAGGGTGGCCACTGAAACACTTGAGCCGTCCTCCAATTTTTTTGCCACCAGGGCGTAAGTTACGCTGTTAAGCGGCTCACGCGGGCTGAGAGTGTCCCCTTCCACCTGCACTTCAAGATAAAGTTTGGTTCCGCCGCCGAAAAGCGAAAGGGTAGGGGTCATGTCCGCGCTGAAAATACCCTGCACGGCCTGCACTGCTATTTCAGGGCTCTCCCATAAGCAGGGCTGGCTGGGAGCCCCGCAAGCTCCGCCGGTAGCGGTTGGGGAGTTGAAAATTCTGAAGGTAATATGGACTGTACCGGTTATCGGGGCATTGTCTCTTTCCAGGCGTCCCTGGTAATTTATATTTCCGGGTACGCTGCCGGCGGTTATTTCACCGGCTGCCGCCGCCAGGGGGAGGCATAATAACATTGAGACGGATAGCATAAATTTTTTCATAAGAGTCACCTTACCTGACTATAACCAGTTTTCCCTGCCTGACAGAACCCTCGCCTTTTACTACGTAGAGATAAAGCCCGCTTGCAACCTGCGAGCCCGATGCGTTGCGCAGGTCCCAGCCTGCGCTGTCGATATTGCTGTTCTTTTCTACCGTCCGGACTTTTTCTCCGGATATAGTGAAAATATTTATGGTCGCGCGCAGCGTAAGACGGGTAAAAGTGACGCTTGCGCACCCTCTCGAAATATTACAGGGGTTAGGAAAAGCGTGAGAGGAAGAAACGTCTAGCTGAGCCGGCCGCCAGGAATTTACTATACCCCAGGTTACGCTATAGCGCCCCCCCGCGAGAGTTCCGTACCCCAGCTGCCCGGTGCTGCCCAGCAGGGAATAAGCCCCGCCGGTCTTGGGAACGGTATTTCCTACCGTGGTCTGCTCGCTGATCATAATGCGGTATATCTTTGAGCTGATAAGCGCCGAGGTATAAGTATACAGCAGTCCCGTTATCAGGGAAGTTATAAGAATTATGCTGGCGGACTTAAACCTCATACTATATAGATATATGATAAACGAAGTCCTGTCAATATCAAATAAGTTAACTTATTGTTAAACCAGCACAAAGCATCTGACCTTTGTTCTAACCAGCAACCTCTAAATGATATAATTTTTCAGCAATGGTGGAAATAACGAAATCCGAACCCAGGATACTGGTAATCAGGATGTCCTCGCTTGGCGACATAATCCTGACCGCCCCGGTTTTCCGGAATCTTAAGGCCAAATGGCCCGGGGCACGCCTGGATATACTGGTAAAACCGCAATTCCGGGAAGCCGTCTCAAAGAACGTTTTTATTGACAGAGCGCTGCCTTTTTCAGGGTTCCCCTCCGCTCTCAGGGATATAAACGAAGCTTCTTACGACGCAATCATAGACCTGCACGACACCCCCCGCAGCCGCCTGCTCTGCCTGCTCGCCCGCTCTCCCGTAAAACTGCGCTACCGCAAAGCCTCCCTGGCCCGCAGGCTTTTTGTAGGCCTGCGGATTCCCAGTCCGGCTCTTGAGAAACACACCCTCGACCGCTATCTCGAGCCCCTCGCGGCCCTTGGAGTTCCAGTGGTGCATTGCGGGCCGGAACTCGGGGATTGGACGCGCGCCGGGCAGAGCCCTCTTGACCAGAGACCGGCGGAACCCCGGACATCCCGTAAGAAGAGCGGCGGTAAATCCGTCCCGCTGAAAATCTGCCTGCTCCAGACGGCGTTCCTCGGCGATTGCGTGCTGACCCTCCCCCTTTTAAAGAAAATGCGCGAGATATTGCCCGGGGCCGGAATTTCCGTAGTGACCCGGCCGGAGACCTCCGGAATATTCTCGGCCTCCGGCCTTGCCGCCGAGATCATAGAGGACAGAAAAAAAACCGGGCCGCGCTTTGTGGAATTCAGGCGGCTGGTACACGAGCTGCGCGCGCGCAGCTTCGACGCGATCATAATCCCCCACCGTTCCCTGCGCAGCGCCCTTCTGGCCTGGCGCGCCGGCATTCCGGTAAGGGTAGGTTTTTCATCCAGCGCGGGAAGTTTCCTGCTTACTCATAAAGTCCCTTTTTCCTGGCTCCTGCACGACGTAGAGCGCAACCTGGCCCTTCTTTCTCCCCTAGCGGAGAACCTTAAAGCCAGTTTTCCCGGACTGGCGGGCGAAAAAGCTTCTTCAGCCCCCGTCCGGGAAGATGTTCACGCCGGGATAAACGCGGGCTCGGCCTGGCCCACAAAGCGCTGGCCGCAGCGCAAATGGGCCCTGCTTATTAAAAGACTCGCAGCCGCGCGCGGCGGCAGAGTTCTGATGGTCGGCGGGCCCGGTGAAAAAGACTGGAACGCCGAAATAGAGCGCCTTGCGGGTCCGGAGAATTGTCTGAATCTCACCGGGAAAACCACAATGCCCGAGCTTATGGAAGCAATACGCCCGTTAAAAGTTTTTATCTCCAATGATTCAGGCCCTATGCATATAGCCGCGGCCCTGGGCGTTCCTGCCGTTGGAATTTTCGGTCCCACTACCCGGGAGCTGGGCTTTTTCCCGTACGGACCCGGCAACCGGGTAGTGGAGACGCCGCTGGCCTGCAGGCCCTGCGCGCTGCACGGCTCAAAGAAATGTCCGCGCGGCCATTTCCTCTGCATGAACCTGCTGACGGTGGACGAAGTTTTTGCCGCTTCAGAGGGGGCCTTTATGGGCGGCAAGGAGAGCGCCGCGCCCTGTCCGCAGTCCGAACCGGTTTAAGGTAAAGATCTATGATCCTGACAATATCCATAGCGGCTATTCTGCTTCTTGCGGGTTTCGCCGTCAGCGCGCGCTGGACCTGGTGGCGCCAGTCAAAGCCCGGTTTGAAAGTGCTCTGCTACCACAAGATCGGAGTCCCGCCCCGCGGTTCAAAACTGGCGGAGCTCTGGGTAAGCCCCGGAAAATTCCGCAGCCAGGTTAAGTATCTGCTGGATAACGGATATTCCACCCTGCTTTTTTCGGACCTGAAAAAGCTCCTCGAATCGGGTTCCCCGCTGCCGGAGAAAGCCGTGCTGATAACTTTTGACGACGGGTACGAAAACAACTATCTTCACGCCTGGCCTGTTCTTAAAGAACTGGGGGCGAAAGGCAATGTGTTCGTGGTTTTCAATACCATAGGCAAAGTAAACCTCTGGCATAACCCCGGCTCCGAGTCCTGGGTAAATATGGCGACCCTGGAACAGCTGGCAGAAATGCAGGATAGCGGAGTAGTGGAATGCGGCTCGCATACAATGAACCATCCCCACCTTTCAGCGCTCAGACTGGAGGACGCGGCCTGGGAAATAACGGAATCCAAGCGCCAGCTCGAGGCGGCTTTCGGAAGAGAAATGTGCGCTTTCGCCTACCCTTACGGGGACGGGGCTTACTCCCCGGCTATACGGTCTAAAGCCCTGGAAGCCGGCTACACTTTTGATTTCAGCTTCAGGCAGGGAAAAACGGCCTGGCCCTGGGACAGAGAAAACTCCACCATCGACAGGCTCTTTATCCGCGGCGGGGACAATAACTGGGACCTGTCCCTGCAGCTGAGCCGCGGCGCATCCAGGCTTTGATTCGTCAGAACAGGTTCCGCCGGGCCGCATCAAGTTCTCCGCCCGCCTCCTCTCCGCCGCGAAACCTGAGAAGTGGTATAATGAAATTCAAGAGGTGCACAAAAATGGATGAAATAGGGATAGGGAAACTTGTAAGCGAACTGGCGCGGACCAACACCGAACTGTGGCACGAAGAGGACAAGGCCCGCGTGGGGAATGTGCCGGAAATAGCCGCGGCCAAGAAGAACATAGACAAGCTTAACCAGAAGCGCAACGACCTGATAGAGCGCATCGACGAAAAAGCACTGGAGGCCATAAATGGCGGAAACAATAGGCAGCCTGGCCGATAAGCTCAGCATCCTGCAGCTCAAGATTTTCCACATGAAAGAGCAGCTGCAGCGCACCGACGCGCCCCAGGCGCACACGGAAGCCTGCACGGCCCGGCTGGGAGTAATGGCGGAGCAAAGAAAAGATCTCGAGGAAGAACTGACCAGGCTGGTTTCCGACGTGGCCGCGGGGCGGGTCCGGCTTAAGATCTACAGGCAGTTCAAGATGTACAATGACCCTAAATACCGGGCTAAAACCGCAGCGGCGGCAAATCAGCCGCATGAAAGCCGCCGGAAGTAAGAGAGCGGCGGGAGCCTGGTTCCGGAGTTTCCCCTGGTTCCTTTCCGACGCAATGCGGTCTTCAGCGGCTGACTATCATCATATGGGGCCAGGCATACTAATAATAGTTTTTAAAGGTATAGGCGATGTACTGCTTACTACCCCCCTCATCCGCGCTCTTAAAAAAGGCCTGCCGGAATCCCGTCTCTATTTTCTGACCAGGAGACCTTCGCTCGGAATACTCGAGAACAATCCAAATCTCTCGGGAGTATTCTGCCGCGAAGACCGTCCGCTGCCGGCTATACGCGCCGCAGGCATAGATATCTCTCTGGATTTTATGCGGTCCGCCTCATCCGGTTTCTACGCCCTCTTCTCGGGCGCCGGGAAACGCCTCGCTTTCAGCTACCCCGCCGGCCGGATATTCCACAATATTCTCCCGGTCAAGAAAGAGAACCCCGGCTATACGGTGTTTGACCGCCTGCAGCTGCTGGAGCCGCTCGGCATCCCGGACGACGGGCCGGAGCCTGAACTTTATTTCAAGCCCGAAAACTCCGCCAGGGCAGAAGCTTTCCTTTCCGGGGAGGGCATCGCCCCCGGGACTTTTACCGTAACCCTGGATATAACCAGCCCGCGGGAACACCGCCGCTGGGCCCCTGAAAATTTTTCCAGGCTGGCGGACAGCCTAGTCACCGCTTTCGGGGCAAAAGTCATTTTCCTCTGGGGCCCGGGAGAACTCGACTATGTAAAGGCCGCTATGTCTTCCGCCAGAGAAAAACATTTACTCTGTCCGGACTTCAACCTCCTGGATATGGCCGCTTTGCTCAAGAGGACCGCGCTTCACGCCGGAACCAGCTCCGCGCCTATGCATATTGCCGTCAGCCAGGGGACGCCGACTTTTACAATCTACGCGCCTCAGAATTCGCCTGCCAGCTGGAGTCCTCCCGGCCCGCTTCATTCCTGGGCGCAGGGAGAACTGGCCTCGCTACCCTTTGAAACAGTCTGGGCCCGCCTCAGCGCGCATGCCGGGGCGATAAAAGGACATTCCGCATGACCGGAACCTCGCCTGAACAGCTCCGGGACCGGCTGGCCTCCGGATTTGCCGGAAGGATATTCCTAAGTTCTCTTTCTGTGCTGTATTCGGCGGCGATGGCGGGAAGAAAAGCGCTTTACGGCAAAGGGATCTTCCGCCGAAGGCGCCTGCCGGTCCCCGTGATCTGTTTCGGTAACATTTCCGCCGGCGGCACCGGTAAAACTTCCACGGTAGTAGCGGTAGCGCTCGAACTTGCCCGCGCCGGACGCAAGCCGGCGGTGCTTCTTCGCGGCTACAAACGCAAAGCGGCTGCCTCCAGCGTAACGGTACTGGCAAAAGGCCGCCCCCAGATCTTTGCGGAAGCCGGCGACGAAGCTTTGATGCTGTATCGTATGCTGGAGCCTGCCGGGGTCCCGGTACTGGTTTCGTCAGACCGCTACGCTTCGGGCGCAATAGCCGCCGAAGAGCTTGGGGCCGACGTCCTGCTGCTGGATGACGGCTTCCAGCACTTCGCGCTTGAACGCGACCGCGACATAGTACTTGTAAACGCCACCGCCCCTTTTTACTCCGACCGCGTATTGCCACGGGGAAACCTGCGCGAACCGGCGTCCGCGCTGGTGCGGGCCGCCGCAGTTATAATAACCCACTGCGAACAGGTCTCCCAGGCGGACATAGACGCTCTGCGGGCTGAAATACGTAGGCTCGCCCCCCTCGCCGAAATAATAGAAAGCATGCACTCTCCCGAAACCTTTATAAACGCCGCCACGGCCGAGCAGACAGATCTTAATTCGCTGAAGGGCAAGCAGGCCGTCGCGCTGTCAGGGATCGGAGACCCTTCCTCTTTTGAAGGCGTTCTGAAAAAGATGAAGATAGACCTTAAACAGATCTGGCGCTATCCCGACCACCATATTTTCACGGCCGGGGAACTTGCCGCGGCGCAGGAAGCCCGCGCCGGCCTCCCGCTGGTTACAACTTACAAGGATTTTGCCCGCTTCCCAGCGAAATGGCAGGAGATCCTCACTGGCGGAGTTCTTATACTTTCGGTTAAAATAGTTTTCCTCTGCAATGGCTGGAAAACTCTTATGCGCATTGTGGACGGGGCAGGAAGGAAGGCGGACTGATGCGGGCCTGGCCTGAAAGCGTCAAAAAAGGAAAGGCCGTCCCCACGGCCTTCATAGACCGGGACGGGACCCTCAACCGCGACAGGGCCGGGGCTTATATAACCCGCCCCTCCCAGCTCAAGATCTACGCCGGGGCCCCGGCCGCCCTCAGGCTTATTTCGGCCAAAGGCTACCGCGTCGTAGTTATAACCAACCAGTCCGGAGTGGCCCGGGGCTATATGACGCTGTCCGGCTCGATAGCCATAAATCTCAAGCTGGTCCGGGACCTGCGCCTGCGGGGCGCCAGGGTGGACGCCGTCTATTTCTGCCCGCACGGCCCCGGCGAGAACTGCGCCTGCCGCAAGCCGGCTGCCGGACTGATAAAAGAATCGCTCAAAGACAGCCCGGCGGATATGGCGCGCTCTTTCGTAGCAGGGGATAAAAAAAGCGACCTGCTCCTGGCTAAAGCCGCCGGGATTAAAGGCTTCCTCCTGCTTACCGGGCAGGGAAAGGAGGTTTCCCTCCGGGCTGAAAAGCACAAAGATATTCTTGCTCTCGCGCGCGCCCTCCCGAACCTGGCCGGCGCCCCAAACACCTGCAAAGAAAAAAGGAAAAGACCGTGAAAAAAAGAATCCTTGTTTCCCAAATTGTAACTCTGGCGCTCCTGATAGCCGCCAGGCCCGAAAGCTGGCCCCTCTTCTGGGCAGGACTGGCTGTAATGGCGCTGGGCCAGGCAGTTCGCCTCGCCGCCAGCGCGGCCATCGTCAAATCCAAAACCCTGACCGTTACCGGGCCTTACGCGGCTGTGCGCAACCCGTTATACCTGGGCACTATGTTAATGACCTCCGGACTGATGATAATGCTTTCCTCCCCCTCCCGGCCGCCGCTTACCGTCGGGATCTGGGCCTTCGCCGCGCTTTCTTTCGGCTGGATATATTATGTAACCATAAAAGCCGAGGAAGTTTTCCTGTATTCGGTTTACGGTGAGGCTTTCCTGGAGTACAAGGCCGCAGTCCCGGCTATCCTGCCGACCCCCGGCGGCCTTGCCGGTTTTTTCGACACGAATTCCTATTCCAGGGATGTTTTCAGGAAAAACAAGGAATGGCGGGGGATGAGCGCCGCTTTCGCCCTTGCAATTTTTGTAGCCGCGCGCATAAACTATGGTTTTTAATCTCCTCCTGCTGCTCGCGCTCGCGACTCCCTCCTCCGCGGCCGGGAAGCTCCTTGAACATCCTTACCGGGACCTCCCCGTCTCAGCCTCAACCGCGCCGGCCGCAGCGGCCGGAATGGCGGACGGGGAAACGCTGGAATACAAAATTTACTGGGGACTGGTCTATGTGGGCAAGTCCTACATCAAAATAGAGAAAACAGTGGACATTTCTTCCCGGCCCGCCTGGCATATTGTTTCGGAGGCCAAGTCCGGTTCTTTCCTGGCCAATTTCTACAAGGTGGCCGACCGCAACGAATCCTGGATGGACGCCGGAGACATGCACTCTTTCGGCTACTATAAGAAAATATCCGAAGGAAAACATTTCTTCAATGAATGGGTCATTTTTGATAATGCCGGCAGCAGGTTTTACGGCCGGAAAATGAACCGTAAACGCGTGGTTTCCGACTTCGAAGGCCCGCTGGGCAAGCCGGTAAATGACATGCTTTCCGCGATTTACAGACTGCGCGCAATGAAAGTTGCGCCGGGAGCCACGGTTGAGATGGCTGTCAACACTAAGCGCAACTGGAACCTTACGATAAAGGCCGGCCGGCGCGAAAAGATTTCTACCGATTACGGGAGAAAGAAGTGCATAAGGCTCGAGCCGATGGTCGGCGAGGACGGTCTTTTTGTGGCAAAAGCCGGCAAGCGGATGCTGGTCTGGATAACCGACGACGAACTTAAGCTGCCGATGATGCTCAAAGCCGAGATCTTCATAGGCTCCATAACCGCCAAGCTGGTAAGACGCTCCATCAGCAAATAGCCGCACAGCGCCGCGTCCCCCTCCGGCCTTCCCGAACGGCCTCCCGCGCAGCCCCTGCGCCTGTCCTCTACCCCGCTGTCTCTATTTGTTATAATATTTATCATGATAAAGTCCGGATTTAAGCGGCTCCCCTCTATAATCGCAGGCTTTGGCGGGCGCAAAATTGCCGTGTTCGGCGACCTTATGCTGGACAGGTATATTAAAGGTTCAGTTAAAAGGATTTCCCCGGAAGCGCCTGTTCCCGTAGTCCGGGTTACATCCGAATCCTCGGTATGCGGCGGCTCTGCGAACGTTGCGGTAAATCTTTCCACGCTGGGCGCGGTACCGGTGCTGATCTCCGTAGCCGGCCTTGATGCCGCGGCGGAGGAACTCTCCTCTTTGCTTGCCGCTGCCGGAGTAAGTTCCGGATCTTTGGTGCGGGACGGCGCCTTCAGGACTATCGAGAAAACCAGGATCATCGCCGAACACCAGCAAGTAGTGCGTTTCGACCGCGAGCACCCGGCCCTGCTCGGGCAGGCCGCCAAAAAGGCGGCCCTGGCCTCTCTTGAAACCGCCCTGAAGGATGGTTGTGAGGCGCTCGTGCTTTCAGATTACGGCAAAGGCCTCCTCGAGCCCGCCACTATCAAAGCCGCTATAAACCTGGCGGCGAAACGCCGCGTTCCGGTTTTTGTGGACCCGAAGGTAGAGCATTTTCAGCTCTACCGCGGGGCCGCCTGCATTACCCCGAATACAATGGAAGCCTTCGGCGGAATGCGCCTTTCCCCAAAGGAGGGTCAGGAGGCCGCCGAGCAGCTGGGCCGTACTATCATGCGCAAACTCGCCTCCCGCTCCCTGCTAATTACGCAAGGCGAGCACGGAATGACCCTTTTTACGCGGAAGGGCTCCGCTATAATCCCTCACCATATCCCGACCCTCGCCCGCGAAGTGTATGATGTCACCGGAGCCGGCGATACCGTCATCTCCGTGCTGGCCCTTACCTGGGCCTCGGGGGCCGCCCCGGAGGAAGCCGCTCTGGCCGCTAACTTCGCGGCCGGGGTAGTGGTCGGAAAACTAGGCACGGCTTCGGTCACCGTAGAGGAACTTCTCGGAAGCGCAAAATCATGGACAAAAACTGTTTAATCGTAATTCCCGCCCGCTACGGGTCGCAGCGTTTTCCGGGCAAAGTGCTGTCGGCAATAGCCGGCAAACCGGTGCTGCAATGGTGCTGGGAAGCCGCGCTGCGCTCCGGGCTCGGGGAAGTTATTATCGCCACCGAACATAAAAAGGTTCTCAACTTCGCTCTTTCCCTCGGAGCCCGGGCCGTTATGACCAGCCCCCGCTGCCAATCCGGCACAGACAGGATCTACGAAGCCTCGCGCGGCACAAAGGCGGATTTTATTATCAATATGCAGGGAGACGAGCCCTTTATGGAGCCGGCAACTCTTTTAAAGGCCTACAAAAAGTTAAAAGCCTCCCCCGCCTGCGATATAGGCACGGCCTGCTCCCGCATAGCGGACGAGAAAGACATAAATAATCCTAACTGCGTCAAGCTGGCAATGGACGGCTCCGGAAACGCTCTTTATTTTTCAAGGTCCCCCATCCCTTTTCACCACCCCCTTTCTGAAATCAGGAGTTACCCTTACTATAAGCACTGCGGCTTTTATATTTACCGCAGGGCCGCCCTGGCCAGATTTGTGAAACTCAAGCCCAGCCCCCTGGAGAGGCTGGAGCGCCTGGAGCAGCTGCGCGCGCTTGAAAACGGCATGAAGATAGCGGTAGCCGAAGTCCCGACCCCGGGGCCCGCTATAGACGTGCCGGCCGATATCAGGACGGCCGCGGTATTCCTGAAAAAAAGGCTCAATAAATGACACGATATATCTTTGTTACCGGCGGCGTTGTAAGTTCACTCGGCAAAGGCATAACGGCGGCCTCCATAGGCAGGCTCCTTAAAGCCCACGGCCTTTCCGTAACCATAGTCAAGTGCGACCCCTATATCAACGTGGACGCCGGGACCATGGCCCCTTTGCAGCACGGCGAGGTTTTTGTAACGGACGACGGCGCCGAGACCGACCTGGACCTGGGCTACTATGAACGCTTTCTGGGCCTGGATACCAGCCGCATAAACATCGTTACCGCCGGGCAGATCTATCAGACCGTTATCGCGCGAGAGCGCGAGGGCGGCTACCTGGGCCAGACCGTCCAGGTTATCCCGCATATCACCAACGAAATAAAGAGCCGCTTCGTTAAAGCCGCGGAAGGCTACGACATAACCATCGTGGAAATAGGCGGGACCGTCGGCGACATAGAGAGCCTGCCCTTCCTTGAGGCCGCCCGCCAGATGCGCCCTGACCGGACGCGCAACGACGTGCTGTACCTGCATGTTACGCTTGTGCCCTACCTCAACGCCTCCGACGAGCTTAAGACAAAGCCGACCCAGCACTCCGTAAACAAGCTGCGCGAGATCGGCATAGACCCCGACATCATAGTCTGCCGCGCCGAGAAGCCCCTGGCCCGCGACATAAAGAATAAAATAGCGCTTTTTACCAGCGTACCCAGGGAAGCCGTGATAGACGCCCCGGACGCCCCTTCTATTTACGACGTGCCTCTTATCCTGAAGAAGCAGGGGCTTGACGAGCAGATAATGATGCTGCTGCGCCTGCGGAGCGGGAAGTGGGACTTTGATGAATGGGCGGATTTTGTGCAGCGCCTCAAAACGGCGGGCTCGGCCGCGCCGGTACACATAGCCATCGCCGGCAAGTACACAAAGCTTAAAGACTCCTACAAGTCCCTGGTAGAAGCCATACAGCACGGCGCTATAGCTAACGGGGTGAAAGCCGAGCTGGATTACGTGGACGTCGAGGGGTCGGATTTCGAGGACCGGCTGTCAAAGGCGGACGGCCTTATTGTCCCGGGCGGCTTCGGGGACAGGGGCATTGAGGGCAAGATAAAAGCCGTTCGTTACGCGCGGGAAAACAATCTGCCCTTCCTCGGCATCTGCCTCGGGATGCAGTGCGCAACCATAGAATTCGCCCGCAGCGTGCTGGGCCTTAAGACCGCTCATTCGACCGAGTTCAGTCCCGGGACCAAGCACCCGGTAGTGGACCTGATGGCCGCGCAGAAAGCCGTTAAGGGCAAGGGCGGAACCATGCGGCTTGGCGCGTGGCCCTGCACTATTAAAGCCGGAACCCTGGCCCATAAGATATACGGCTCCAGCACCATCTCGGAGCGCCACCGCCACCGCTATGAGTTCAACTCAAAATACAGCTCTCTCTACGAAAAGAAAGGCATGGTCGTAAGCGGGATGAACAAGAAGATCAATCTGCCCGAAATGGTGGAGATAAAGAAGCACCCCTGGTTCATGGGCGTACAGTTCCACCCGGAGTTCAAGTCCCGGCCCCTGATGCCGCACCCGCTGTTCTTCAGCTTTGTGGCCGCTGCGGTGAAGAACAAAAAGAAGGTCGCAGCATGAAACAGAAAGAAGTAAAGGTAAAAAACCTGGTTTTCTCCAACGACAGACCGCTGGTTTATATTGCGGGACCCTGCGTTATAGAAACGACCAGGGGGTATGCGGCAGAAGCCGAAAAGCTGAAGGCTATTTTTGCGGGCCTGAAGACCCCGTTCGTGCTGAAGGCCTCCTTCGACAAGGCTAACCGCACCTCGCACAACTCCTTCCGCGGAATCGGCATGGAAGCCGCCCTCGGTTTTATGAAGGACCTTAAGAACAGGCTCAATATCCCACTGCTTGTCGACGTCCACGATCCCGAGCAGGCTTCGCGCGTAGCCGAGGTGGCCGACATCCTGCAGATACCGGCCTTCTTGTGCCGGCAGACCGACCTGCTTTTTGCCTGCGCCGATACCGGCCGGGCCGTGAATGTCAAGAAGGGGCAGTTCCTTTCCCCGTGGGAAGCGGAGAACATAGTAAAGAAACTTGAAAGCCGCGGCTTCAGCGATATCATGCTGACCGAGCGGGGCTCCTCCTTCGGCTACGGGAACCTGGTGGTGGATATGCGCGGACTGGAGATAATGAAGCAATTCGGCTACCCGGTCATCTTCGACTGTACCCATTCGGTCCAAAGGCCGGGCGGACTGGGCACGGCGACGGGCGGAGACAGGCGCTTTATAATGCCGCTGGCCAAAGCGGCCGCCGCGCTCAAGATAGCGGGCCTGTTCTTTGAAGCGCACCCTAACCCCGAAAAAGCGCTTTCGGACGGGCCGAACTCACTCAAGCTGAGCTCCGTTAAACCCATGGTAGCCGCTCTCAACCGGATGGACAGACTGGCGGGAGAAATATCTAAAATAGGCTAAGCCGGCCCGCTGCAGAAATTACCATGCGCCAAGCGATCAGAGGAAACGACATGAAATGCACTAATTGCGGACACGAAAACAGATCTACACTTAAATTCTGTAAGAAATGCAGCACGGACCTGACTCTCCCCCCCGCCTGGTTCCCCGACTGGAAATGGCATTTAAAAACCCTGTCGTGGATCTACCTGACCCTGATAGTCGGCTTCTTCACCGTCAGTTACCTGCTCCACAAGCTGCCGCCTCCCTACAACCAGCGCCGGATCCCGCCGGAAATGACCCCCTGGCTGAATCCGCACAAAGTCCCGGCGCAATAACCTTATGAATGCAAAAGATGCGCTGATCTTAAAGACCGCCCGGGGAGTTATAGCCGCGGAAAGCCGCGCAGTCGCCGGGCTGTCAAAAACGGTGGACTCCTCTTTGCTGAAGGCGGTGCGCCTGCTTGAAAGCTGCACCGGGAAGATAGTATTGCTCGGCGTGGGCAAGTCCGGACTTATTGCGCGCAAAATAGCCGCTACGCTGGCCTCTACGGGGACCAGGAGCGTCTACCTGCACCCGGTCGAGTCCCTTCACGGGGACCTGGGGATGATAGCCTCGGACGACGTCGCCCTGGCCCTCTCTTATTCCGGCGAGACCGAGGAAACGGCAAAGCTGCTGCCTATCCTGAAGCGGCAGGGCCTGCCTGTAATTTCAATAACGAATAACCCGGATTCCCGGATGGCGCGCTATTCGGATATTACTCTGTGTCTTCACGTAAAAGCGGAGGCCTGCCCCTACGACATAGTCCCTACTTCTTCAACCACCGCAATGCTGGCGCTCGGCGACGCGCTCGCGGTCACCCTTATGACGCTGAAGGGCTTTGACAAGAAGCGTTTCGCGTGCCTTCATCCCGGGGGGAACCTGGGAAAGCTGCTTAATCTGAAAGTCTCCGACCTGATGCACAAAGGCCGCGAAAACCCGGTGGTAAAAGAAACCGACAGCGTGGCCCGCGCCCTTGAAGTAATGACAGCAACCCGCGCAGGCGCGGTATCGGTAACGGGCCGGGCCGGGAAACTGACGGGCTATTTTACCGACGGTGATCTCCGCCGCCGCCTCCAGGACGGACTCTGCGACCTGGCCCTCCCTATGCGGCTCGTCATGACGCGCAGTCCGCTGACCGTGCACCCCGAGACCATGGCCATAGAAGCCGCGCGCGTGCTTTCCGGGAAGAAGATAGACAATCTCCCGGTAACCAACGTCAAAACCGGCCGTCCCGTAGGCATAATAGACGAACGGGACCTCCTCAAGGAAGGTTTAGGTTGAGAAAACTCCTCCCCCTCCTTTTACTGGCGCTGGCCGCCTGCTCAGGGACGGATTCGCGGGAAGCCGCGCCGGGAGTCAGCCTGCTGAAAAAGTTCTCGATGGCGGAAACGGAGGGAGGCATCTGCGCCTGGCGCCTTGACGCTAAAACGGGCAGGCTGGACGAAAAAAAGGGCCAGGTCACCTTCAGCGCGCCCCGGATAAAATTTTACGACCAGGACGAGGTATCTTCGGAAATCACCTCGCGCACGGGCTCGCTCAGGATGGTTGAAAAATCCGCCGTGCTCAACGACGAAGTAGAGGTTAATTCCTGGAAAGACGGGATGCGCCTGAAAACCACAAGGCTTTACTACAGTTCCGCCCGGGCCAAGATCTGGACGGAGGAGCCGGTGACCTTCTATAAAGGGCGCACCGTTATAACCGGGCGGGGCTTTACGGCTAACCCGGACCTCTCTGAAATCGAGATACAGCATCAGGAGACCCGCCTGGCGGGCGAATGAAAACACTTGCCGCAGCTATCCTCCTTGCCAGGCTCGTTCTTCCGCTCTCCGCGGCGGAAGACCTGCTGATGGGGTCCGTAGTGAAAAGCGATAAATGGACAATGGACCGGGTGAAAGACCGCGAGATATTCGAGGGCAACGTTTCCTTCCGCAACCCGCGCTATACGCTAAAGGCCGACCACGCCCTTTACCTGCGCCCGGACCAGACCTGGGATATGAACGGCTCGGTATATATCTTGCGCCGGTTCGACAACGGTTCCCGCGTAGAAGTTAATTGCGATAAGGCTGTTTACCTGGAAGACCTTGAGGAAGCGACCTTGAAGCGCGGAGCGCTGCCGGTCACAATGAGATACGCCGGCCCCGACGGGCGGATACTCCGCGGCCGCGCCGACGAAACCTTCGCCCAGAACCGCCTGGGACTTATGGCTTTTAAGGGAGCTTTCGCCCTTTCCACCGAGAACCTGGACATGTACTCGCAGAACGGGCTCTACAGCAAATCCGAGGACACATTCCTTATGTACGACTCTACGCCGATGGCGGCCGGTACGCGCCAGGGCTTTGATTTCGCTATCAATTCCGAGAAGATAAAGTTCTTCAACGGCAGCCGCGACATAAAATTCTATAATAGGGTGACCGGCTGGGTAAAAGACGTAAAGGCCAGCACCGGCTCCCTGCCGGAGCAGCGGAACGAAACCCTTCCCGGCAGCACCGGAACCGAATAAAGATGAAACTAGAATGCGACCTTCTTGAAAAATCATTTTCCCGGCGCAAGGTGGTTAACGGCATCTCGCTGTGCGTGAATTCAGGCGAGGTCTGCGGCCTGCTGGGCCCAAACGGGGCGGGCAAGACCACGACTTTCCACATGCTGGTCGGCTTCCTTGCGCCTGATGCGGGCAAAGTTTTCATGGACGGCCGCGACGCCACTAAAGAACCGATGTACGCCCGGGCCCGCGGCGGCATAGGCTACCTGGCTCAGGAGCCTACTGTTTTCCGCGGGCTTACTGTAGCCCAGAACCTGGAAGCTATCCTGGAGCGGACCACCACGGACAGGAAGGTTATGCGGGACAGGGTGGAAGCCCTCCTCGGAGAATTCGGCCTGATGAAGCTTAAAGACCAGAAGGCGTGGACGCTTTCCGGCGGGGAAAAGCGCCGGCTGGAAGTGGCGAGGGTGATGATAAACGATCCGAAGATCATCCTTTTGGACGAGCCTTTTGTCGGGATTGACCCTATCACGGTAAGCGACCTTAAGAAAACGATCCTTCACCTCAAAGACAAAGGGATAGGCATACTGATCACGGACCATAATGTCCGGGAAACCCTTTCTATCACCGACCGCTCCTATTTGATCTACAACGGACAGATCCTCATAGACGGCGACGCCAACACCCTCCTCAACGACCCCAAAGCCCGCGAGTTCTACCTCGGCTGGGACTTCAAGCTGTAAACATAACTTAAAAAGACCGCTAGATGCGAAGCCGGGGCCTGCCGCGGGACAGGAACGCAAAACACGTTCGGCCACACCGTGACCTCGCTCGGATGGAGCGAAGCGACAGTTCTGTGCGCGAGGCTTGCGTAAGCGCCGAGGCCGGGTGGCCGAAGGCCACTGCAGTGACCGGCAAGCGCGCGCACGGCGTGCGCGACGCTGGTTTTGCGTTCCGGCCCGTACGGTAGGCCGCCCGGCCTTTTCTGGCAAAGGGCGGGTTTTATTAGGTAAATGTCTCTAGATGGGTGTGAAGTCCGTGGGAACGGATGAATTTGAGGGCTCTGTCGTGCTGGCGCTCCGCTTTGGCGGTTTCTCCCCTGAGGTAATAAAGGGTAGCGAGGGAAAGCTGCGTAAGGGCTTCGCCGCGCGGCTCGGAGCGGCCCTTGAACAGCCCGGCCGCTTTGCGGTAATGCGCTAGGGCGGAAATAAAATCCCCGTTCTTCTTTTTTATCTCCCCCATCCCCCATTCCACAAAACCCAGGTCGGCCCAGTCTGAAAGGCCGGAGTAAAGCTTATGCGCCCTGATATAGCCGGCATAGGAGTCCTCAAGCCGGCCAAGCTGGCGCAGCACGTTTGAAGTTCCGCATTCCGCGTAAGCCTTGGCGAAAGCGTCGTCCGTAGTTGAAAAAAGCTTCCTCGCCCGGACATAACAGTCCAGGGCCCTGCCCATAAAACCCGCCACCCGCAATATGCCGCCAAGTCCGAATAAAGCGTAGCCGGCAGCTGCCTCGTCTTTACCCTTCTTAGCGGCTTTCAGCGATTCTTCAAAGGAGTTTATCCCCGCCTCGTACCGCCCCTGGGCGCGATAAAGCCCCCCGAGAGCCCAGAGCGCGAAAGCGGCACCGGACCAATCCCCGGCCTTCTTAAAAGTTTTCAGGAGCTTCTCAAGCAGCCTGGCGGCTTCGGGAAGTTTTCCAACCAGGCGCAGAGCCAGCGCCCACTCCAGCTCGGCCTCTTCGGTATAAACGCCGAGTTTCCTGGAAAGGGCCGCTGATTCCCTTGCCCCCTCTACAGCGGCCTTGTCATTGCCCAGCGCCCTGTTGCACCGCACTTCGCTAAGGCGCGTCTCAAGCTCCAGTTCGGCATTGCCGCGGATTGCTCTACGCGCGAAACCGTACTCTTTAAGCGCCTCCCCGAAAAGACCGAGTCCCCGCAGGGCTTCGCCTTTCAAAAAAAGCCGCCTTCCTTTATCCTCGTCGGGCTTGCTCTTCCTGATCGCGGACAGGGCTTTGGCGAAATCACCGTTATTGAGGAGTTCTTCCGCCTTTTCAATATTATTCATGAGGTTCCCTCTTGTTAAGTTAAATCTAGGCGCTTTTTATCCTGCCGCGCAGGCAGCGGCTCCCGAGGTTATATCAGTTTTGCGCAGGTAATGTTCAGCGGGCATCCGGTGCATTGCGGCTTAGTCCTTTTACAGAAATCCTTGCCCAGTTTTACCAGAAGGGCATGATACTCATTATACAATTTTACGTCGGAAGGGAGGCCCTTTTCGAACAAATACTTCCAGGCGTCATATGAAAGACCCCGCCCCAGCCCGAGCCTTTCCCCCGCCCGGCGCGTGTACGCGTCCACTACAAAACCGGGCTTGCCCGCCGCGTACAGCAGGATGCAGTCCGCAGTTTCCGGGCCGACGCCTTTATAAGACAGCAACTCGGCCCTGAGGGACCCGGCGGCCGCGCTTGAAAACCACTTTCTAAAGCCCTCGGGATGCTCGCGCAGGGACCTGCGGCAAAAGGCTTTGAGGCTGCGGGCTTTCTGCCTGAAATACCCGCTGCTCCTTACCGCGTGCTCCAGCCGCGGCAGCGGAGAACCGGCTATCTTTGCCGGGGAGAGCAGGCCGGAGGAGTTAAGAGCCTGCAGCGCCCTTTCTGCATTCGCCCAAGCCGTGTTCTGGGTAAGTATCGCACCGGCACAGATCTCGAAAGCAGTTCTTTCCGATGGCCGGCCGTAAAAACCCGGGAAATAAACGGGGCTGGTTTTCCCGGGAGGCGTAACCGGCCACCAGCCCTGCGGGCCGAATGCCTTCAGAATGCGGGTATAAATCTGTTTTAACCTCGGGGAAGCAGCCGCTTTATTTCCCGGAGCAGGTCTTCCAGGTTGTAGGGCTTCTTCATGAAGTTGCGGGCGCCGCATGTTTTAGCCTTTTCTCTGCTTTCTGTAGTATCCAGGGTGGAAATTATAAGGACGGGCGTATGGCGGGTAAGATTGTCCCGCATCAGCGCGTTGCAGACTTCGTAGCCGTTGAGCTTGGGCAGGAGCAGGTCCAGCAAGATAAGATCCGGCTTCTCCCTGCGCGCCAGAGCGAGTCCCGATACTCCGTCCGCTGCGTGCAGTACGGTATAGCCCTCAGCCGCCAGGACTTCTTTGAGCACCGTAGAGGCGGCTTTGCTGTCCTCAATCATCACTATCTTTTGTCCGGTCATAGCGGCTCCCCCATATATTCCCCGGCCAGTTTAACATAGTCAGTTCCGGATTTTACCAAACCGGCGCATTCCTGTTCAGTGAGCTGCCGCTTTATCCTGCCCGGAGCTCCCATGACCATGCTCCCGGCCGGAATTGCTGAGCCGGGAGCAACGACCGTCCCCGCCGCAATTAAGCAATATTCGCCTATTTCGGAGTCCATGATTACAGAACCCATCCCGACCAGGCTATGGCTGCCCACCACCGAGCCGTGTATTATGGCCGAGTGCCCGACCGTAACGCCCTCGCCCACGAGGACCGGCTTTCCGCTGTTAGGGTGCAGGACGGCCAGGTCCTGGATATTAGAGCCGGGACCTATTTCTATACGGTCAACGTCCCCCCTTATCACCGCGCCGGGCCAGACGGAAACCAGGGCCCCGAGCTTTACCCGGCCTATCAGGCATGCTGACTTGTGTACCCAGGCCGAGGGAGGAACTTCCGGCAGACTGTTCATAAATTTTTCAAGCATCTTCCAGAACCTTTTTTCGGGCTAAGGGCGGGGAACTTCTTCGGTTTTGTAATGTGATTCCGTAGTGCGCAGTCCCCAATAGATAAAAAGGCTGCAGAAAGCCGGGATCAGGTAATAAAAAAGCCTGAACACAAGGCTGGCTGTGAGCGCCGCGCCGACAGGGATGCCCATTCCTGAATAAGCCGCAGTCATTGCAGCTTCCATAGCTCCGAGGCCGCCGGGGAGTATGGGGATAACCGTCATTATCTGGCCCATAGCAAAGCCTATTATTAGGGTGCTGGTATGCATGTTAACTCCGACAGCTTTAAACGCAAAATGAAGTATAAGTATGTTCGCAACCCAGTCGAGGCAGACATAAGCCACCACCAGGGGGAGTTCGAATTTCCGGGCCTGTATCGTATGTATCCCTTCCGATAACTGGGATTCGAACTGAACGAATGTTTCCTCGGGGATCTCCTTTCTTGAGAAGAAGAACAGCAGGTGGTTTACAAGGTGGTAAAGCTTGCGGGCCCAGACGGAACGCAGCTCGTGGTGAAAAAACATCAGCATCAGCCCGAAAGCGAAAGTCAGCACAAACAGCACGCCTGCCACTCCCTGGAAAAGGCTCAGGCCGTAGCTATTTGACTTAAGCATTTGCAGGGCCATTCCTTCCACGATTATGATTGAAAGGACCAGGTAGATAAAAACGCTGATGACCACGGAGGACGTCATGCTTATCCCGTACGGGATATTGCGCTTGCTTAATAAATGCGCGCGCGTGGCAAAGCCGCTCACCCCTCCTGAGGAAACGAAATAATTGACCGTGGTTGAGACAAAGGACACTCCTGAGGCCTCCCAGAACGGGAGTTTATACCCCAGTATCTTAAGGACTTCCCAGAGGGACAGCCCCATGAACAGGTAGCTGGCAAAAGCGAACAAAAAAGAACAACAAAGGTAAAAGGGGTCAGCCGTCCTGACAGTTACCAGCAGGGCGTCGAGGTTAGGGTAAACCAGGATGGACAGTATGCCCAGGGAGAGCAGGATCGGGGCGTAGATGAAGAGTTTATGCTTAAAGTTCTGCTTGTTCATGATATGTTAAAATATAGTAGTCGTCAGCGGCCATCTACCGTGTTCCGGGCAATCGGGACAATTCATGGAACAATACGACATTAACATTATAGTAAATCTTTCCTGAGCAGCTGATAAAGGTCTATGGCTATTTATAAATATGATTTCCTGGTTATCGGTAGCGGGGCCGCCGGCCTGCTGGCCGCCCATAAATTGGCTAAAGCCGGGCGAGTGGCCATAATAACAAAGCGCTCGCCCGATATCTCCAACACCAATCTCGCGCAGGGAGGAATAGCGGCCGTAACCGACCCTGACGACAATTTCAAGCTGCACATAGCCGACACCCTGCGCACCGGCGCCGGGCTCTCCGACCCCCGCGTTGTAAAGCTGACGGTCAGCGAAGCCCCCTCCCGGATCCGGGAACTGGTGGCGCTGGGAATGCGCTTCACGCTTAAGAAAGGGGTCTACGAGCTGGGCCTGGAGGGCGGGCATTCACGCCGCCGCATACTCCACGCGGCCGACGCTACCGGGCATGAGATAGAGCGCTCGCTTCTTGAGACCTGCATGGCCGACCCGGGCATAACCTTTTTCCCCTATTATTCAGCCGTAGACCTTATACTCAGAAGCCGCCCGGCCCGCGTAAAGCCCGCGGGGAATTTCTGCCTCGGAGTCTACGCCCTTGAAGATTGTACAGGTCAGGTACACAGTTTCCTTGCCCGCACCACCCTCCTGGCTTCGGGCGGCGCCGGAAAGGTTTACCGTTATACCTCCAATCCGGACGTCACTACCGGAGACGGCATGGCTATGGCCTACCGGGCGGGGCTGGAGCTGGTAAATATGGAGTTTGTGCAGTTCCATCCTACCTGCCTCTACCACCCACAGGCAAAATCTTTCCTGATCTCGGAAGCCTTGAGAGGAGAAGGAGGCATACTGCGGGGAGAGGACGGCAAAGCCTTTATGAAGAACTATTCCCGGGAGCTGGAACTTGCTCCCCGGGATATCGTAGCCCGGGCAATAGACTCCGAGCTTAAACGCACAGGCGCCGACTGCGTCTACCTGGACATGACCCATTTAAAAGCGCCTTTCCTAAAAAGACGTTTTCCCACCATTTTCGCCAAATGCCTGCAGCTGGGCATAGACATAGCCAAAATCCCCATCCCCGTAGTTCCGGCCGCTCACTTCTTCTGCGGAGGCGTCCGCTCGGACGAGCACGGCCGCACGGCAATGCCCGGCCTCTGCGCTATCGGCGAAGTCTCGCACACTGGGCTTCACGGCGCGAACAGGCTGGCGTCCAATTCCCTGCTGGAGACCTGCGTCTTCGCTCACCGCGCTGCCGAGGCTATAAAAGCCGACCGCCTGCGCCGCCCCGCCCCCGGGAAGCCGTCGCATTGGACCACCGGCAATGCCCGGCCTTCCGACGAAGCCGTTTTGATAAAGCACAACTGGGACGAAATTCGCACCCTGATGTGGAACTATGTGGGGATAGTGCGCAGCAACAAGCGCCTGGCGAGGGCCAGCGCCAGAATAAAGGTTATCTCTGAAGAAATAATCAAATACTACTGGGACTTCCTCCCCACCCGCGACCTGCTTGAGCTGCGGAACATAGCCTGCCTGGCCGATGTTATAATACGCTCCGCGCGCAGCAGGAAAGAAAGCCGCGGCCTGCACTACACCGTGGATTACCCGAAGCCCTCCTCCAAGTACCGCAAGCCGACAGTAATAGACCGCTACAGGAGAGAGAAGACTTGAGGACTAGAAGACCAGCGGATTAGCCATAAAGGGCCCCTGCCGCCGATCTTCCGGTATCCAGTCCTCTAATCCTCTAAGATATGGATAAAATAATCATAACCGGGGCCCGCTCCCACAATCTCAAGGACCTGACGCTGGAGCTGCCTAAGAACAAGCTGGTAGTTCTAACCGGGCTCTCGGGCTCCGGCAAATCCAGCCTGGCTTTCGACACTATCTACGCCGAAGGCCAGCGCCGCTATGTAGAGAGCCTTTCGGCCTATGCCAGGCAGTTCCTGGAACAGATGGAGAAGCCGGATGTCGAATCAATAGAAGGCCTTTCCCCGGCTATCGCTATCCAGCAGCACACCCCGTCAAAGAATCCGCGTTCGACCGTGGGCACGGTCACCGAGATCTACGACTACCTGCGCCTCCTCTACGCTAAAGTCGGCTCCCCGTTCTGCCCCCGTTGCGGCAGACCGATAAAGGCCTGGTCGGTTCAGGGCATAGTAAGGGAGATCAACTCCGCATATTCAGGTAAAAAAATAAAGATCCTGGCCCCGCTCATCAGCGGCCGCAAAGGAACCTACGAGGAATTGTTCGCCAAGCTTAAAAAAAGCGGCTTTATCAAAGCCCGCGTAGACGGCAGGCTTTTTCCCCTTGATTCTATCCCCAAACTGGACCGCTATGTAAAACACAGTATAGACCTGTTCGTGGACGAGCTGACCCCGGGCTCAGGTGAAAAAGAGCGGCTTACAGAGGCTGTAGAGCTGGCGCTCGTCCAAAGCCGCGGCCTGGCGGCTGTCGAGTCGGCAAGCAAAGAGACCGCTCTTTACAGCGAGAAGAACGCCTGTCCCGCCTGCGGCATCAGCTTCCCGGAACTGGAACCCCGTCTTTTCTCCTTTAATTCCCCTTTCGGCGCTTGCCCGGAATGCAGCGGGCTGGGCGTAAAAATAGAGATAGACGAGGACCTTGTGGTCCCCGACCCTTCGAAGTCCATAAACGGCGGCGCGATAGAAGCCTGGTCCAACCCCGTCACCACCCGCACCCACCGCTGGAAAAACTCCTGGTCAGGGTATTACATGGAAATGATACTCGAGGCGGCCAAAAGAAACTCGATCTCTCTTGATAAGCCCTGGAAGGCGCTCACAAAAGAAGAGCGCTCTATTATCCTGCGCGGAGAGCCCGGCGGAGAATTTGAAGGCGTAATAACCAATCTTAAGCGCCGCCACGCGGAAACCGAATCCGATTTCGTAAAAGAGGAGATCTACCGCAAGTTCATGCATGAAGTCACCTGCGGGACCTGCAAAGGCCTCCGGCTTAAGCCCGAGGGGCTGCATGTGCTCCTTGGGGGCAGTAATATCGTCCAGGTTTCAAGCCTGCCTATCTCCGGGATAAGGGGTTTCATGTCTGCCCTCTCACTGGGAGAGAAAGGCAGGACCATCGCCCGCCTTATCCTCAAAGAAATAAATTCCCGGCTCAGTTTCCTCACGAATGTGGGACTGGGCTATATCTCGCTCGAGCGCCGCTCGGAAACTCTGTCCGGCGGCGAAGCCCAGAGGATACAGCTGGCCACCCAGATAGGCAGCGGCCTGACCGGGGTTCTGTATGTTCTCGACGAGCCCACGATAGGCCTGCACCAGCGCGATAATGCCAGGCTTATAACCACGCTCAAGTCCCTGCGCGACCTGGGCAACACCCTTATAGTAGTAGAGCATGACGAGGCCGTTATCCGCAACGCCGACCATATTGTGGACCTGGGGCCCGGGGCGGGGCTCACCGGCGGCTATATAACCGCAGAAGGAAACCTGGCCGCTATCCTCAGGAATAAAAAATCCATAACCGGGGCTTATCTGAGAGGCGAAAAGAAAGTATCCCTCGAACGCCCGCTGCGCAAGCCGGGAAAAGGCTGGCTCGAATTCAGCAAGGCCCAGCAGTTCAACCTTAAAGGCATAGACGTTAAGGTCCCCCTGGGGCTTTTCGTAACCCTGTGCGGAGTCTCCGGCTCCGGCAAATCCACCCTGCTTTACGAGATAATCTACAAAGCGCTGGCGAAGAAACTCTACGGCTCCAAAGAAAACCCCGGGCGCTTTAAGAGCATGAAAGGCACGGAGAATATAGACAAGGTTATCATTGTAGACCAGTCCCCTATCGGCCGGACGCCCAGGTCCAACCCGGCGACCTATACCGGGGTCTTCAACCATATCCGGGACATCTTCTCACGCCTGCCGGAAGCGAAGCGGCGCGGCTACGAGCCCGGGAGATTCTCCTTCAATGTCAAGGGGGGGCGCTGCGAGGCCTGCCAGGGAGACGGGACCATAAAGATACAGATGCAGTTCCTCCCCGACGTCTATGTTAAGTGCGAAGAATGCCACGGTCGCCGTTTTAACGAGGACACCCTGGAAGTAAAGTTCAAAGGCAAGAGCATCGCGGAGGTCCTGGATATGGCGGCCGATGAAGCCGCCGTGCATTTCTCCGAGATCCCCCAGATAGCCAAAGTCCTCTCGACCATGCGCGAAGTAGGGCTTGGCTACATAAAGCTAGGGCAGAGCGCCACAACCCTTTCCGGAGGCGAGGCGCAGCGGATGAAACTGGCGGAGCAGCTGGCAAAGCGCTCCACCGGCAGGACGCTTTTTATACTGGACGAGCCTACCACCGGCCTGCATTTCGCCGACGTGGAAAAGCTGCTGAAGGTCCTGCACCGCCTGGCGGACCAGGGCAATACGGTCCTGGTAATAGAGCATAACCTGGACGTGATAGCCTCTTCCGACTGGATCATAGAGCTGGGCCCTGACGGCGGCGCTGCCGGTGGAGAGCTGATATACGCCGGCGACACGCCCGGGATAGTAAAAAAAAGCGGCTCGCACACAGGCTTCTATCTTAAAGAGCACCTGGGTGCAAGGCGGCAGGGCGCCTAGGGCCCGGGAGTTATTTTTTTGAGCCGAAGTTCGTAAAGGAAAAAGAGGAAAGCCGCACGGGTTTGAAATTGAAACTCGCCGAGCGGCTCCCCATGGGCACGCCGTTGCGGTCCGGCTTTGAATAGTTGTCCAGCCAGGCCGACCACTTAACTCCGAAGTCCCCCCCCTCCCTTATCCGGTACCCCTTCCACAGCGCGACCTCTAGCTTTTCACCCGAACGCAATGCGTCACAGAGGGCCTTGAACTGCACGCGGGTATGGGGCCTGTAAAGGTAGAGGACGGTTCCGTAAGCCTGCAGGTACCAGTCGGCTATCTTCGCGTCCGAATCGAGCTGGTCTATCTTCAGGTCGAAAAAGATATCGAAAGGGACCCGCCTGCCGGGCGTAAAGTAGGCCAGAGCATTGCTCCAGGGCCCGCCCGAAGGAAAAACAGATTCCTCCAGGTAGACGGCCAGGCCCTCGTTAAGCCACTGCGGCGGGTACTTCAGCTTCTCGGAAAAATAACTTTCAAAGTAGAGATGGGTGAGCTCATGCGAAATTACCGCTTTCAGCTTCTGTATGTCCCCCGTATCATAAACAACGACGGTTTTTTTTGAAACATAAGCCAGGCCTTTTGACCAGGGCGGAGGGTTGAACTCGCCGTTAACATAGGAGCTCTGCGAGGAATAGATATAGATCTTAGTCTTCTCTTTCACCATCCAGGGCGCGAACATGGCCATGTTCAGGCGTATAGAGGAATACATCTTTTCCATC
The DNA here is from genome assembly GCA_001871115.1 of Elusimicrobia bacterium CG1_02_56_21. Classification (GTDB taxonomy): domain Bacteria; phylum Elusimicrobiota; class Elusimicrobia; order Elusimicrobiales; family UBA9959; genus UBA9959. The sequence continues at coordinate 27,926 of MNUR01000096.1, read as the reverse complement.
TCGAGCGAGATGGAGGACGGAGACCAGACGGATTCGTGCAGGATCTTGAAATGCGGGGAGTTCTTGATATGCCAGTTGGAAACCGAAGGAGCTGTGGTGGCTACCTCCGCTCCGAAGGCGCCGGCGGCGATTAACATGCAGGCTAAGGCGATTATACGGCGCATGCGGTAAATTGGGGCGGAAGTTACTGGTCCTGGTTGGCTGTTATAACTACGGTCCTCATCGCCCCGCCGGAAATATTACAGGAGACGGTCTGGCCGTTTATTGTGGCGCCGCAGCCCGGCTGCCCGCCGGCGTTCCAGGTGGAGAAGTAGGCCTGGGAATAACCGCCCGCGCGGCTGAGGGTGGCGTTAGCCCTGTAATTGCGGGCCGCCATCGTATACCGGGCAAGGACCCACTTCATCATCATGACGGATACCATGGAAAGTATGACGGACATGACCAGCGTCTGCAGCAGGACCATGCCTTTTTTTCTGCGGAGTCTCATGCTTATAGTCTAGCAGAGAAAATGAAGAACGGCAAGGCGCACTCCGGCACGAAAAAGACGAAAGCGCAAAGCCGGGAGGGTCTTCCTTCGCTTTGCGCCCCTGTGTCTTTCCCCCGCCCGCTTAACGCGCGCGGTTCACTTTAAATACGGTATCCAGGCTGAAATCCACATCCCGCTGGTTTCTGCTGAAGCCGCGGAGGGCAGCATCCCATTTTGAATGAAGCCTGACCCTTACGGCGTCATCGGATACTCCCGACCGGGTAAAGAAAGGGTTGGTGGTATCGGCAAACTGCATCAGGAGCGTTATGGTCCCCCCGCTGTTCCCGCAGTTTAGAACGGCCGGCCCGCCCCAGATTGAAGGGGCCGCGCTCCCGCAGGGGGTTCCTACGGGAAGGGTCCCTGTATGGTGGTAGAGGTTCCTGATGGCAGGGTCTACCGGGTCGTTGGCGAGACAGTAAAAATGCCATGCAGGCCGGGGAGCCGGGGCCGGGGCTATAGGGTAGCAGCCGCTGTTCTGGTCCACGTTCACGGCAAAGAGCAGCTGGTTGCCGCTTGCGCCCAGGGCGGGCGAATCTATGCGGGTGGCCACGGAAATATTGTGCTGAATGGAGCGCATCGACACCAGGACATTGGTCTTGAGCACATTGTGCCTGTAGTTCTGGAACATATGGTGGCTGGTAGTGGAAGAAATAGTGGCCAGAGAAGCCGCTATAAAAGCGAAGATAACCGTGGCAAGCATAAGTTCTGCCAGAGAAAATCCTTGCCTGTTTTTCATAATCAATCCGTGTAGATAAGAGTAAAATTAACGGTCTTGCACTGGGTAAAGTCAGTAGGCGCAGGGCCGAGGGCCCCCAGGCAGTTAGTATTGGTAACCGTGTACCTGAGCCGGGCCGGCGGGTTGCCGGGCTCGGTCAGCGGCGGCCCCGACACCAGGGAGTCAAGATTGTGGTTTCCTGCCGCGAGGGCCCAGCCGCCGGACCCGTCGGCGGACCAGCGTCCTGTCGGAGAACCGGGAGCGCCCGGCCTGGCAGGAAAGCCTGGAAACATATTTGGCGTAGTCGGAACCGCGCTGACATAACTTTTCAGGGTTTCCTGGGCGCTCCTGAGCACCATGGCGGCGGCGTCGCGCTTATCCCCCTTAGCGTCGGAAACAAAACTTGAAAGCACTACGGAAAAAACCGCAGTAGCGGTTACAGCCGCTATAAGGGCTGCGACAGTGACCTCAACAAGCGTCTGACCCGGTCTTCTCCGTGCTTTCATAAATCAGAACCTGGGGCATGAAGGCGTATTGCTGCCGATAGTGGAACATCTCCCCGAAGTTGTAAACGAATAGCCCCACCCGTTGTAAGGGGCGTTCCCCCCGTTCCTGCGCGCAGTGGCGGCCAAGGTTCCTCCGCCTCCCACAGAAAAGTTGTAAGAGGAATTAGACCAGGCCTGCGGCGCCACATAATTACAGCGCAGAATGCGGCAGCTGCTAAGGTCCCCGGGATTGCAGGCGCCGGAATTGCAGGAGTCGCTTAAGGTGCTTCCGTTGAGGTTAACTCCGGGGTTATCCAATTGGAACATACGGTAGGCATTGGCCAGCATATGCCCGATAGCCACGGCGTCGGTGGCTTTTGAAGTTTCCATGGTCTTGGAATAATAAGGCACCCCCACCGAGGCCAGAATGCCGATTATCAGCACGACCACGAGCAACTCTATAAGCGTAAAGCCTTTTTTAATGTTTTTCATTTTCCCCTTCCCGTTATTTTAGCCCGCTCCGATCTGCGACAGCTGGAAGATAGGCATAAAGATACTCATAACGATAACCGCTACGAGCCCGCCGACGCCCACAACTAGTATCGGGTCTATCATGGAGGAGAAGCGCCGCAGGAACTGGTCTATCTGCTCCTGATAATATTTTGAAAGCACGACGATGATATCCGGCAGCTTACCGGATTCCTCGCCCATCCACATCATTTCAGTTACCATGCCCGGGAAAATACCGGTTTTTTTGAAGGATTCGGAAATAGAACGGCCGCTGGCGATATCGTTCTTGGCCTTTTTCAGCGCGTTCTGGTAGATCAGGTTCTTTTTGAAGGCGCCCTCCAGCACGGAGACGGCGTTGAGAATGCTGACGCCGGAGCGTATGAGGGTGGCCATGGTGGTGAGCATGCGCTCTATCTGCATAGCGCGTATAAGGGTTCCGAAGAGCGGCATGTTCAGCTGGACATGGTTCCAGGTGAGCCTGCCCGGCGGCGTGGCTATGTAAGCCTTGAAAGCGAAGGCGCCGCCTATCATGGACACGACTATGAGCACCGCGTATTTGGTCAGCACGGACGAGAACATGACTATGATGCGCGTTATGAGCGGCAGCTTCAGGTTAAAGTCCCGGAAGATATCGGAAAATACCGGGACGATGTACATCACGAAATACAGCAGCACGCCCATCGACATGGTCATCAGCACGGCGGGGTAGGAAACGGCGGTAATGATCTTGGACTTGACGTTTTCCTGCGACTCGCTGTACGCGGTTATCTGGCGCAGCACGGCGGGCAGCTGTCCGGAAACCTCGCCGGCCTGCACGAGCGAGACCCAGATCTCGTCGAAAACTTTAGGGTGTTTTTCCAGGGCCTTGTGAAACGCGCCGCCCGCGGACACTTCCTTGGTTATCGCGGAGAGGACCGCTCCCAGGTTCTTGTTCTCGGCATGCTCGCTCAGCAATGAAAGCGCGCGCACCAGGGGAATTCCGCCGCCTATCAGGGTGGCCATCTGCTCGCCGAAGAATACCATCTCGCGGCCCGAGACATTGCCGCTTTTAAACTTCTTAAGGCTCAGTATGCCCTTGGACTTAGTGTCCTCGGACTGGATAGAAAGGATGAACAGGCCCTTGGTCTGGAGGGATTGTACCGCACCGTCTTCGTCATCGGCGTCCAGGGCGCCGGTAGTCACCGTGCCCTGTGCGTCCTGAACCGTATAAATAAATCGTCCCATATAGTAGTTACCTTGCTGAAAACCAGCTAAGCCCGCCTATATAATATATTATGCGTCGCGAAAGGCTAAAAAGCAAGGCCCACGCCCCCCCATTCATGAGACGAGCGTATACGGCAGGGCTTCTACCTCTCGGAAACCGTCACTGAAAGCATATCTTCGACAGAGGTCACCCCGGCCACTACTTTGCGCCAGCCGCTGGCCCGCAGGTTCCACGCGCCGCCCTTGGCGGCCTCCAGGGCTAGCGTCTGTATGTCAGCGTCCTTGTAAATTATACGCTTCATCGCATCGGTGTTGAAATAGACCTCGTAGATAGCCTTCCGGCCCTTGTAGCCCATATTGTTGCATTTAGGGCAGCCCACGGCTTTGTAAAAAGTAAGCTTTGACGGATCCGGCAGAGGGGCAAGCATTGACTCCGCGTTGAACTGGTCAATTTCTGACTGAGGAGGCCTGTAAGGAGATTTGCATGACGGGCAGAGCTGGCGCACCAGGCGCTGCGCCGCCAGGCAGAGCAGGGTGCTGGCAAGCAGATATTTCTCGATCCCCATGTCCAGGAGCCTCGGGATAGCCTCCAGGGCGCTGTTGGTATGCAGGGTTGAAAGCACGAGATGGCCGGTCATGGCGGCTTTCAGGCAGGCCTCGGCGGTCTCGTTGTCGCGGACCTCACCGACCAGTATAACGTCAGGGTCTTGGCGCAGGAAGGAGCGCAGGCCCGAAGCCATAGTAAGGCCTATGGCGGGCTTTACCTGGACCTGGCTTATGCCCTCCATCTTGATTTCCACCGGGTCTTCCAGGGTCATTATGTTCAACTCGGGGGATTTGATAGTGTTGAGCACGGCGTTGAGGGTGGTGGTTTTACCGGAACCGGTGGGGCCGGTCAGGAAGATCAGGCCGTTCGGAGCCGAAGCCGCTTTCAGGAAGTCTTCTCTCTGGCGCGCCTCGAAGCCTATGATATTCACGTTAAGTTCAACTGAACCCCTGTCGAGGATACGCATAACCAGCTTTTCGCCGAAAACTGTGGGACAGACGCTTACGCGGATCTCGATGATGCGGTTCTGGTATTTTATTGAAAAACTGCCGTCCTGCGGCAGACGGCGCTCGGAGATGTCGAGTTTTGAAAGTATTTTTACGCGCGAGATCATCGCGTTCACGAGGTCCGTGGGGGGCGCGCTGCGCTCGTAAAGCACGCCGTCGATGCGCAGGCGCAGGGATACTTTTTCGTCGAATTTCTCAAGGTGGATGTCGCTGGTCCGCTCGGAGATCGCCTGCTTCATTATGGCGTTGACCAGCTTGATCGACTGGGCGCCTTTTGACTCGCCGATGATTACCTTGTCCAGGTCCAGCTTGCCGTCCGGGGTAATCACGTCGGTATCCGAAGTCTCCCCTCCCTTGCTGCCGTCGAGGGCTTTGTCCAGGACCGTGTCGATCATGTTCGACTGCCCCTGGTAGAAAGTGTCTATTACCTTCAGGATCTGGGCTTTGGTGGAAATAAAAAGCTGGATCTCCATGCCGGAGACAAGTTTTATATTGTCCAGCATCATTATATTTGTCGGGTCGGTAAGGGCCACGGCAAGCATGTTGTCCTCTATGAACAGCGGGACCACGGCATTGTCGCGGGCGAATTTTTCGGGAATGATCCTCTCCAGGCTCTGTCCTTTCTCAGGATTGAGGATCTGGTTTTCCTTGGAGGCGTAAACGATGCCCAGCTGCTTGGCCAGGGCCTGGGCTACCTGCTCTTCCGTGGCGAAATGGAGCTTAACGAGCACTTCGCCGATAAGGCCGCCCTGCTGGGCCTGGAACTTTAAAGCTTTGGCAAGCTTTTCTTCGTCGATCCACTTAGCCTGGACCATTATTTCGCCGAGGAGTTTGTGTGCCATAAGAATTAAAGAATCAAGAGTCGGGAGTAGGGAATCGGGAGTCAGCGTTTAAAAATCCGCTGACTCCCATTATGCAGCGCTAGTCAACCAGTATCGTCGGCGTGATGAAGATCACCAGGTCGGTATTGGTGCGCCTGGAGCTGACGCTGGTGAACAGCCAGCCGATTATAGGGATATAGCCGAGAAGCGGAACTTTCTTTACGGTCTTGCTCTCGGTAGACGAGAGCATTCCGCCGATCACGACGGTCTGGCCGTTCTTGACGCGGACCATGGTAGAGGCGCCGCGGCTTACCGGGTCGAAAATAGCCTGGCCCTGTACAGTTATGGCGGAAGCCACGGCGTCCGAATAGGAGGGCTGGACTATCATGGTTATATAGCCTTCCTTGTTGACCTGCGGAGTAACCTTGAGCACCAGGCCTATGCGGCGGCGCTCAACGCCCGTGGACTGGCTTCCCGAAGCGCCTCCGGCAGAGGAGACGGTGCTCTGGGTTCCCATCGCCGCGTCCTTTGAAATAGATATCAGCGCGGTCTTGTTGTTCATGGCCACTATCTTGGGCTTGCCAAGGTAGCGTCCTTCCCCTTTGGAGATCAGGGCGCGGAAAATAGCCTGCAGCTGCGCAAGGCTGAATACGCCGTAGTAAACACCCTTGGAGCTCTGCTGTCCGGTTGAGAAGATGGGGTCTACGGAACTGGCGCCGCTCTCTCCGCTGGAACCGGAACTGCCGGCGCTGTCGCTTATATCGGTAGTTTTCGGGAAGAACTTCTTCCACTGGTCCCCGGAAAAGAAACCCGGGCGCAGGCCGTAGTCGGTAAGACGGGCAGGGCCGGCGAAATAGGCCATCTCGCCGCGGGAGCCGCCCCATTCTATGCCGAGCTCGTTCATGCGGTCCGTATTTATCTCCACTATCTGGGCCTCTATAAGTATCTGCGGGGCTTTTTTGTCCAGCTCAGAGATGATCTGCTCGACCTGGGGAAAAACCTCCGGCACGTCGGTAACAATGAGGGTGTTTGTGCGCGGGTCAACTTCCAGCTTTCCGTTCTTCTTAGACAGAACGCTGCGCACGATATTTATAATGGCTATGGGGCTTTCCTTGGATTCGCCCTCTTTCTGCTCGCCGCCTGAAGGCCCGCCGCCGCCCTGATTGGACTGGCCGGAGGAAACGTCCTGGGCCGTAATGGAGGCTATCTCCTCGCCGATGGAGCCTATCGGGATAAGCGGAATATAATTGAGCGTATATATCTTGGTTATCAGGTTCGGCATATTGGCTGAACGCTTCTGCACCACGTAGGTCTGGCTCTTGCCGATACGCTGGTAAGTCAGACCTTTGACGCGGAGGAGAAGCTCAAGCGCCTCGCGCACCGTGGTCTTGCGCAGGAAAACCGTTATAGTCTTCGCTTCAAGGCCTTCCGTGATGATAAAATTAACCTTGGACTGGGCCGAAACCACGTCCAGGAAAGTTGAAAGCGGGGCGCCCTTCAGGCGAATGGGCCCTATCTTGCGCTCCAGTGGGGACACCGCCTCGGCTTCCTCGTACATCGGGGCGTCCTTGGGGATGCCTCCGATCTGCACCGATTCTATAGGAGAACCGGGCATCTGCCCCTGGGGCATAGTTGAAGGAGGCGGCGAATCGGATTCGCTGTCCAGTATTGGCCCGCCCTCGTCTCCGCCAGGCCCCTGCAGGTCCTGGGTGAAATTTCTGTCTGCCGAGGGAGAGCTCTGTGCGAAAAGCCCGGCCACGGGGAACAGCAGTTGCTCAAAAGCCAGTGTAAACGCGAGTAAAATTTTCAAGATCTTCATAAACTCCTCCGTGCTATTCCTATTATATGTTAACCTGCCCTCTATTAACCAGTGCAATTATTTCAGGACTTTCCTGAATCTCTTGCCCTTGTAATCGCATATTATGTAGTCGGCGCCTATCTTAAGTACTTTTACCCCGCGCACCGTCTGCCCTACATAGTACATATCGCCGTTTATGATTGCGGCATTGCCTACAACACCCTGGAGACTGATCCTGGTTTCAGGACCGGGCTCCCTGGGAGGCCTGCGGTTCTCCGCCATCCGCTGCAGCCTGTCCGCTTCCTCTCTCTGCAACTGTTCATTTCTTATCCGGCTGTAATCATCAGGGGAAAAAGTCGGGTCGCGCCTGCTTTTGGGGCTGTAGTAAGAGACCGGCTTCGTGAAGGTAGAGGACTCTACCTGAGCCGCGTCACTACCCGCCGCCTGGGCGGCCGGGTCGGCGGATTCCTGCTGGACAAGGGGAGCGGCTCCGGGCCGGCTTGCGGCAGGCGGAAGCGGAGTTTCAGCCGGGGAATCCTGGGCGGATGCTGGTTCCTGGGCCATAGCCGCCGGTGCGGTGGAGGCCTCCTGTTCGGGTGCGGGCTGTTTTACCGGTTCATTCCGGACAGGCGCAGGCAAGGGCTGGCGTGCCGCAGTGGACTGGCCGCCCTTGTCGGAAGGAAATACGCTGCCTGATACCGGCTCGTTGGTAAGTTCGGCAGAAACCTGGAGTTTGCTCTTGCTCCACCAGTTATAGAACAGGAAAGAAGGCACAGATAGTACGGCGATCAGAAGAAGCCAGCCCAGTATGGAGGTAAAATTTTTCATATTACCCCCCCGCCTGCTTCGGGAAGACGGTCGAAAGAGTAAAAGAAACCTTTACCGTGCCGAGGCCGTTTTTCTCCCGCTCCAGGCTCATTTTCGTAATCCTCAGAAAGATCCTGGAGTTCTCTATTTCCGCCAGCCACTTGCCGAAGTTGGCATAGGTCGTGGAAGCGGAAACATCGCGGGAAACCACCAGGTAGTTCCCTATCGCATTTTCCTCCTGGGCGCTTAATGACTCCACCGAAACGCCGGCGCTCTTCGCGCTGCTGGTCAGGAGATAGTTAAGCCACTCGTCTTTGTCTTTAATAAGCGGCAGTTTGCGCTGATAGCCGGACATGCGGACCTTGGCGTTCTCATAGTCTCCGGCGAACTGCGCGACCACCTTCATATTCTTTTCGGAACTGGCCGCCAGCTGAAAGTTATTGGATACAGGGCTGTAAACCAGCGCATAAAGCCCGAGCAGCGAAGGTACCGCGATCATAAGGGGGCGCTTAAAGGGAGTTATTCCCTTTTCGGCGTAGATCATGAGGATATTATCCAGCATATCCTTGACCGCGAACTTTATTTTAGCAACCAGAGCCGGCATATTTTATTTCCTCTTAAAAACGCACATAACGGTAAAGCCGCTTGTCTTTCTTGCGCCCGAACTTGTGTTGCCGCGGGCCGTATCAAGTGAACTTTCCTCGGTGGTGCTGTCTATGCTGCCGAACGGCGGCGAATAGGACTTGAATTCCTCGGAGGCCTTTACGGCTTTAGTGAAATTTGAAACCAGGCGCAGTTTGGTTTCGCCGCTCATATAGGTTTCCCCGGTAAAATGCATTTCTTTCTCTGCGGACTGCAGCTCGGACAGCGCGAACGGATTGGTGTAAGTTATGTTCTTCAGCCAGAGGTCCGCGGGGATGGTGTCCGCTATCGCCGCCAGTTTAGGGGCGACCGGGTCAATGTCGCTCACGAGACTCTCCAGCATCTGCGAGTCAGTCTGCAGTTTATTTATCATAGCCCGGATAGCGTCAGCATCCATGCCGTCCAGTTCCGGCACGTTGATGACCTTGGACTTGAGCGAAGAAATTGAGGAGCTCAGCACCGTAACCCGGGTCTGTGAGACCAGGGTAAGCAGGAGCAGCAGGCCGGCGAGGAAGAAAGTTATATACCAGACATAACCCTGGAGCTGCTTCTCAAGGCGCTCCGCGGTGCTTATTCCGGAAATATCCAGGCGCACCGGACCGGCGGCGCGGGCGCGCAGCGCGGCGCCGATGGAAAGGAAGGCGGCGGCGTCATTATCTTTAAGTCCGCAAACCGCAGAGCTCTCCCAGATATGCACCGGGACCGGGTCAGCTTCCTTCTCAGCCACCGGCTTCCAGGCGTCTACCCCGTCGCCGCTCAGCGCTACGGCCTTGTAGTCGCTCCCGCCAACGTAGCGGTCTACAAACTGCATGGCTCCCTTGACGTCCAGGCGCTTGCGCTCGCTCATCGTGCCGCCGGAATCGTTTTCCGACTCGCGGTAAAGCACGGGATACCCCCCGTGAGAGAAAAGCATGTAGGTGGTGTTGCCGCTGAAATGTATGTAACCCTTCGCGTTATGGTCCTGCGGGTCAATAAAGCCGAAAAGCCGCTCGAGGGAAATAGGGGTTGTCTCCACGGCCGCCAGGGTTATCCCGGCCGCTTTCAGGGTTTCGGCGATGAACTCAATGCTTTTGCGCTGAGTAAGGCCGAACAAAACGCCCAGTTTTTTCCCCCCGTCAACCGGCACGGCGCTGAAATCAAAGGCAGCCTCCTCAAAGGAGACAGGGATGTATTTCTTGGATTCCAGCGGGATAGACTTGCTCCAGAACTTGCGGTCTATGCCCGGCATCACAAAATAGCGGAGGATGGCGAACTGAGGAGAGAGGGTAACCACAGCTGTAGAGGTGTCCCAGTTTACGCTTTTCAGCGCCTGCTTAAGCGGACCTACCCAGGGCGCTTTCTCGCTGAAAAAGTCATGATTGAGGGAAAGAGGGCGCAGCATGCCCTCCTTGACCGGGAATTCGGTCGGGAATTTAACAAGGTGCTCGGGCTCCACTTTGGAGTCCTTGCCTATTTTAACCTGCGAGAGGCAAATCTCCTTGGGGGAGATATAAATGCCCAGGTGTTTGTTTCCCTCTGATTTAGCCATAACTTTGTAATTTTACAATACTTATAAGGCCCTGTCACAAAAACATGAGATAAAAGGGCGTCAATTCACTCTTTGCCGGTCATCTTTATCTCCACCACGCTCTTGGTCGCCTCGGTCACTTTTGACTGAAGGTCCATCCGGGAGCGGTCTATCCTGTACTTCTCGCTCAGCCGGGTGGCGACCAGGTTGACGCGGTTTTCAGCGAGCGCGTCGGCGTTGGGTTCGCCTGAATACGCGTAACCGATAAGCTGTATATTTGCCATCGGGTAATAGCCCATGGTCTCGGCCACCTGCTTAAGTCTTTTTTCGCTGCCGGTAGTGAGGGAATTAGCGTCGGTGAAATATATCTTATAGCTGACCTGGCCCGTAGGTTCGCCTGAAAGCGCCCCCCCCCGGGCGGGCAATGCCGGCTCATCCGCAGAAGCCGCTTCCGAATCGTCTTCCGCCCGGGATACCTTTTTAGGGGGAGTGCGGGCTTTTTTGGAAGAAACATTTCTGCCGGCGGCGGCTTTCTTTCCTGCGGCGCCTTTGATCACTTTGCCGGACGCCCCTCTTTTTGCGCCTTTCGGAGCAAGGGTCCTGGTCTTAACTCCGGAGCGGGTAACCGTTTCTTTCCCGGCGGCTTTCTGCGCCTGGGATTTAGTCCTCATAGCCTTCTCTTCCTCGGGAGTGGGCCGCACCAGGAGAAGGCGGCTTATAGCGGTGTCCCGCCCTTCCAGGTCTGTGGCGGTCACGGTGAACATATACCGGCCGGAGGGGTAGGCCGCCCCAAAGAATTTTTTGCGGCCGTTCCAGAAGCTCTGGTTATATTGAGACCCCGACCCGGAAAGTTCCTGCAGGAGCAGACGGCTTCCGTCTTTCTGCACCTGGAAGATCTGGAACTTCCAGCTGGGCTCCCCTATCGGAGATTCAAAAACGGAGAACTCGACTATTGCGCCCTCGTTCTTATGCACAGCTATGGCGGTAGGATAGATGCCCAGCGACACTTTAGGGCCTTTGGTCTGCAGATCTTCAAGGTCTTTGAGGCGCGGCTGCTTGTCATAATCAAAGAGAATTATAAGCCCGCGTATGGTTGTAAGTTCCTTAGGAAACCGGACTTCGCTCCCGGTCAGGTTCACTTCCAGCCTGGACTTGGAGATGCCGCGGGACTCGAAATAGGAATTAAGCGCGAGAGCGCGGCGGATGCTCTTTATCTTCACGTCTCCCTCGGCGGAGCCTTCCGGGAGGATCAGGAAATTGGCCTTGCCCAGCGTAAAGAACAGGCCGGAGAGAGCAGTAAGCATCTTGTCGGTCCCGGCGCGGAAACTTGTCTCGTTGGCAAAAAAGAAATTAGGGTCCAGCGTAAGCGCCTTGGGAACGCCGTTCCCCATATATACCTTTACTGCGTCCGAGCGGCTTAATTCGAGCAGCAGGTCCCGGCGCAGAAGCTCTATCTTGGATGTTATTTTGTCGTTAACGCGCGCTCTCCGGGCCTCATCGCCGCCCTGCTGCGCGCGGGCGTCATCCTCTTCATCCAGCTGCCGCGTTTTAATTCCCAGCGGAACATCCCGGACAGTCGTTCCGGATTTAGGCTGCGAAACTTCGGTTAGGGTAGTCGGCTCTGCGCCGCGGTCTTTGATGGTGTTTACCCCGGTGTTCATTCGCAGGGTTATCTTGCTTACATACTCGTTAGCCAAAGCCTTTTCCGAGGGCGTGCCCTTAACAAGGATCTGCATAAAGCGGTCCATGGCCTCGATATCGTCACCCTCGTGGTAAAGCCTTATAGCCTGCTCCATGGAGCGGCTTGTACCGCTTTTTGAAGCCTGGGCGGAAAGTCTGCCGGCCAGCGGCCCGGAAACAGAAAAACCCAGTACCAGAAGTCCTGATAGCGTAAGTTTAATGAAGTTTTTTATTTTCATGACAATAACCGGCTGCACTCAAATCTGATTTCTGCTTAGCAATGCTGAGACTGCCGGATACTCCGCATTTCTGACAGCCCCCCAAAATTAAGATACCTAAAGCACCGCGGTATATTTAACCTTTTCCTGTTTGCCTAATTATTACAGGATTGTTACAAAACTATGTTTGTGCCGCATTAGACCTCTGGTCATGCCGCATCAAACGCTATGCGTAACAGACGGCCAGGAGCTATGCTCTTCAGACGGCCAAAACTATGTTTGTGCCGGAGAGAAACATAGCCCGGGCGGCCTGCACGGCATTCTTCAGCGCAGCGCCCGCAGTCTTTTCGCTACGGCCGTATTGCCCGGCTCCAGCTGAAGAAACTGCTGCCATTCCGAGCGGGCCCGGGGAATATCCCCCTCTTTTTCGTATATTACAGCCAGTCCGTAGCGGGCCTGGTTGTCAGAATTATTATCTTTGAGCAGCCCCTGCAGCGCCGCCTTAGCCTCGGATAGTTTTCCGGATCTATAATAGAGTTTCGCGCGGAGCAGGCGGGACTTCGCATTAGAAGAATCGAGGGCCACAAGCTTGTCGGCGGCGACCAGGTCCGCGGGCGAGCCGGCCCCGCCGGAGCCGGCGGCCTTCTCCACAGCGCGGTAAGCGGCCAGCCAGGCCAGGTCTTTATCGTTTTTCAGCCCCAGCTGGCGCGACACTCCGGCAAGGTTTTCTGTCAGCATGGGGTTTGACGGGTCCGCTTTAACTCCAAAGCCGTAGGCGTCCCGGGCGGCCGGGTAATTCCTAACAAGGGTGTTGAAATACCCCAGAGTGTTCCACATATTGGCGTCATCGGGGAATATTTTCACCGCTTCCTCAAAGTCCGCCACCGCCCGCAGGGCAACTGCCTCTCTGTCGGGCCTGGCCAGGTAGGCCTCCGCCATCGCCTGCCAGGTGGTCAGGTTGAGCGGGTTTATGACCGAGGAAATTTGCAGGTTCTTCATGGCTTCATCCCCGCGGCCGAGGCGCTTAAGCACCACGGCAAGATTAAAATAAATCTCATCATAGCCCGAATTGGACTTAAGGGCCTCGCCATAGGCCCAGGCGCCTTTCTCAAGGTCTCCCGAGCGGACATAAGCGTTCCCGAATTCGTAGTTGCTGTTAACCTCCCTGGAATTCGCTTCCCAGGCTGCGCGCAATTCAGCGACGGCCGCCGGGAAATTTCCGGAGCGCATAGCCCTGAAACCATTAAAGAACCTGAACTCCCGGGTAAACTGGCGCTGCCAGAACCATGCGGCCCCGAGGCAGCACAGGATAAGCGCCCAAGCCGCGGCAGCTGCCATGCGCGGGCGCGCCCAGGCCGGCCCGGTTTTAACCCCGCAGGTTTTTAGCGCAAGCGCGCCGGCCACCCACCAGAAGGCCATAGCGGGCACGGCAAAGTGAAGGGAGACGTTCAGCAGGTTGTCGAACAGCGCTCCTGTCAGCCCTGCCGCAAGCGGAACCGCTCCGTAGCGGGCAGCCGGAGGGGCAGAGCGGTAAAAGCGCCAGAAGCCGCAGAAGAGTACCGTGAGGAACCAAAGGTACGCCCCGAGGCCAAGCAGCCCGGCCTGGGACCACTGCTCGAGGATTTCATTATGCGCGTTGTTTGCATGGGTACGCAGCCCCCGCATAGCAGGGAAATTGGCCATGAGGCGCCCCTGGTAGAACGGGTAGAAAAGTTCAAACTGCCCCCAGCCCTTGCCGAGCAGCGGGTTTTCCAGCCCCATCTGCCAGGCGCTTGTCCAGATAAGGAGGCGCTGGTGGAAAGAAGAGTAGGTCCTGCCTTTATCTCCGGACAGGCTTAAAGCCGCCGGTGATTTTACGCCTGAGACGGCTTCGCTTACGCGGTCCACCAGGCCTGAGCTGAGAGGCTTCAGGGAATCAGAGGGCCATAGAAAAAGCAGCAGGAGCGCGGCGGCGAAGAAAGGGTAAAGGAACTTTTTATTAAGCTTCAGCTTCTGCCGGTGAGAAGAGAAGGCGAAAAGGAAAGAGAGGGCTGCCGCAGCGCCTATCCACGAAGAACGTGTCAGGCTGGCCATCAGCATCCCCTCGTAGGACAGGAAGACAAGGCCGTAATAAACCCGTTTTATATTAGTATCCGCTTTCATCAGCAGCGAGGCGGCCAGCGGCAGAAAGATAACCAGGTAGGTTGAGATAAAATTTGGGTTGCCGAAGGTTGAAACGGAACGGTTGCCGTAAGGGGTTAATTGCTTGGCCCAGACCAGTTCTATGTGAAAATACTGCAGCATGCCGTACAGTGAAGCTATTGCCCCGACAGAGAGCGCCAGGTGCAGTATATCCTCCTGGCGGCAGCGACGGATAAGCAGGCGGACGGCAACAAAGCCGGAAACCCATATCAGCGCGCCGTACGGATCGAATAATCTGTCAAAAAGAGCGTCACCTGCCGGAGGCATCCTGAGCGCCCGGAAGAGTATCCATAGCGCGCCCCAGCCCAGGATGAAATAAAGCCACCGCCCCGCCGGGATCTCAGAATCTTTTTCGGCGTAGGGCACGCTGAGCGCAAGGTAAAAGACCGCGAGGCAATTTATGAGAAAAAACAAGCCCGCTTTAAATCCTTCAGCCGCCATGGCCGGCCTGAAAAAATGGACATGGCCGGACCAGGACCAGACAAAAGACGCGAGGTAAATCAGCGCAAGGGCCGCCAGCGGGCGCGTTGCAGGAGTGACCGGGAATCTCCACCCCCCCGACTTAAGCGAAGCCCGCAGGAAAAGCACTATAGCGAATAATACGGCGATATTAAGGATGGTTATCTGCAGGTAGTAAGGGTTACGGGTAAGCCCGGTAAAAAAAAGCAGCGGCGCTATAAAAAAAGCCGCCGTCAAAAGAATAGCGAGAGGGCCGCGGGGCAAGGTGGTGTTTGTTTCCGGGTCTGGCATTATGCGGTGGATATTAATTTTTCCTGGGTGACAGCTGTGCCGCGGGAAGCCTGGCGGCGGCTATAGGCAGGTTTCTGCGGGCCTGCTCAAAGTTCGGATCCTTTTGCAGCGCCAGGCGGTAATTAGCAACCGCTTCGGAGTACTTGCCCAGAGCGTACTGCACATTAGCCAGCGTAGTGTAAGCCTCGGCGTTTCCGTGGTTATGGTCTTTCACGTAGCATTTCCAGGCGTTGATATTGTTAAGGTATTCGCGTTCGGCCGACTTGAGGTCCCGGCGCATTATGTAGATCTGCGCCTTGCGGTAATAGTTAGCCGCGTAGACCGGGTCCAGGTTCTCGTACAGGTTAAAGCGGGCCAGGGCCTTGTCCAGGAACTCCTGCGCCTCTTTAGGCTTGCCGGAGTTCATCATATAGTCGTGCATCTTCATGTAGAGAGTTCCCACCTGGTGGTGCATCTGTACATAGTTAGGGGCTATTTTTCGCACGGCTTCGTAGGACGCCATCGCGCGTTCGTAATCGTTGCGGGGCTCGCTGCCCTCGTCCCCCCATTCCGGACGGTACGATCTTTCCATGTTGAAGCGGTCGTTAAAAACATTGCCGGTGAAATAGTAAGGCATGATGAAATACTGGTTAAGCTTGTTCACCTTCTTGTAGTAGCTTATCGCGTCTTCCCATTTCCCCTGCTTTGAGAAGAAGATGGCCATATTGTGGTAAACATCGCCCTTGAACCAGCCCCAGAAATAATACATCGGGAAAAGGGTCAGCAGGATAACAACGGGAACGGCGGCAGAAACTCCCTTGAGCATCACTCCGCAGAAAGCGTAAACCGCAAACCCTGCACAGGCAAGCATGACAGCCCAGGCGATATACCACTGCAGGATCTCGCCGCCGGAACCGTAGTTGCGGAGCGGGCCCTGGAGGCCGGAGAATTCGCTCAGCACCAGGTAAGCCGCATAAGCCACGCCGGCCACGCCGGCCGCCCGGGCCAGCCATACTGCCCAGGCAGGGCTGGCAGCGTTCGGATTTTTTGCCGACTCGGCCTTTGAAGCCTGGCCCTCTTCTTTATAGTGCAGCTCCCACAGCGCCTGGCCGCGGGCCAGGTTTATGATAACTCCCGGGAGCAGGCCGAGAAAAATACCGGAAGAAACGAAGCGCATGCTCACGTCGGTAAAATTATGAGCCAGCATCCCCAGCAGAGCAGTAAGGTAGCCCAGCAGGTCATACGCCACAGGCGGCGGCCTGGCGCCTTTCAGGTTTTCCGTAAGGGAAGAGAGCCCCCGCAGGCCTACCGTAGTAACGAAGAAGATTATCCAAAGGTAGAGCCCGAAGCCGATAAGCCCGTTATCCATCCACTGCTCGATATGTTCGTCTTCGGCATGATCGGTTTCGGTATTATGTTTGCCCTCTATATGGAAAATAGCCGGGCGGCGGAAAGCGGGGTAAATAACCTTAAAACTCCCGACTCCCACCCCTGCAAGAGGATGGGTTTCTATCATCTCCCAGGTAGAAAGCCAGGTATTTATGCGGAAACTGTATGAGATAGGGTTGCCCATGTGGTAGACGATCGCGACCGCGATTATGGGCAGTATGGAAGCCAGGGACAAAAAGGCCGTCTTGCTGATCTTGATGCGGTCACGAAGGAAGAAGTAACCGTAAAAGACGGCGAAGATAAAAGAGGAAATCCCGAAACCCAGCCAGGCGCCCTTGGTGCCGGTAGCGTAAAGGCACAGGAGATCCATAAAAATAAGCGGAAGGAGGAATATAGACTTGCGCTTTAGATACTGAGTCACTATTATGGGCAGGATCAGAACCAGGAAGTTGCCGAAGAAATTAGGGTTGCCGTAGGTTGAGAATACGCGGGGGCCGAAGGCCCAGCGCCAGACAAAGGGGTCAAGACCGGGCCCCAGCTCCTTAGGCGGGAAGAACCTGGTATCGAGGAACTGGACCATCCCGTAAAGAATAGCTATATAGGCCGTCACAAGCAGTATTTTAGTCAGCCTGTCGATGGCCTCCGCGGTGAACTCTCTTATGATAACGAGAGTCACGGACATATAAAGGGTATAGCGCACGAAGTCGTCAACGCTGGGCCCTTTGTAAGGCGCGCTCAAAAAAGAGATTATGACATAGAGGAGGTAGGCGAAGAACGGCGCCAGGAAGATAAAGTCCTCGCGGCGGAAGGCGCGCCGGCCTTCAAGAACCAGCAGCGAAACCCACATCCCCAGCATACCGATGCCGCCCATCTGGAGGAGGGTTATCTTTACCTGGGCGGAGTCGTAAGTGCGCAGGTAGAAAGTGTCGGAAACGAGGAGGTAGAGCAGCGGCAGCCACCACCAGATGGCTTTGCGGATGAAGCTGACCCCGGGGGCGAAATTAATATCTTCGAATTCGGAAGAGGGAAGGTTGGTTTTTTTTGCCATGACAAAGGAATGCGGTTATCAGTTCACGGGCAGAATAATGCCGATGCCTCACCCCTATAAGTAAATTTTCAGCCGAGGATGGGACTTGAACCCACAACCTGTCGCTTACGAAGCGAACGCTCTACCAGTTGAGCTACCTCGGCAACGAATACAATTATATAGTAAATTCAAGGTCAATTCAAAGGACTCCAAAAAAAAGACCGGTCAAAACCGGCCCTTGGCGGACAATTTGGGGGCGCTTTTATAGCCGCCTGGTCCAAACCATACCAGGCAGACCAGGACCGGACAGGGCAATATCGCTGATTTCACGCCAGGCGGTTTTCCCGCGGAAACATGCCTGGACAAACCGGCATATAAATCGGGAGGAGCTGGCTTTGCCGCGACTGCTTTTTGAAATTAATCGCGCCGGGCCGGGTTTATTTTATTGCTTGACGGCTTCTACTTCAAGATTTATTTTCACCTCGTTGCCTACCACCAGGCCGCCGTTATCCATGAGGTTGCTCCATCTAACGCCGTAATCCTGGCGGTTAATTGAAAGCCCGGCTTCAATGCCGATGCGGCTTTTGCCCCAGGGGTCGGTGGCTTTCTGCAGGGTGAATGGAATGGTAATTTCTTTTTTTACCCCGTGCAGGGTGAAAGAGCCGGCCGCTGAATATCCGTCCTTTGTCTTTCTCACCTTTGAGCTTTTGAATGTAAGAACGGGGAACTTTTCAGCGTCGAAGAAATCAGCAGTCTTAAGATGCGCGTCGCGCTTCTCATTGGCGGTATCTACGCTGTCGGTCCGGATCTCTACCTCTACCGAGCAGTTAGCCAGGTTTTTCTCGTCCGCCATAATAAAGCCCGAAAAGGCGTTAAACTTGCCTTTTACATTGCTGATGCCAAGGTGTTTTACGGAGAAGCCTATATTGGAATGATCGGCGTCTATCACATATTTATCGGCGCAGACAGCCTGGCCCGCGGCGAAAAAACCGATTACTGCGGCACAAAGAACGCTTTTCACTGTAAAGTTCATTTTTCCCCCTTATTACTGCCGTTAAACATAAGTCTCTGACGATTGCAGAACATACTAGGATATTACTTGTTTCGTCTGCCTGAGTAAATACTTCTATGTGGGCTTGCCCGGTTTATCGGGTGTAGTAGGCGGTTTGTTTATAAGCTTTACTCCCAGCCCCCCTATTTTGCCGCCAGCCATGACCAGGAAGAACATAAGCATAAACGACAGGGATAAGTTAGCGAACCTGTTTATATGCGGAGGCAAAGGAACACTCACGGCCATCCCGGAAGCCAGGTTAAGCGTTATAACGCTGTCCGCTTCGAAAGCCTGTGGAGGCTGCATTGTTCCGTAAAATATCTTCCAGAGCATTATAGAACTAGCGAGAACAATACCCAGCCCGCAAATAAGAAGAAAATAACCTATTTTTTTATCCATATTATCCCCCGGCAGTCAAAGTTAGGAACAAACAATAGCAGCTGTGCTTCAAACCCTGGTAAAAAAAGATTTCAGCGCCGCAAGAGTGCGGACGCGGCGGCAGGTCGGGATAGAGCGAAGGAACTTGGCGCCGTAGCGCGCGGTCTGGATCCTGGGGTCCAGAACCACTACCGCGCCGAAATCCGTCCTGCTGCGGATAAGCCTGCCGAAGCCCTGCCGGAATTTAACGACGGCCCTGGGCAGGGCGTATTCGCTGAAGACATTCATGCCCCTGGCGGTCATCCATTCCTGGCGGGCCTCCTCAAGCGGGGAGTCCGGCGAGCCGAAAGGCAGCCTGACGATAACGACGCAGGAGAGGGCGGGGCCGGTAACGTCTATCCCCTGCCAGAAAGTGTCGGTGCCGAAAAGTATCCCGTTGCCGGAGCGCTTGAACTCGGCGATCAGGTGCTGTGGAAGCTTATCCCCCTGCCTGAACAGAGGGCGGCCAGGGAACCGGCCGGCCAGGGCGCTGAAAGATTTGGCGAGGAGCTGCCAGCTGGTGAACAGCAGGAAAATCCCGCCGCTTACGGCCGCAGGCAGCTTGGCGCATTCTTTAATTACGGCGGCCTCGTACGCTTTATAGTCCTGCGGATCCGGGATCCCTTCCGGCACATAAACTACGGCCTGGTTTTTATAATCGAAAGGCGAATCAAGAAGCAGCTCCGACGGATTGTCCAGCCCCAGCCGGGTTTTAATCATTTCAAAGGAGCCGTCCACGGCCAAAGTGGCGGAAGTGAGGATCACAGGATAACCTTCCTCAAAAAGCTCCTTACGCAGAGCTTCTGACACGTCGACCGGGGCCCTGTGGATGGAGGCAGCCGGATTTTTCTTAGAATAGGAAACCTCCAGCCAGTAGGCGTGGTCTGCGCTGGTGCATTTAAGAAAAACATTCACCTGCTCGGCCAGCGCCAGGCACCTTTTTAAATATCCTTTTATCTCCGCCTCTTCCAGGTCCGACTGGCTGTAGCCGAGGGCCTGAGAGAGCAGAACCGTAAGGGCAAGCAGAGGCTCGGCCAGGTTGTTTTCAATTATCCCCGGCTCGCGCAGGCGCTTTGCTTTAGCGGGAACCTTACCTTCGAAGGAGCCGAACCCGAGCTTCTCCGTAAGTTCATGGAAGAAATCCCTGGAGGCGAAATTAACTTCGCCCACGGCCTGGCGCATATCAGCCAGCCAGTTAGCGGGCGGGTTTTTAAGGCGCCTTGCCAGGCCGCGCCCGGACTTGGGGTTATAGATATCGTCCACCAGTCGCTTGACCTGTTTATCGGACACGGAGAAGCCCATAAAAGCGGAAGCCACTTCCTCCAGATTGTGCGCCTCGTCGAAGATGACCGCATCGAAGGCCGGGATGGGCAGGCCGGCAAAGTAAAGATGCTGGTTTACCACAAGCACGTCCGCCTGTTTTGCCAGCGCTATGTCACGGCGATAAAGGCAGGCTTCTCTGTTGGGACATTTGCGCCCCAGGCAGATATCGGGGTCGCGGCAGACTTCTTCCCAGACCCGCTGCGCTATCCGCAGCGGGATAGAAGAACGGCAGCCGCTGGCGCCTGTGCGGGCCCATTCGCGCAGCTCGCCTGCCGCAGCCTGCTCCTCTTGCGTATCAAAGAGGTCGCTCTGGTGAGCCCCGGAGCGCTCCAGCCTTGAGAGGCAAAGGTAATTAGCCGAGCCCATGAGGAGGAAATAGTTCAGAGCCAGGCCCTGCTCGGCCAGCATATGCTTAACTACCGGCAGATCATGTTTTACCAACTGTTCCTGCAGGGCTTTTGTATGCGTGGCCACAACTATTTTCTTCCGGCCCCGGGCCGCCCAGAGCGCGGAAGGCAGCAGGTAAGCTACGGACTTCCCCACCCCGGTGCCCGCCTCTACCACCAGGTGCTTTCTTTCGGCTATGGCTTTATAGACGGCGGCGGCCATTTCACCCTGCTGCCTGCGCGGCTCAAAATTCTTAATAGCGCGCTCTACCGCGCCTCCGGGCGCAAAGAAAGAAGCCGGTCCGGCGGCTTCAGTTCCTGGCTGGGTGTTCTCTTTTATAGACATTTATGCGGTTATTTTAAGGTCAGCACGCTGCCATGCCGGTCCCGCGGCGCCACCTGCGTCCTGAATTTTATCCTGCAGCCCTGCTCTTTAAAGTAAGTCTTTATTTCCAGTTCGGGCAGATGCGGGGCATTGCAGTCCGCGCTTAAATGCCCCAGAACTACAAACTGCGGCTGGCGGGCGCTGAGCGAGCAGACCTTGTGCAGGAACCTGGCAGTCTCCGTATTCGAGAGATGGAATTCCGAACCGGGGTGACCGCAGCTCTTAAGAAGCTCAAGGTCGTGGTTGGCTTCCAGCCAGAGCAGGTCGGAATCCGCGGCCAGGGCCGGATGCCCGGCCCCGAAGCGCCTCAAGTCGGTAAAGACCGAGGCTTTTTTCCCCTGCCCGGAAGAGATGATAAAAGCTGTAGCGTAGCAGGAAGGAGAATGGTCCACCGGCACGCCCCGGATTTTAAGATCCCCCACATGGACTTCGCCCTCAAAAGACTTAATTATCCCGGAATAGGTTTCCCCGTGCCGCTTCAGTATCTCCCTGCGGACTTCAGGATGGCAGCGCACGGTAAACCCCTGCTCGCTCAGCACCCGCAGCGAATTGCGGTTAATATGATCCCCGTGCGCGTGGGTTACCAGGACCGTATTCAAAGTTGCGCAGGTTTCCCTGAGTTCGCGCAGTGCGGC
Organism: Elusimicrobia bacterium CG1_02_56_21; assembly: GCA_001871115.1. Lineage (GTDB taxonomy): Bacteria > Elusimicrobiota > Elusimicrobia > Elusimicrobiales > UBA9959 > UBA9959. The sequence continues at coordinate 6,438 of MNUR01000096.1, read as the reverse complement.
CCTGCAGTCCCGCTGGCAGCCGGGCGCAAAATCTATAAGCACGGCGCTGCCGGCCGTCCAAAGCAGCGCGGAGTTGCCCCCGCTGCCCGAGCAGAGCGATTTAAAGTTCATTAAAGCTGTTAAGAGAGGCCGCCAAAAAAGCGGCCTCCCGGGCGGCCAGAGGCGCCGGAGTCCTTACCAGGGCGCAATTGTCGCGCAGCCATTTACGACGGGCGGGATAGTCAGGGCAGGCCGCCCGGACCAGGTCCCAGAATTTTCTCGAATGATTCATTTCGCGGAGGTGGCAGAGCTCGTGTATCACCACGTAATCCAGGATATCCTGCGGGGCCGCGGCCAGGCGCCAGTTAAAGTTCAGGTTCTTCCTGCCGGAGCAGCTGCCCCAGAGCGTGCGCTGGTCTTTAACAAAGACGCGGCCGTATTCCAGGCCGAGCCGCCGGGCCAAGTATTCGACCCTGCCGATTATGATTTGCCTGGCTTCTTTGCGGCCCGCGGCATCCCGGAGAACCGGACTGCCGGGACCCCTGCGAGAGGGCCGCGGCTGCCTCGGCGCCGGGAAAATATCCGGCAGTTCGCTAGCTAGCCCGTTAAGAAAAGACCGCACATCGCGGCAGAGTTCGCTTATAGACATAATAGAGAAAGAGGCAGACCCCGCATAAGGCAATTATACCAAATGCAGGGTCCGGGGGTTTCCGCCCGCAGGCAGGGTGTTCTATTCCCCGAGCTCAGCGCGCTTCGTCGTCATTATCCGCGAAAGAATCCGGCTCCGGCTTGGGAGGCACGGTCAGAACTTTCCAGAAGAAAAATATGGTGAACAGGGTCACGGTGACCTCTGTAACTACCAGCATCAGCAGAGCGCTTGTGCTCATAAGGCCACCTTCTTTTTATTAGCAACGTAAACCAGGCCCGAGATAGCGGCGAACAGGGCCACCATCAGTATCCGGGCAAAAAGCACGGCCCCGGTGATCTTTTTGGTGAGCGTTGCCCAGATTTCGGGCAGACTCCCGAAGAAAACCACGAGCAGGAACAGGGGCGTGACATATTTAATTATGTATTTAAACGCTATCGGAACCTTGATATCGGCCCCCCTGGTTATCTCTTTCCAGCCCTTTTCCATACCGAATACCCAGGCAAAAAGGATTATCTCGGCCATTGCGAAGATAACCAGCGAAATAGTTCCGACCCAGTAGTCGAATTCCCCGAAGGCCTCCTGCGACAGCACGCAGGGGATGCCCAGAAGCAGCACGGCGGCGCCGAAAGTCCAGGCAGCCTTTGTGCGGCCCCAGCGGAAGTTATCCTCCATGAATGCCATGCAGGGCGTTCCCATCGCCAGAGAAGAAGTTATCCCGGCAAAGAACAGCAGGCCGAACCACATGACCCCGGCCATGGCTGAAAGAGCCGGTCCCCACTGGGCGAAAAGGTAAGGCAGGGTCATAAATCCAATGCCGAACCCGCTCCCCCCCTTGGTCATCTGCACAACCTTATCCACTCCCAGGTAACCGACGGCAATAGGGATTATGATCGCGGAACCGAGCACGACTTCTACAAACTCGTTCATCCAGCCGGCGCTCATAGCGTTAAGGGCGATATCGTCCTTGGACTTAACATAGGAGGCGTAACAGTGTATGCTGCCCATGCCCAGGGAAAGCGTGAAGAATATCTGGCCGGCCGCATTTCGCCAGACTACCGGGTCCCAGATAGAACTGAAGTTAGGCTGCCACAGGTAGTTAAGCCCTATGACTCCGTCATATATAGCGCCGTGGCTGCCCGCGGAAAGGGTTACGCCCCTGATGGCGAGTATGACGCCCAGCAGCAGAAGCATCGGCATGCCTATCTTCGCGGCCATTTCAACGCCGCCCTTTAAACCCCGGGAAAGTATCCAGGTATTAAGAACCAGGCAGAAAATCCAGAACATTACAGGTTCTGAAGTCCCCAAACCCACATAAGTGTTAAAGAAAGCCGCTACCTGGCCCTGGGTTTGCCCCAGGAAATGGCCGGCGGCGGAATGGTAAGCCCAGGAAAGCGTCCAGGATTCTATATAGCAGTAATACGCCGCTACGGCGAGATTGGTAAATATCCCGAAGACGCCCAGGTATTTCCAGAAAAAGCGTTTATCCAGAGCCCCGAACATGAAAGGAGTGCTGTGCTGTCCCGATTTGCCGCCGTAGCGGCCCATCCCCCATTCAACGTAAAGCAGCGGGATGCCCATAAGGACAAAGCAGGTCAGGTAAGGGATGATAAAAGCTCCCCCGCCGTTCTGGATAGCCTGGGCGGGAAACCGCAGGAAATTTCCCAGCCCTACCGCGCTCCCGGCCATTGCCAGGATAAGCCCCATCCTTGAACCCCAGGTTTCTTTTTTAGAATTTGTCATAGTTGAATAAAGCCCCTGTTTAAAACTAGGCCTCCCGCGCATTCGCTAAAGGAAGCAAAGTGAAATGATACAAAAAATAGGGCGGTGAAAAAACCGCAGGCAGCAGAGAGCCCTGACCTCAGGCAGCCGGTACAAAAAAACAGCCGCGGCCTAAGTAGCCGCGGCTGTCTTTAAGCCGGTTTTACTTTTTTACGGGCGTGATCAGCGAATATAACTTATCGGTAGCCGACTTGATCCCGTTGGTGATATCGGCGACCATTGCGGGGTCCCAGTCACCCTTCTCAGCTCGCAGGAAGCTGGTTTTGTCTACGCGGTTGTCGAAGCGGCCTATGGGGATATGGAATTTCTGGCCCCGGGCGGTGACCGTGATAGAACCGGCCACTTCCGAGTTATTCTCCAGATAGTCCATATCGTCGCAACCATAGTCGTTCAGCATAACTTCCATAGGGACTCCGTGGTGCAGGATGGAGCCGGGGTCGTCGGGGTTGGTGCGGGCGGTATTCTTGCGGCGGCTCTCTTCGGGAGTTACCCACACATAAAGGATAACGGCCCTCTTGAGGATTTCGGGGTCCATTTCACCCAGGGAATACTGGTAGCCCAGCGGGGAGGGCAGCGGGAACGAAGAACCGTCAGGCCCGCCGCGGGCGGCCTCTATGACTATTGTCTTCCCCTCGAAAGATTCGGGGTAGGCGGCGTGCTTTTCTTCCAGCATAGCGCGGGCTTCTTTCTCAAGGGCGCCGGCCACCGTGCTCCGGACGGTCTTGTCCAGGGCGGACAGGCGAGGGGCTATCGCGGCCAGTTCGCCGGCCTTGTCTATGCGGCGCATAAGCAGGTCGGCGGCGGAATCGGTCTTTGCCACTTTCTTCCCCATCAGGTCGCGGTAATCTTCGTTAAGGAGGTGGATAAGAGTTCCCCAGTCCCTGGTGTTTATAAAAGGTTTGTCGCCTGCCTTAAAGAAAAGGCGGCTTTTGCCCAGCTTAACCAGTTCGTCGTCCGCGCGGCGCATCATATGCACGTAGGGGAAGTCGTCCAGCTGCAGGTTAGACCCTATATGAAAATCGTTCTTAAGCCTTTCAGGCTCCACATTAGCCAGGAAACGCCTTACCTCGGATTTACCGGATGCCGGCAGGGCCAGAAGCAGCACTATGTCAAAAGTTTCGCTCATTGTATCCTCCTCGCAAAATGTAATAAACAGATTCTAAACAATATCCGGAGGAAAGTAAACATCCCCGGGCAGGCGGCCTTACTTTAGCAATTTTATATAATACTAATATGACCCCCCACGAAATCATGTGGATAATTTTCACGGTTACGGCCACGGCCCTTTTTCTGGCCGATTTAAAGCTTTCAGCCGGTAAGGCTCACGTGATAACCCACAAAGAGGCCACCCTGCTCTGCGCTTTCTGGATGCTGATAGCCGCGCTGTTCGGTTTCCTTACCGGGCATATGCTGGGCTTTAACAAGATGGTGGAGTTCTTCACCGCCTATGTCATAGAGTATTCCCTCTCTGTGGACAATATGTTCGTGTTTATAATGATCTTCGCCTATTTCGGCATACCCAGGAAGTACCAGCCGAAGATACTCACCTGGGGTATTCTCGGAGCGGTTTTAATGCGCCTTGTCCTTATTTTCACCGGCGTAAAACTTATACAGAGCTTCAGCTGGCTGATCTACGTTTTCGGCGGCATACTCATAATCACAGCCGTAAAGATGATCCTGCAGAAAGAAGGCGACATGGACCCGGGCGCCAACCCGGTGCTTAAACTCCTGGGCAGACTGATCCCGATAGACAAAGAGCCGTCTGACGGCTATTTTTTCGTAAAGCGCCATGTGTGGCACGCCACGCCGCTGCTGGCCACCCTTGTGGTCATTGAAACCTCGGACCTTATCTTCGCGGTCGACTCCATCCCGGCCGTGCTGGCGGTATCAAAAGATAAATTCATCGTTTACACCTCTAACGTCTTCGCCGTGGTGGGACTCAGGTCCCTGTATTTCCTGTTGGCTTCGGTCATGGACCTGTTCCGCTACCTGAAAGCCGGCATCTCCATAATCCTGTTCTATGTAGGGGTAAAGATGCTGCTTTCCGGCTACATGCATATCCCCCCGCTATTCTCCCTGGTGGTGGTTCTGGGGATACTCGCCGTTTCCATACTGCTGTCGGTACTTATAAAACACCCGCACCACCCGGCAGAGCAGCAGAAGCCCCGTTTCCCCGGTTGAGTTAAACCCGGCAGGAAGACAAAAAAAAGCCCCGGCTTCCCGGGGCTTTTTTCAGACAACAGCTTTATTTCTTTTCGGCTTTCTTGGCAGGCTTCGCCTCTGTTTTTTTAGCTTTGACGGGCTGCGCGGCCGGCATATCCGCCGTTTTGTCTTTCATTATTTCAAGGAGCTCCACCTCGAATACAAGAGTAGCGCCGCCGGGGATGGCGCCGCCGGCCCCTTGGTCGCCGTAGGCCGTGTCTGAGGGACAGACCAGCCTGGCCTTGCCGCCCACTTTGATTTTCTGCACGCCCTCGGTCCAGCAGGGGATCACCCCGCCAAGAGGGAACTCCGCGGGGGTTCCGCGGTCCACGGAAGAGTCAAAAACCTTGCCGTCAGGGAAAGTCCCGTGGTAATGAACCTTGACCATGTCGCTGGCCTTCGGCATGGGGCCGGTGCCCTGCTTGACCGGGATATAGATCACTCCGGACTGGAGTTTCTCTGCGCCTTTCTCTTTAGCCATTTTGTCCAGGAAAGGCTTGGCGGCGTCTTTCTGCTTGGCCACCACGGCTTCCTGTTTTTTTGCCAGGTAGGCGTTAAGCTTCATTCCGTAGGTCTCGTCGGCCTTGCTCTTTTCACCCGAGAGAGCTTCGGAAAATCCCTGGATTATGTACTTGGTCTCGTCCGGGCTGAATTCGAATTGTTTGATCTTTGAACTTACGGCCTGGCCCAGGAAATAGAGGGTCTTCTGATCCTCTGTCATGGGCTTATCTGCGGCCAAAGCGGAACCGGCTATTAAGCAGGCAAACACAGCGAGCAGTATCTTGTTCATTTATATCCTCCAGAAACTATATTGCATATTCTACTAAAAAAAACGGGCAGCCGGCTAAAGCGAGACTTATCCCGCAGCGGCCCGCCCACCCGGATAAAGCAAAAGCCCTCGAAATTAATTCGAGGGCTTTTGGTTGCGGGGGTTGGATTTGAACCAACGACCTCAAGGTTATGGGCCTTGCGAGCTACCAGGCTGCTCTACCCCGCACATGTATTATAGCACAAGGTTTCGGCAGTTGCAACATTTATCGTCGGAGAAAGTTACATTTTAAGACGGTGATTTCTAGTGATCACATGCACAAAGTGATCGGTTCAAAGCAGTGATCGGATTTGTGATCAGTTTGAGAGAAAACCCGGGAACTGATGCCTAGTGATGTCTGCTGATTATCACTTAAGAGGTGGACTGTTTTTCTTAAACTTAATGACAGTTCCATTTACACGAATTGTATGCCTGCACATAAATGGCATGGCCCAGAAAGTTTCATGCTCGGCCACAGTATTGATTAATGCATCGCCCTTGCCGGTTTCAACTACTCCCTTCACCGCATTAAGCGTAGAATAAGCTGGTCCCACAGGTATGAAGCAGAATAGATAAGTCTGGGAACTTTCCCCGCTACCAACACCCATCACTTCCATGGCCTCGGGAGAAAAACTCATGCTTGAGACTGCGGGAGTTACATGCGCACACCCGGCCAGCAAGAATGGGGCAACCAAGATTATTAATAAATTAGCTTTCATACACTTCTTCTCCGTTAAATGCGCTTAAAGTCCACTTTTGTTTTATCTTCCGCCGGTACGAGTATGGTTTCCCCGAAACGATACCCAATAGTTATCCGATGCACATCACTAAGGCCTTCAGTAAGACCAAGACCATAGTTCACGTTTATCTTTCCCCATAAAACCCCTGCGCCAAAAGTAAGGCCTTGGGCATCAGAATTGAAATTATAACCAGTCTGCAACGAAAGACTGTCGAGATAGACCAATTCGGCCCCCACCTTAATAATGGCATCCTTCTCATTTACCAAATAGGGGACATCGGC
>MNUR01000083.1 GCA_001871115.1 Elusimicrobia bacterium CG1_02_56_21 | reverse complement strand
ATATTCCTGCCGCCTGCCAGCCGCACGGCGTCCGTAAGGAAAGACTGGCCCCCTGCGGTCCATCCTCCCGCGTCAGCCTCCAGGTAAACTTTCAGCGGTTTCTCCGGGAATTTTCCGGGCATTAGGGCGGAAAGTTTGCGGATAAGGACCTCGCCCCTGCGTTTAAGCCCGAGTTCCGAAGCTATAAGCCTGACCGTGGCAAAGATATCGGCCGCGCTTTTCTCTTCCGGCAGGGAAACCACTTTAATCCCCATCGAAGAAAGCTGCTTTGTGGTAGAGGGACCGGCCCAGGCTCCGGAGAACACGGTATCGGGCTTGAGTGAATAGATCTTTTCAATATTCGGACGCAGATAATCCCCGGTCTTCTCAATCTTCTCCGCTTCCGGAGGCCAGTTGCAGAAATTAGAAACCCCCACCAGGTCATTGCCCGCCCCCAGTTCAAAAACTATCTCCGTATACGAAGGCATGAGCGAAACAAGGCGCTTGGCCTGCGCGGGGCCCGGGGCGGACCAGAGGAGGAATAGAGTTAAGGCACAGAGCAGCGGAAAAGACTTAATATTAAGTTTCATAAATTTGTTACGAACCTCCGATATGCCGAGTTTAAATAAAAAAACCTCTTCCCCGGGGAAAAAGGCCTAAAACCTCCCTCGGGATCTCCCCCGGAGCGGCGGGGGTTGCAGTAGACCGGGCTAAGCCTTGCGGCATTACCGTTGCGGGGCAGCCGGGGATTCTCACCCCGTTCCTTCTGCGCTATAGTTAGATTATGCCATATACCGGAGGCCTAAAGCCATAAACCGGGAGGTCAGGCAGCGGTCAGGCAGGTTACTACGGCCAGTCCGCCTTCTTTGCGGTTGTGCAGCTTTATTTCCCCGCTGTTGCGGACCAGAAGGTCGCGGGTTATCAGCAAACCTACCCCGGTGCCTTCTTTTTTGGTAGTTATGGATTTTCTAAATACCGTCTTAAGCACGTCCTCGGAGATACCGGGGCCGTTATCGGAAACCGAAACTTTCACATCCTTCCCTTCCTGGGCTATCTCTATCAGTATTTTTTTCTCGTCAGTATTATCGCTCACGGCCTCTACGGCGTTCTTGATAATATTAAAATAAGCCTGCTGCAGGTCCGCGCGGGAAGCGTTAACGCTGGCCTTCAGGGTCCCGGGGCAAACGGTCTCAAATTTCACTCCCTTTGCCAGCGGCGAATAAGTCGCTATAGCCAGCAGGTCGCGCATAAAATCTTTTATCACTATCTTTTCGCTGGTGGGCCCGCCGGCCTTGCCGAAGCGGGTGATCCCGAACAGGGACTCGGACATGGCTGTTACAGTTTCATCCAGGTCTTTGAGAACCTCACGGTCCTCCGGGCTCTTCTCCCTGGTCATTTCTATCTGTATATATCCCGAGATGCAGGCTATGGGCCCGCGCAGGTCGTGCGCTATACGGTGGGCCAGCACGCCTATCTGGAGCGTAGAATTGAGCTCTGAGAACTTCCGCAGCAGGGCTTCTTTCTCGCCGGCTTCCTGCTCCAGGCTGGTGCGCAGATTATTAACTATCAGCCTGGTCAGGCGGCGGGTAAGCCCGATATTAAAGGCAGTGACGCCCGCCATCAGAAAAGTGGCGGTAGGGCTGCTGTAGAACTCCAGCGCCCAGAGATTATTATTTTCCAGGAAGCCCGAGAACTGCCCGGCCACTACCAGCAAATAGCCGCCCAGCGCCGTAGGCAGTGTATAAGGGTTCCTGAGGCCATAGAGGGCTTCCAGGATAAGTATGGTGAAATAGAAAAATATAAAAGGCGAAACTATCCCGCCGCTGAAATGCACCACCAGCGTAAGAGCCAATATCCCCATAACGCTCAGCGCGGCGCCGGCGCTTTCATGGCAGGTAACGCAGATAAGATCGAAAAAGAAATAGTAGGCGAAATAGCAGGCCGCTGCCAGGAAGGCTATGCCGGCGATGATCTCCGGGAAAGGGAAATCCACCGCGAAATAAATAAACCCTGAAAATAAAGACCCAAGACCGGAAAGCAGGGCCTGCTGCTTCATCAGCTTTTTAACCTTAAATCCGTAGTCGCTATGGCTCATAAGAATGCGCAGGGTGCTAAGCAGCGGAGTGCAGGGGCAGTCTTATCCTGACGAGGGCCCCGGAGTCCGGAGAGTTCCCTATTTCAAAAGTTCCGCCCTGCTCATGTATAAAATCACTCGCAATAGCGAGTCCTACCCCGGTTCCGTCGGGCTTCGTTGTCTCCCCTCCGCGGGCAACCGCTTCCAGTATTTGCTCCTTAAGGCCCGGGCCGGAGTCGGAAACCTCTATCTCCGCGTGGCTGACAGTAGTCCTCAGAATAATATTTACCTTTTTTTCAGCCCGCTCGGCAACCGCTTCCAGAGAATTCTTTATTACATTGAATAAAGCCAGCTGCAGTTCGTACCTCGGCAGCTCCACATATACATCTCCTTCCGGCGACGCTGAAACAAACTGAACGCCGGCCGCCGAGGGGTGAAAAGCCAGGATGGTTTTAATCCCGGCCAGGAGCGTCTTAAGGCAGAACCGCTCTTTTTTTAGTTCGGAGCGGCGGCCGTAGCAGGTTATCTGCGTCATCATAGAAGACATCTGCTCAAGACTTTCACGTATATATTTCAGGATTTCCTGGTCGTCCGGGTCGGAGGTTTTGGTTATTTTAAAGTCAAGATAGCCCAGGGCCGAAGCCAGCGGGGTGCGCAGATCATGCGCTATACGGTGTACGGCCTTCCCTATCTGGGAATAGGGGCTCATCTCGCTGCACTTTCTCCCAAGTTCTTCCTGCTTCATACGGGACATTTCAAGCTTTGCCAGCACCGCGCTTATTATATACCTGGACCTCAGCCCCGCCATAAGGATGAACGCGCAGACGATCCCGGAAACTATTATAGCGGCAATGCCGCTTTCGTAATTAAAGACAGGACTGCCGTGAGGCCGGCCTATAAGTTTCGGGAGGTCTCCGTATACCGCCGCCAGGTAGCAGGCCCCGGCAAAAAAAGGCAGCCAGGAGTCCTTGATACCGTAGATCGCCTCGGAAACCATAACCCAGAAGAAAAGAAAAACGAAAGGAGAGAAGATCCCGCCCGTATCGCTGACGGCGACGGCCAGCAGTCCCACATTGAACCAGCTTATGAAAATAAAGAAAGCAGGTTTATTCTTAAAACGACGGAAAGCGGAAAAAGCCAGGAGATGGAGCAACCCTGAAATCAGGGCGCAGTACGAGAAAACGCAGCCGAACGGGGACCTGGGCAGAAGACAGAGACCGGCCCCGGCCAGGCCCAGGCAGGCTGCAATAGCCATATTCCTCCGGACCAGTTCCGGACATATTACCGCAGTTCCGCCTTTCATCAAGTCAATCCATCCCCGCTTAAGAATAAAAATGGGACGGCCGTCACCCCCCGGGACGGCCGCCACAAGACAGCGGTTGGCCGCCAAAGGCGAGGGCCCATGTCTATATAAGATTACCTGATTCAATTGATAGTTTAAATACCCTGAACAGGGTAGATAGGAAAACAGCCGTTTACGGCCTGGAAAGACCTTCGCGGATGGCGTAGCGCACCAGGTCGGTCTGTTTATGGATGTCCAGTTTCCGGGAGATATTGCGCCGGTGAACCGAAACCGTACTGCCGGAAATAGAAAGCCTGGACGCGATCTGCTTATTGCCCAGGCCGAGGGCTATCAGGCGCACTATCTCCGTTTCTTTGCCGGTAAGCCGGGACCAGTCCCGGTCTTTTGCCCCCTTCCGCGGACGGCCGGGCCAGGCGGCTTCAAGCATAGCCGAAACGGAAGGGCTTAGATAACGCTGCCCCCGGTGCACAGTGCGGAGCGCCCGCGCTATCTCTTCGGCCGCGCTTTCTTTTACAAGGTACCCTTTCGCGCCGGCCCGCAGCGCTTTCTCTATTGTGGGCTTGTCATCATGCATACTGAGCATTATGACCCGCGCTTTGGCGTCCTTAATAAGCAGGCGCGCCATAGCCTCCAGGCCGTTAAGGCCGGGCATGGAAATATCCAGCACGTAGATATCCGCAGGACAACGGCGCGCGAGGGCAAGGGCCCCCAGGCCGTCGCCGGCCTCGCCGCAGACTACTATATCCGGGGCTGTCTTCTTAAGGACCGCTTTCAGTCCCTCTATTACCAGAGGATGGTCGTCGGCTATGATTACCCGGATACGCGGGGCTAAGGTCATAGGAGCGTCCCCGGCCCTTTGGGGATGGGCAATTCGGCTTTAACAAGGGTCCCGTCGCCGGGCTTGGAATAGAAAGAAAAATAGCCTCCCGCCGACTCTGCTGCCTCGGCCATTATTTTAAGCCCCAGGCTGTTTTTTTTATTTTTGGTTTTCCCCATGTCAAAACCCCGTCCGTCGTCCCGCACTGAAAGTTTCAGCCAGCCGCTGTCAACTCCCAGTTCAAAATACAGGTTCCCCGCGCCGGAATGTTTTTCTGCGTTATTGAGAGCTTCCTGCGCCAGCCGGTAAATTATTATATCGAGCGGGCTCTCAGTACCGGATTCCCGGTAGGAAGCCTTATCCTCGTGCACGCTTATACCGGAGCGAAGGGAAAACCGCGTAAGGAGTTCGTGCAGCGCCGAGCCCAGGCCGGAAACAGAAAGCCCGGGCGGCCAGCTCTCGACACAAGCCCCTTTAAGGTCGGAAGTAACTTTCTTAAGAAGTCCGCGGGCCTCGGCAATGCGGGCATAAGCCCGCCTTTTTTTCCCCTGCCGGACCTCTGCTTCAACCAGCAGCAGCGCCGAGGACATTCCCACCTGCATCGCGCCTATCGCGTCGTGCAGGGAGGCGGCGAGCCTCTTTTTTTCGGCTTCCCTGGCCAGCATGATGCGGGCCGACACCTGCCGCCCCTCTTCCTCCAGCTCGGTGCGGCGCGTTATATCCCGCTCTATCAGGATGCCGTAAAGGACCGCTCCCTGCCTGACATTGCGCGCCGTCACCTCGGTTACAAGTAGCGTTCCGTCCCGGCGTTTCTGCCTTACTTCGAAAATAGTACTGCCGCTGCTTTTACGGCCCGGAAACCGGCTGCGGTTGGGGGAAGCCCCGAGAACCGTAATCGGCTTTCCTACGAGTTCTCCCATTGAATAGCCGTGGAGCGCGAGAGCCGCGGGGTTGGCGTCCCTTATTACGGGAACCCCTGAAGAAGGCAGCTCAAGCACGATGATCGAATCGCGGGCCTGGCCGAAGAGAAGGGCGTACAGGCCGCTGTCTCCGAGCGCCGTTCCGGAGACGGGAGCCGGCGGCCCGGGCCGGCGGGTTTTAGAAAAGGTCTTCATTTAAAGATATTCTGCCATAAGTCCGGCGGACGGTCAACAGAGCGCAGGCTCCCGGCACGGCTGTTTATTGTATAATATATAAACCGCGCGGCGCGCAATACAACTTTGAGGGACTTACGATGAAACAAATACAGGTACTGCTCATTGAAGACAATCCGGGAGATACCGAGTTAACAAGGCAGGCCCTGGCCGCCTCAAAGCTTTCAATAGAACTGACGGCCCTGGACGACGGAGAAAAAGCCCTTAAATACCTTAAGAAAGAAACTCCGTACCAGAAAGCCGAAAAGCCCGACCTGGTCCTGCTGGACCTGAACCTGCCCAAGCTCGCAGGCGGCGAGGTTCTGCGCGAAATTAAAACCGATAATGCGCTTAGATCCATACCGGTAGTGGTCCTGACCTCCTCCGAAGAGGAAACCGAGATCTCAAAGTGCTACGCCGAAGGCGCGAACTGCTATATAGTCAAACCGGTGGATTTCAATTCCTTCATCACCATAGTAAACCTCATAGAGGAATTCTGGTTCTCGGTGGTAAAACTGGAGACCGGCGGCAAGAAAGCGCAGAAAAAGAAATAACCGCGGCCGGTAAGCAGGCGCCCGGGGCCGGATCTCAGCATAAGACATCAGGGGGACAGTTGAAATACTCGTTATTAATTCTGTTTACAATCCTGCTCGCAGGGAGTACAGCTCTGGCCGCCCCGTCGGCCGACCTGGAGTTCTTTGATTTTGAAAGGGCCTCGCTTGAGGATATCCTTAATATCAGGACAGCGGTAGCTTCCAGGCTGAATTCCCCCCTCCGGGAAGCCCCCGGCATAATTACCGTTATAACCCGGGAAGAGATCCAGAATTGCGGAGCCAGGAACCTGGTCGACGCTCTGAGACTGATCCCCGGCCTGGACTTCGGTGTAGATGTGGAGAGCAGCCTTGGCGTAGGCGTCAGGGGAAACTGGAGCCTGGAAGGGAAAGTGCTTTTTCTGGTGGACGGCCAGCACTATAATGAACCCTTCTTCGGCAGTTCCCAGATAATGAGGTTCCCCATAGAGCAGGTGGAAAAAATAGAGGTTATAAGAGGCCCGGGCTCGGCAATTTACGGCGGCTTCGCGGAACTCGGAGTTATCAAGATAACTACCAGGAGCCCGAAATCCATAAACGGAACGGAAGCCGCCCTCTCTTACGGCTATATGGCCAAAACCTATGGAGGGCGGACCGGGAACCTCGCTTTCGGCAAGGTCTTTGAGGGCGGAGAACTCTCGGCGCAGGCTTATTACGGGGATTTCAACAGAAGCGACAGGCGCTATGCGGATTTTAACGGCGGGTCCTATTCAATGAAAGACGCCTCTAAGATACGCTCGAGAAACCTGAACATAGGACTAAAAAGCCGGCTAGTGGACCTGCGGCTGATAGCCGACCTGTACCGCACAACCCAGCAGGACCATTACGACAGCACTATCCTGCCCCGGCCCCTCCCCAGGAAATACGACGCTTATTTCGCCGGAGCAAGCCGCAGTTTCCGGCTTGCGGAAAATATCACCCTGGTCCCCTCCTTAAAATACAGCTACCAGGAGCCTTTTAACGGATACGACCCCGTTGAATACCCCAGGGATAAAAGCAGCCACTATACCGAGGCAACGCTCACAGCCGCATATTCGCCCTCGGAGCGTCTTAAATTAACAGGCGGAATTGAGCTGTCGCAGGATACAGCCATACTCGCAGACACTACCCCTTTGTTATGGGACGCCATACCGATGTACTTCAAGAACGGAAAAAAGACCATCCGTTATTCCAACAGGGCTTTCTTCGCAGAAGCAGTAACAGAATATCCCTTCGGTACAATTTCAGCAGGAGCCAGGTACGACAAGCATGAAAAGTTCGATTCGGCTTTTTCTCCAAGACTGGCCTGGACCAAGGTTTACGACCGCTTGCATTTTAAAGCTATTTACAGCAGATCCTTCCGCGCCCCCGGCATAGACAATCTTGAAGCCAACCCGGACCTGGCGCCGGAGAAAACTTCCGTAATCGAATTTGAGGCAGGATATAAAATGACTGACAGTTTATTCATGTCCGCAAACGCCTTCACAATAACGATCAAAGACCCTATAGTTTACTATCCGCTCAACATTGCCGCGCCTTACGGCAATTACGGCGAATCCGGGACAAAAGGTTTAGAACTGACCGTGCTCCTGAAAAAAGAATGGGGCTATGCCGATTTAAACTATTCATATTACGCGGCTACCAACGACGGCGCCGGCTTTTACAATCCCGGCGCCGGCAGCGACACTATGCTGGGATTCGCCCCCCACAAGTTCACTCTGAACTCCAGCTTTAATCTCGCCCGGGATTTTACCGTCAACCCTTCCGCGGCGTACTATTCCGGCAGGCGCGGTTACTCCGCCATCGGGCAAATCCGCGGCTCCGAAGATACCCTCCTGGCCAATATTTATTTTTCACGCAGGAATCTTATAGGAGGAAGAATGGACGCGGGTCTTGGAGTCTACGACATTCTGGACTCCGGCTATTCCTATGCACAGCCGTATAACGGGGGGCATTCCCCGCTGCCAGCCGCCTCAAGAGAAGTACGGGCCAGGCTCTCATATAAATTTTAAAGCCGGGTTGTGAATTAACTCGCATGGTACTCAATAAAGCAGGGAAAAAGCTCTATATATCCGCCCCACGCGCGGCCCTCCCGCTGCTGTTCCTCGCGCTCTCATCCATGCCCTCCCTCTGCCCGGCACAGGAAGCCGCGGCCGTACTTTCCAGGGGCTCAGGGCTCTATTTCCACACTTTCCTCTCTTTCCAGAAAGCACTCGGCCGCCCGATTACCGCTTTTGACCTGTCAAAAGAAAAACCTCAACTCCCCAGAGACCTTAAGGCGGTGGTAGCCTTCGGCTCTAAGGCCGCTAATTTTGACTATCCTGCAAAAATAAAAGTGATCTACCTCCTGGCCCCCGGTTATACCGCAGCCGGGCCTAAAGGCACGTTCACAAGAATTTCATCGCGCCCGGATCCCGCGCTGGCTATTGATGCTTACCTTAAATTGCAGCCCGGACTCAAACGGCTGGCGGTTTTTTTTAAGGAGCCGGCGCGTGAGACTTACCTTTCAGAGTTGGTCGCCGCCGCGGAGCTCCGCGGGGTAGCAATAGTTCCCGTCGGGCTAACTAGCGCCGCGGAAATGCCTGACCAGTTGCGGACCTTGTCCGGAAAAGCGGACGCTATATGGCTGCTGCCTGACCCGGCCCTTATTACAAAGGTCTCCCTCCAGGTCCTTGCGCAGTTCTCCTGCTCCAATAAAGTGCCTTATTACGCGCCCTCGGGCGGCTTAGCCGACCTCGGGGCGGCGGGGGCAGTTGCCCCCGATCTCAATGAAATAGGGAATACTGCGGCCTCGGCCCTTCAACAAATACTTTCAGGGAAGACGCAGCCCGGAACGATCTACCTAAAAAGCGCAGAAACCACTATCAACCCGGAATTTATAAACAGATGCGGTCTTCAGATAAAGCTCCCTTCCGGCAAAGGAGCCGAATGAAGATCCGCGCAAAGCTTTTCCTCCTGCTCGTCCCCCTCCTCCTGCTCAGCGGCTTATTGATAAATTATTTAGCCGGCCGCGCCGGTTGCCGCACCCTGCACGCGGAAACAGCCGAAAGGGCGGGTACAACGGCCAGGCACCTTGTGGAAATGCACATCGCCTCTTTTGAGGCCCCCAGCGAACAGAACCTCCTCCCGCTGCTGTATGAAATAGCTACAGACCTCAAGGCCGGGCAAGTAGGATTCGCTGATAACTCCGGAACTATCCTGGCCCATACCAATGTGCTGAGAAAGGGAGAAAAACTGTCCCAGGCCAATTCCGCAGAATACTCCCCCGTTGACGGTAAGTACCAAATAAAGGAGCACAACCCTAAAGGGTACTTAAGCGTTTATACGGCCGTCATCAAGACGCTCTCCGACTCTGCCGAGGAACTGGCCCTTCGTGAGCCCGGCTATAAGGGAAAAAGACTGGGAACCCTGCTGATCGACCTCAGCCTTAAAGACTCGATAGCAATAGAGCATAAAATGGCCAGGAACATAATCTCCATACTGGCTGTCGTCTACCTGCTTATTTTTGTTGCCGCCTTCCTCCTTACCGAGATGGCCCTCCGGCCTATACACAAGCTTATCTCCGGTACCGAGCGCATCCGCCTGGGCGATTACGGCTTCACGATACCGGTGTCTACCAAAGACGAGTTCGGGGACCTGGCAAAGAGCTTCAACGAGATGTCCAGCGCTCTTTCCGGAACCATAGTTTCTAAAAATTACCTGGACGCCATTGTGGACAATGTAGTCGATACACTGATAGTAACGGACCTGCACGGAATTATCGGGAAGGTCAATAAGTCCGCCAGGGTCCTGCTCGACCGCGGCAGCAGGAAGCTGGAAGGTCAGGGGATAATGGGATTCTTTCCGTGGGATGACCGCGAAGCGGGCGGCTGGCTGGGTAAACTCAGAAAAACCGGGGAGGTCAGGGACTATGAAGCCACGCTGGCCGCCGGGCCCGGCATTACGGTCCCTGTCCTCATTTCGGCCTCTTTTATTAAAGACACCGAAGGAAATAATTCCGGTATAGTTGCGGTAGTCCGGGACATCACTCTCCGCAAGAAGCACGAGGCCGAACTGGCCCGCTCCAACGAGGAACTGCAGCGCTTCGCGTTCGTGGCTTCCCACGACCTGCAGGAACCCCTGCGCACCGTCTCAAGCTATATACAGCTGCTTGAGAGCAAATACAGGACCGTGCTGGGCCCGGAGGCTGAAAGGAACGTTAACTTTATAACCGACGCCGTAACGCGGATGAGGGGCCTGGTCCGGGATCTCCTGGATTATTCAAAAATAAACTCTGCCCGCCGCCTGGAAGAAGTTGAAACGGGCGAAGCGCTGGATTATGTAGAGACTATGCTCCGGGACGCTATCTCCGCGGCCGGAGCGGTCATAGAGCGCGGGAACCTGCCCGTTATTCTGGCCGACCGCTGCCAGATAGAGCGGCTCTTCCAGAACCTGCTGAGCAATGCCGTTAAATTCACGAACGGGGGAACCCCGCTTATTCACGTAGGGGCTGAGCGGAGCGAAGGCGGGTGGGTCTTTCACGTCAGGGACAACGGCATCGGGATAGAGGAAAGGCACGCCGGAAAGCTTTTCAAGCTTTTCGGCAGGCTCCACGGCAACGAAACCCCGGGGGCCGGTATCGGCCTGGCTTCCTGCAAAAAGATAGTAGAGCACTACGGCGGGCAGATCTGGTTCGAGTCCGGGCCGGGGAAAGGGACTTCCTTCTTCTTTTCTATCCCCAACCAGACGGGAAAGTCCTGAGCCTTCCGGCCCGCGGACAATTATTTCAATTTAAGAATTTCAAGCGCGCCGGAAAGGTCGCGGCAGAATGCTGTTTTAAGCAGAGCGGCAGGCCGGCCTAGGGCCGCTTCCAGGCCCGGATCTAAGCGAAGGCGGGCCGAAGAACCTTTTGAGGCCGCACCGCGGGCCATATTCACCACTACTCCCAGCACCGGGGCTTTAAGGGAGCGGTAAAGAAGCAGTGAGCGGTCAAGCACCGAGCGGGCTATGACCGAAGGCGTGGTAACCGCCAGGACTTCCGCCCTGCGCGCAAAGCGCATCACGTCCAGGGCGGCGTCGTTTATGCCGGGCGGCATGTCCAGCACCAGGAAGTCCAGCTCCCCCCATTGCGTTATAGCGAGCAGCTCTATTATAGCGTCCGAAACATTAGCCCCGCGCAAAGGGACGGCCTTGTTCTCCGAGAAGAAAACCACCGACATAAATTTAACGCCTGCCAGAACAGGAGGCTCCAGTCCCTTTTTCTCCCCGGGAAAAATATTCTTTGAGCCGAGTATTATATGGTCCGAAGCGCCGGCAAAATCCAGGTCGAACAGGCCGGTCCTATAGCCTTTCTTCGCGAGCAGCAGCGCAAGCGAGCAGGCGGTAACGCTCTTGCCTATCCCGCCCTTCCAGCCGGTCACGGCAATAATGCGCTTGACGTTTTTAAGGCGCTCCTCTATTACGGAGGGGCGGGGATCTATCTTCATTTAGCGCCCTTGATATAACTGATGCTGACGCCCCGCCCGGCGGCAATTTCAAAATCCGGACTTTTGCATTTGGGACATTTCAGAAAAGTATGCGCCATCTCGGGGACAAAATGGATGAACTCAGCTTCGTCCATAGTCTTCTCCAGGCCCTTTAAAAGGAACTTATGGGAGCAGGCCTTGCAGAGGAAAGCGGCCGGCTCTTTTATTATCCTGAACCTGCAGGCTTTGGCTCCGGGGAACTGCTTGCGCAATTCCTCAAGCGCGAAGATAAAGATCTCTTTATCTAGGGCCTGCAGCTCGCCGAAGACCACCCCGGCCTCTTTAAGCGTTTTAATCTTTTCGGCCCCGGCGTGCTCTACCGCGGCCTTTATTACGGATTCGGCTAAAGCCCATTCATGCATAGGAAAATTATACAAAAGGCGCAACTGTACGGGTACCGGGAGAAATCATGAGCAGGGTTAAGTTTTACAGGCCTGGGAAGCGACTTAAAGCAATAAAATAAAGCCGCCCTTCCCTTAATCCTCACCCTGGCGGGCGGGACTTGTTTGCGTCCAGCGCAGCGTAAGGCTGCTCTTTTTCGCATCGTATTTAAAGCTGTAGCCGCCGGTCTCCCCGGGCAGGGCTTTAACGGAGTAAGCCTTCATCTTCCCGGGGAAGTCCCCGGAGCAGAGTCTGTCCAGGGTTTTAGTTTCTGCCGGGCACAGCCCCTGCGCCCGGAACCGGCGCAGGCCCTGGAAACTGTCTGTTTCCGGGACCGGGACAAGCCAGGGATGGGTATTTTGCAGCATGGTTTTCTGCGGGCCCAGGGCGAGGTTCTCATCCCTGATAACAAAAGTCCCGTCTTTACCCGGCAATTTCAGACTGGCCCCCTTATAGCCCAGGTACCGGGAGCCGGAGCAGAGCACTGAAGCCCAGGACAATACGGCTGAAGAACCGTTCGCGGCGAATTTAACAAAAAGGGAGGACCGGAACCCTGTACCAGCCTCTCCGTATTCACTGCCCGGGAAACTTATCTCCGCCCTGCCCTGTTCCCCCTCTATAATAACCTTTACCAAGCTCTCCAGCCGCGAACTCCCCGCCTTTTCCCCTGAATAATATCCTGTGTCGGTAGGAGGCGGGACCGCGGGGATATTGTCATCGTTATAGCTGTAAATAACCGAAGCCCGCTTTGAGTTCAGATTAAAATCAGGCAGGTCGGCAGCGCCCCGGGCAAAGCCGGCCGCCGCCTGAAGCGCCAGCAGCGCCGGCAGGAGAGCGATTGCTTTCGGGACAGGGGCGGTCATATAACTTCACGGTTTCACGCCTCATTTCACCAATTTGCGGAAACTGGCTATCTCCATCGGGCGCATCTCGAAGTCGCCAGGCGCGCGCCGAACCAGGACGATATTGCTGCCTTGGGCCAGGCTGAGGGCGGCATACTGGGCCTCGTTGGGATTGCACAGCAGCTGCGCTACCCCGGTAGCATCGGCCGCGGCTGGCTTATGAACGCCCGTGACCAGCACGTTCTGCAGTATAGTGGCCGTCACCTTCTCTTTGATGTTATCGCCCATTATCGCCTCGAAGGTAACCAGCATATCCACTCTGTCGCCGCGGCTTATGTAGAGGGCCTGGGCGCCGGACAGGGGCAGGCTGACGCCGCGGTAGCCGGGCAATACGCGAGCTTCCGGGGAATACTCGTCCGCAGGCTTTTTACCAGCTCCCTTGCGGGGCGTCTCAAAAAGCTGCGCGAACAGGTCCCGGCTGCGCCGCGCGATATCCGCGGTCTTGCCTTCAAACTTCCTCTTGCCCGAGTCCGAAGCGGCCTCGGTCAGTTCGTCGAAATCGCGCATGAGTTTATTGAGGACCGACATCATCGGACCGCCTCGGCCCCCGAACGAAGACTCCAGTCCGGCCCTGGAAATGCGGTCGACGCTCATCATAAAGCGTATGCGCATATCCTCATAACCGGCCGTTTCGTCCTGGATATCTTCGGCTTTGGAGGCTTTGGAGAGAAACTCGTATAGTATGGACGCCGGCGCCTGCCACAGGAGGGCCTCGCTCAGATCGCCCTCCTCCGGATCCTTCCACACTTTGCGCGCCAGCATGGCGGGGCGGCCCGCCTCCAGCCACCCCGGTATCTTCAGGGCCGTCTTCTCGTCATGACAGCCCGTAGGGCGGTACGTGACCTTCGCGTCCAGCTCCGGCGCCAGGTAGTAATATAACAGCTGCATATCCT
Source organism: Elusimicrobia bacterium CG1_02_56_21 (assembly GCA_001871115.1). GTDB lineage: Bacteria > Elusimicrobiota > Elusimicrobia > Elusimicrobiales > UBA9959 > UBA9959. The sequence continues at coordinate 42,586 of MNUR01000083.1, read as the reverse complement.
CGGCCGCGCAGGCTGCTTCACTTGCGTTTGCCGCCGCCCTTGCCGGGCCGGATGGGAGCGCAAGTATGGTTCCAGCAATAAGAGCAAATATCATGTTTTTCATAAGTCCCCCTTATTTTATCAGCTTACGGAAACTGGCCATCTCCATGGGGTGCAGTTCCGTGTCACCCGGCGCACGCACCGTTATGACTATATCTCCCTGCGCCAGTGCAAGGGCTGCGTACTGCGCCTCCACGGGATTTAACAGCAGTTCCACGGCGCCTACCCCGTCCACCTTTTCGGGCTTCGTCATATTGATCACCACCACGTTCTGCAGGAAGGTCGCGGTAATCTTCTCCTTGCGTTCCTTGCCGTCACCCGAAGTCTTCGCATCGAACGTAAGCAGGACGTCCACCCTGTCTCCCTTCTTGAGGAACAGGAGCTGTGCCCCGCCGACCGTCAGGGAGGTTCCGCGGTAGCCCTTTACAAGGACCGTTGCGTGGGCCTTGGGCGCGGCCTCAGCCTTGGCCGCTACGGGCGCCGCCGGTTTGCCCGGAGTGTCCGATACAGCGGCCGGCAACTGCACCGGTGCGGCCAGTGCGGCCGCGAATACCACAGCGAGTCTGAGCAATTTCATATTTCCTCCGTTCTTCGTTAAAGTATCCTGCGCTCAAAGAGATCTTCCGGCTTAATTACGCGCCGCTCAATCGGGAAAGGCGCGCGCTCGGTCTTCAGGACTATACCGGGACCTGTTCCCTGCATTATCGGCCGCCCTTCGGCCAGCGTTATCTTCAGGCCCGCGCCGGCCTCGGCTATGGGAAATTCCTTTACGGGTTCAGTTTCCAGCCTGCGCATGGGGACCGAGACGAAAACAATCCCGGCAGGGCGCGCGGCTGAGGGAAAAGTGACTTTCCGCGGCGACTGCAGGGAGGGCGCCGATGAACCCAAACCGGCCGGCTGTCCCGCTTCACTAAGGGCCGGGGCGGGCAGGGGCAAACCGGCTATTACCTTCGGCTTTGCCTGGCCGGACGACACAGGGACAGGAGCAGGGCGCCGTACCAACGGCAGCAGAGCCAGGAGTAGTACGGCGGCGGCCAGGGAGACGCGGACATAAGCTCCGGCAAAAGCGCTGCGGAGACTGTCCGTAAAACCCGGCGCCCCGGCAAGACGCGCTCTCAGGCTTTCCTTTATAAGGGAATCGCCGCTGAAATCGGCCCCGGCGAGCTTTACGGCGAGGCTCATAGCCCCGGGTTCAGGCGCGAAGGCAGGCTGCCCTCCGTCCCGGATAAAGCCGTCCAGTTCCCTGTTAAAAAGTTCCGACTGTTCCTGCTCGTTCATAGCTTTTTTTTAGCCTCTATGCGCGACTGCATTTTCTTTACGGCTCTAAAGATCAGAATCCCCACATTGCTTTCGCCCAGGCCGGTGATAACCGCTATTTCCCTGTTGTTCAGCCCGGAGCTGAATTTAAGCGCTATCACGTCTTTAGACCGGTCATCCAGTGCCCCGACGGCTTCCAGGATCAATGCGGCCTCTTCTTTCTTTTCAAAGGCCGCGTCGGGGCGGGGCTCATTCCCGGCCGGGTACCCGGAGTCCTCCAGGGAGACCTCCGCCCGCCTGTTCCTGGCCCTGGCCCAGTCTATGACCGCGTTGCGCGCTATGCCGAACAGCCAGGCCTGAAGCGGTCCCCGCTCTTCCTTATAAGTACCGAACCTGTGCAGCGCAGCCTCAAAGATCTTCCCGGTAATATCATCCGCCTCGGCAGCCAGCCCCACATGGTAGCGGACATAATTATAGACCTTGCTGAAATAGCGGTCATAAAGTTCGGTAAAAGTCATAGCTGCCATTCCCTCTATACTAATAAATACGGCGGCGGCGGGAAAGTATTACACTAGCCTTAATCAGGAAGCGAAGTCGGGGGCCTGTCAGGGGTATTGCCCCCCGAACCCTGGAAGATGGGAACCGTTGCGCGGTTCCCCCCCGCCTTTGGGAATTTATGGCGGGGCCCCCCTCTCCCCAAAGGGTTCGGAGGGCAATACCCCGGCCACCCCTCCTGGTTTCCCCTCAGTTCAGTTCAATCTCCCGGCAAAGTGCAAACCCTGTAGAAGATCGCCAGGGATGCAGCAGGGGGAGGATAAGGAAAACCGGGTTGTGTGGAGCGCAGCCCCACTTTCTTGCCCGCCGCTTGCATACGCGGCGGGCAAATACCGAGCGAGGCCACGGTGTAGCCGGGCGTGTTTTCCGTTCCTTCCCCTGCGGCAGCCCTCATATTTACAAACCGGATTTATATTTGCCTTTCCGGATTTCTTTTGCTATACTTTTCTTGTTGGATCCGTACCTTACAAGCCGCAAAGGTATCCCGAAAGTCCAAAGACTACCGGCGCGGTGATGTTCTTCCAGCTAGTACCAGGAAGACGCGTTAAGTTTCTCCCACCAAAACGAAACTTGGCACAAAGTATCGGAAATATAAAGAAAATTATATTTCGGAGGCTTATTGCTATGAAAAAGTTCGTTAAATCGCTTATTTTCGCATCCTTTATTGCCGCGCCCCTTTGCGCCGCGGCCCGGTCCGGCGTCCTGGAGACCGTTCTCGCTAATACAGACCCGGCCCTCTCGGCGGCGTTTCTTCAAGCGCAGGAGGAAATGCCCGCTTTCACCGTGCCCGCCCCTGCCAGCATCGCGGACGACAGGTTCTCAAACACCCCCGCGGCCGACTATCTGCCCCTCAATAAAAGGACCGTAATTGAATACGAGTACGCCTCAAGCGAATTTCCCGGGGTTAAAACCATAAGGATGGAATACCTGGACTACTCCGAAAAAGACCAGTCCGCCAGGGTCAATATGATAATCTTCAGCAGGAATAAGCCCCAGGTCGCCAATTTCATACTGGCTTCCGGCAAAGACGGGGTCCGCTCAACCGACTCCCCGCTTTACGGCCCCCGGCTGGAAATACCGTACCCGCTGGTTTACAATGCAGTCTGGAACGAAGGCCCGGACCGCAACCGCGTGGCCGCCCTTAACGCAAAGATAACCGTGCCCGCGGGAACCTATAACGGCTGCCTCAAGATCACCACCCGCCTCAACGGCGGAGACTCCGGCGCCGGCGAGCGCTACTACGCCCCCGGCATAGGCCTGGTTTACGAGCAGATAATCTCCGAAGACCGGCAGGAAACCTTAAAACTCACCTCGTTCCAGATAAAATACGCGGGAATGAACTGATCCGGGCTGACTTCCCGGACCAATAAAAAAACCGGCCAATAGGCCGGTTTTTTTATTTCCGCACTGATTATCAGGAATAATCTTTTACTCTCTCACATCCCCATACCGGGCAGGCCGCCCAGGGCGCTCATCTTCTGAGCCGCGGCTTTCTGGCTCTCGCGCACCGCGCGGTTGACCGTTTCAGCCAGGGCCGCTTCCAGCTTGGCCTTGCTGACGGTGGCCAGGTCGCACTTTATCTCCACTCCCTTAACCTCCTGGGAGCCGGTTATGCTGACCTTGACCAGGCTGTCCTCGCTGGCCAGCAGAAGAACATCAAGTTCCTTCTTTATAGCGTCCATCTTGCCTTTCATCTCCCAAAGCTGCTTCATCTTATCAAGCATATAGTCTCCTTATTTACCGGCCAGTTTTTTGATTTTTATATTAAGAGCCGCGAATAGCAATGTTATGAACGGGCTGACATAGTTGAAAACCGCGTAAGGCAGATAATCGAGGGTTCCTACGCCCAGGACCCCGGACTGGTAAGCCCCGCAGGTATTCCAGGGGATCAGCGCGGAAGTAACCGTGCCGGAATCCTCCAGGGTGCGGCTCAGGTTCTCGGGGGCCAGGCCTTTGTCCCTGAAAGGCTCGGCGAACATTTTACCCGGGACGACTATAGCCAGGTACTGGTCCGAAGCGGTCAAATTGACCGCCAGACAGCTGGCCACGGTGCTGGCGAACAGGCCGAACACGGAGGTGGCCATTTTAAGCAGGGAGCTGCTTAGCTTGTGCAGGGCGCCTATCGCTTCCATCACGCCGCCGAAGACCATAGCGCATATTATCAGCCAGATAGTATCCAGCATCCCCCCCATACCTTTGGAGGAGAAGAGGTCGTTCAAAGCCGTATCGCCGGTAACGATAGAGGTCTTGACGGTCAGCGCGTTCATTATGCCTTTATAAGCGGAAACGAAGTCCAGTTTTTCCACCCCGGCGACCTGGGCCAGCACATGCGGCTGGAAAACAAGGGCAAAAGCCCCGCCCAGCAGCGTGCCCGCCAGCAGGGCTATCAAAGGCTGCGTCTTCTTTACGATCATAAAGATCACAAGCCCGGGGACCAGGAACAGCAGCGGGGTTATATGGAACGACTGCCCGATAGCGGACATAATAACTCCGGTATCGGCGCTGCCGTGAGGATGAAGAGTAAAACTCATTATGATGAAAGCGATCATAGTCACGATATAGCTGGGCACGGTGGTGATGGTCATATAGCGCACATGCGTGAACAGGTCGGTACCGGCCATGGCCGGGGCCAGGTTGGTGGTGTCCGACATAGGGGAAAGTTTGTCGCCGAAATAGGCGCCGGAGATTACGGCGCCGGCGACCATCGCTTGAGGGATGCCGACGGCTTTACCGATGCCTACCAGAGCTATACCGACAGTTGCCGAGGTGGACCAGCTGCTGCCGGTGGCCAGGGAGACCACCGAGCAGACGATGAGGGCGGCCGGAAGAAAGATGGCAGGATTGAGGAGCTTAAGGCCGTAATAGATCATGGCGGGAATAATTCCGCTGACCAGCCAGGAGCCGGAAAGAGCCCCTACCATCAGGAGTATCAGGATAGATCCCGTGGTAGATTTCAGATTATCCGAAACGTGGGTTATCATGCTGTGATAAGTCACGTGGTGACGGAACCCCACCAGGGCCGATACGGCGCCCCCCATCAGGAGGATGAACTGGTTGGAACCGCCGACAGCGTTGTCGCCGTAAACTCCCACATTGTAAGCGAGCATCCCTACGGTCGCGATTACCGGGAACAGCGCCCAGTAGATGTTTATAGCCGCTTTATGGTGAGAAGGAGAATTCATTTTTACCCTTTAAGGCCGAAAAAGCCGGGCCGGAGCAGGAGCCTCATAAACATAAGGCGGCAACTCGCGGCAAATATCACGCTTTATCAATATTATTAAAATACAGGGCAAGGTTTGAAGCGGTTTCTTCTACTTCGGGTGACAGGCCTTCCTTATGATCCAGGGAACCGGCCTGCACCCCTATAAATACCAGCTCGGCCCCGGTGTCTTCTTTCACTATTGAAAAAGTGACCGAGGGCGGAAAGCTGTGAGTGGAGAGCACGGCGGCCCGGTTCATATCCCCGGGCGGTATCACCCGGAGCTCTCCGGCCTCCCCGCCGAAGCGGGCCGCATCTATAACTATTATTTTACCCGGTTTCCAGTCTATGGCGTCCTGGGCTATATTCTCGGGAGTGGTCCCGGCGTCCAGCAGCTTCAGGTCGGGGCGGGTAAAGTTAAGGCGGGCGCCCAGGGAAGGCCCTAAGCCGTCGTCGGCCCTCAGGGCGCTGCCCAGGGTTATCAGGAGCGTCCGGCCCTTCGGGGCCAGCGCCTGTTTAATTTCTTCAGTCCACGAATTTGACATCGAGATAATGGGCCGAGCAGGAGATACACGGATCGTAAGCCCTGACCAGCATTTCAAGCCGCAGCCGGATCGTATCCCTGGGCATGGTAATGATCTCGGGCAGCAGCTTGGCGAAGTCGTACTCGATATTGTTTATGTTCTGGTTGGTCGGGATAATGCAGTTAGCGCGCTTTATCAGCCCGGCCTTATCTATATCGTAGTTGTGGTAAAGGACTCCGCGCGGGACTTCCACCGCGCCTACGCCGTTGCCGGCGCGCACCGGGATCACCCCTTTCTCATTGGCTCCGACCGTTACCTGCTGCCCGTAGTCCAGACCGTTCTTTTTAAGGTCTTTCAGCAGCTCCAGGGCGTGGTAATAGCAGTGCACTATCTCCACTATCTGCGCTACGGTATTCAGGTACGGGTTATGGCAGACCGGCTTAAGACCCAGTTCCGCCGCCGCGGCCTTCGCCTCGGGGCGCAGCTTGCCGGAGTTAAGGTTGAAACGCGCCAGCGCACCCACGAAGAAACTCTCGCGCGAAAGCCTGGTGAACTTGGCGGAACTCCGGGGGTCTATGAATTCATTGGTAGCTTTCCTGTAATCTTTCTTTGTGAAGCGCTTGCCGTCGGTAGACCCTATATCCCCCTCCAGCAGCGGGTACTCGGCTTCGTCCGAGACCAGGGCCACATATTCCGTCTCCCTGCGGAAGTCCGGGAATTTAAGCGCCTTGGCCAGCTTGAGCGTTTCCGCCATGTCGGGAGCCATCCCCTCGAGTATTTTTATCTGGGCCTCTATGTCTCCGGGCTTCGGCAGTTTTGTAAAGCCCCCCACTATCGCGCTTATCGGGTGCACGTGGCGTCCCACCAGGATATCGCAAAGGTCGTTAGCCGCCTTTTTCATGCGCAGGGCGCGGCGCACCACCGCGTTCTGGGTCTGTATCAGCGGCATAAAAGAGGGCACGCCCAGTAAGTCTGGCGCGGCCAGGAGGTAAACGTGCAGGATATGACTGTCCAGAAATTCATAATCCAGCAGCAGCTTGCGGAGTTTTGTGGTCTGGGGAGCCGGGACCACACCCAGCGCGTCTTCCGCGGCCTGGATAGAGGCCAGGGTATGCCCGCAGGAGCAGATCCCGCAGATCCTGGAGGTGATATGCTGGGCCTCGAAGACGGAGCGGCCGCGGAGCATGCCCTCAAAAAGCCGGGGCGACTCCACCACGTGGAATTCGCATTTCTCTATCTTGCCGTCCTTGACATTGACCACGATATTGCCGTGGCCCTCGACGCGGGTGACGTACTCTACTTTGATGTCCAGGTTCTTATTTGTGGTCGCCATTGTTGTCGCCCTCCTTGCACTTATTGTACATGTCGAACTTACCTTTGATGAGTTCGGGCTTGAGGTTGTATTTGCTGATAATGTCGCTGGCGGCGGCCTTGGCCGGGTTCTTCACCTCGCCGCGGCAGCCGTAGCAGATGTTCCCGTTGTTAACGCACCAGGAATTGCAGCCGGCCTTCGTCCACGGGCCCAGGCAGGAGACGCCGCGCTCGTACATGCAGACGTTCTCGTTAAGCTTGCATTCGGAGCAGACCGGTTTGTCCGGCACGGTATAGGGAAGCCCGCGCAGCGCGTGCTTAAGCACCTCTATCAGCTCCGGCGGATAGATAGGGCAGCCGTTCACGGTGTAATCCACCTTCACCACCTGGTGCACGGGCCTGGTAGGCGTGCTGTCGAAAAGATGGTAGTCGCTGCCGTAGACGCTGGCCCGGATCTCGTCGAGGTCGAAAGAATTCTTCATCCCGTTGACGCCGCCGATGGCCGCGCAGGCCCCGTAGGCGATCAGCACTTTGGAGCGGGCGCGGATGGCCTTCAGGCGCTCTTCGGCGTGGAAATCCGTTATTGACCCCTCTATTATCGCAATGTCGTAAGCCTTATCGTATTTTTCGCTCATCACCTCGCGGAACTCCACCACGTCGATGGCGCCGAGCACGTCGAGCAGCGCCTCGCCGATATTGGCCACCTGCAGCTGGCAGCCTTCGCAGCAGGCGAAGTCGAAGAAAGCCACTTTCGGCTTAGCGGAGGCCTTTGCCGGTTCTTTCTCTGTTTTCATCTTTTTCCTCCGTGTCAAAATCTCTTCGCTGCCTTCACTTCTTCGTAGGTAAAGGTGGGCCCGTCCTTGCAGCAATAATAATTTTTAGGATGATCTATCTGGCAATGGCCGCATTTCCCCATGCCGCATTTCATATGCCTTTCAAGGGAAAGTATTATCTGGCGCTCCGGTATCTCTTTTTTCAGCAGCTCGGCTATTACGAATTTATACATTATGGGCGGGCCGACCACTACGCCGAAGGTCTTTTCCGGGTTTATGTGCACGCCGGGGATCAGGCTGGTTATAAGCCCGACATTGCCCTTCCAGTCCGGGTCCGTGCGGTCTATAGTGCAGGAGAAATTAACGTCCAGGCGCTTCTGCCAGCCGGCCACTTCCTCGCCGAACAGCATGTTCGCCGGAGTTTTGCAGCCGAGGAGGATATCCACCTTGCCGAACTCCCGGCGGTTGTCTATGACGTAATTTATCAGGGAGCGCAGCGGCGCTATGCCGAGCCCCCCCGCCACGAACAGCAGGTCGTTGCCGGTCATCAGCTTCACCGGGAAAGGCTTGCCGAACGGCCCGCGTATGCCTACCCAATCCCCTTTCCCGAGCGAGTGCATATGGGCGGTCAGGCGGCCGGCCGCACGCACGGTCAGCTCGAATGAGCCGCGCCTGGTGGGGCTGGAACAGACGGAAATAGGCGCCTCGCCTACGCCGTAGATCTCCACCTGTACGAACTGTCCGGGCTCATGGTCCAGTTCTCTGCCTTCAAGCTTTATCTCAAACAGCTTCTCCGTTTCCGTCATCTGACGGGCGGCGGTTATCAGCCCTTTGCGCAGTTTCCAGTTTGAATTCAGTATTTCTTCCGTCATAGCTCTCCCTTTAGTTCAGCCCGCGGCCAGCGCTTTGAGGGTATCTTTAAGGCTTATTTTGGCCATGCAGGTCCTGGTACAGCGGCCGCAGCCGGTACAGAAAGACCTGTAGAATTTGTTCAGGGGATATTTGAATTTGCGGTAGAAACGGTGGCGCTGGCGCTCGGCGCGCTCCGCCCGGAAGTTCTCCCCCCCCGCTACCGCGGCGAAGCTCTCGAACTGGCAGGAATCCCAGCTGCGGTTGCGGGACCCGGTCTTCATATCCAGATTTATCGTATCGGCCATGTCGAAACAGTAACAGGTGGGGCAGACATTGGTACAGTTGCCGCAGGAAACGCAACGCTCGCCCAGGTCCTTCCAGACCTCGCTGTCCACGCTCCCGGCCAATATCCCCGGCAGGTTCCTAAGGCCCACGCCTATCTCGTTGCGGAATACCGCTTTCTTGGTTTCGCGCACCCCGGCGAGCGCCACCATATCGGCCGGCACGGCCCTGGCCAGGCCCAGCCCCTCGGCCAGCTCCTCGCCTTTCTGGGTTCCGACATGCAGAATGAACCTGTCGCCGAGGTCCGTAAAGAACAGGTCATAGCCGCCGTTGGGATTATGGTTCCCCACCAGGGCGCAGCTCGCATACCCGTCGCAATAGGCATTGCACTCCAGGCCTATTATAAAGATACTCTCCTTGCGCAGGAGATAATTGTAGTCGCGCGGCCTCTCGGCGAAGACCATGTTCAGGCACTGTATCCCGGCCAGGTCGCAGGTATGCACCCCGAAGAGGGCCGTCTTCACGGCCTCAAGGTAAGCCGTATCCGAAGGCTTGCCCCCCGACAGGTCGAAATCCAGCAGCTTCTCCCGCGGAGGCATGAAGTATTTTTTCGGGGGCAGTATGGTAGGAATATAGCTAAGAGCTATCTCGCCGGCTGACTTGACCTCTTTAAAGGCAAAACTCCCGTGCCCCTTTGCCACGGGCGCGCACACTTTCATCTTCCTGGAAAGCTTTTTAATAAACCAGTCCAGTTCGCTCTTTTTAAGTATATGGTAATTCACACCAGGCCTCCGTCTTTACGCCAGAACGGCGTGTTTCTATCATCAACTCTACACATTAAAGGCCGGCCCGTAAAGAGATAGAAATACCGGCCCTTCAGGCTTTATTAGCAAGTCTAATACTCCTGTATCCCGGGGATAGGCGGGCGATAATACCCGGAAATTTAATTCTGAATTGGGAGGGCCGGCCGCGGATTAGAATTATTAATATATCCGCGCGGCCCGGACGGCCGCTGAACCGGCGGAGCAGCATAGCGAAACCTCACTTCATAACAGGCCAGTACCTGTTTTTGCTATGACGAAACGCAACCAAGTATTGTAAAATTTATCCATGGCAGAAATAGTACTGATGCGGCACGGGCACGCTTTTTCCGCGCAAAGGGCCGGTGCACAACCGGACTCCGAGCGCCCCCTTTCCCCTCTTGGCGAAGCAGAGGCCCGTGAAACCGCCCGGCATCTTAACGCCGCCGGTTTCTTTCCAAACCTTATAATTTCCAGCCCTTTCCTTAGGGCCGACCGCACCGCCTCGATAGCGGCCGAATTATTCACCGGCGCCGAGCGCAAAAAAGCCGCCGAGATCAGCGACGGCCCGCTCCAGGCCCTGCTGGAACTGATACTGGGAACTTTCCCCGAGGATTCGCGAGTGCTCATGGTCGGCCACCAGCCCCTGCTCGGGGCCGCCGCCGGCTTTTTACTGGGGATGGACGGCTTCGACATTTCTCCGGCGGGCTTCGTCCGCCTGAATTCAGGCAAAGGACCGGGCGCCGGCTCGCTAATAGAATACTACACCCCTCCTCCGCCCGAGGATACAAACCGTTGAAGGTTTTTCTTATACTTCTGTTTTCGGCGGCCTCCCTGCCGCAGGCCGGGACCGCGCAGGCGGAGGCGTCGCTCAGGCCCGCCGTACCGGAAACACGCCGGATCGCCGTACGCATCTACTCCCTTAACAAAACCTCCTCAGTCACGCTCAACCCGGGCGAAGGCGGCGTCTCCGCTGGCGGCCGCCCGCTTCTCGGCCAGGCCCGCGCCTATGTCTCCGGTTCCTCCATTGTTCTCGACGGCGCGCTGAAAACGGGCCCTTTGAAAAGCCTCCGCCTCCGCGGCACGGTCTGGATTTCGGGACCCGGACTTAACCGCAAACTCTACAGCGGCGAGCTGGTTATTACCCCGGAAAAAAAACAACTGAAAATAATAAACACCGTTCCCATGGAAACCTACCTGGCCGGGGTTGTAACCGGCGAGGCAAGCGACCTTTCCAGTATAGAGGCATATAAAGCGCAGGCGGTCGCCGCGCGCACCTATACTGTGACCCACCTGAAGAATCACTCGGGAGAAGGCTATAATCTCTGCGATTCCACCCACTGCCAGTTTTACCCGGGCCTGGGGAATATCAGCGCAAAAGCCAGCGCCGCTTCAGCCGCCACCAGCGGGGAGATGCTGCTCTACAGGGGCCAGCCGGCCCTGACTTATTACCATTCCGTCTGCGGCGGACGCACCGCCGAGATGACCTATGTCTGGCCCTATGACTACAAACCCTATTTGATTTCGGTGCGGGACGGGCCGGCGGCCAGGCCTTACTGTTCCATTGCCCCCGGCTTCAAATGGAAAACAAAGATCTATTTTACGGGCCTTACGCGCCTGGCCCGCGGGGCCGGCTGGCTGGCCTCGGACGAGGTGGCCGTCGGGATGAGAATAAGCGCCTGGGGAGCCTCCGGGCGGGCGGCGGAACTTGAGATATTTACCCAGCGGCGCAGGGCCAAGGTTTCCGCCACCGACTTTTACCACGGGATAGGCCGCAGGGCCGGCTGGCAGGCCGTCAGGAGTTCTTTTTTTAAGGTCCTGACCGGCAGGGATTATGTCCTTCTCGACGGGGTCGGCAACGGACACGGGGTAGGCCTGTGCCAGTGGGGCGCGGAAGGGATGGGGCGGATAGGATACACGTACCGGGAGATACTGCGGCATTTCTATCCGGGAACAAAGGTGGCAGTTCATGACTGAAATACAGGCGATCGTTTTAGGAGTACTGCAGGGCGCGGGAGAATTCCTGCCTATCTCCAGCTCCGCCCATCTGGCGCTGGCGCCGCGGGTTTTTGGCTGGAGCGACCCCGGGCTGGCTTACGACGTTATGCTGCACCTCGGCACGCTGCTGGCCGTCCTGGTTTATTTCTGGCGGGACTGGCTTAAAATATTCTCGGACGCAATAAAACGGCCCTCCGAAAAAGAAGGCCGGACACTGTGGCTGCTCGCGGCCGGCACGGTTCCTGCGGGACTGGCCGGAGTTCTGCTCCACAAGCAGGCGGAAACAATTTTCAGGGACCCGCTCTGGATAGGCTTCAACCTGCTTTTCTTCTCCATAATTATTTACCTGGCTGACCGCAAAGCGCGGCAAACCCTGGACGAAGTGTCCTTTACCCTGAAACACGCCCTCTTAATAGGACTGGCCCAGTCTATAGCTCTGATGCCCGGGGCCTCCCGCGCCGGCATGACTATAATGGCGGCGCTCTTCCTGGGCTATAAGCGGGAAGCCGCCGCCCGCATCTCTTTCCTGCTGGGCACCCCCATCATTTTCGGGGCGGCGCTGCTGGAAATACGCAATATCTCGCCCGGGCAGTTCAACCCGGCCTTCGCGGCCGGGCTGGCCGCTTCCCTTATTTCTGGACTCGCCTTCATCAGCCTTTTAATGTCCTGGCTTAAAAAGCGGACCCTTACCCCCTTCATAATATACAGGGTAATTCTCGGAACAGCGATAATCCTGATGTTTTATTAGAGGACTAGAAGACTAGAGGACCGGAGGATTGGCTATAAGACATTAAACACCTTACAACTAGTCCTCTAATCTTCTAATCCTCAAACCCTTATTTTCCTGCCGGGCCGGCTATAGGAAGTGACATTGTTATTTTAGCCCCGCCCTCGGCGATATTGCCCAGGGAGATCCTGCCGCCGTGCCGCAGCGCTATCTGCTCGCAGACAAAAAGCCCGAGGCCGGTACCGCCGGCGTCCTTGCGCGTAGTTCCGAACGCCTTTATTCCCTCTTTCAGCATCTTCCCGGGAAAGCCCGGCCCGCTGTCGGATATCTCTGTTATTATCAGGTCCCCCCGGGTCCTGGCGGAGACCCTTATCTTCCCGCCCCCGGGAACAAAGGACAGAGAGTTTGAAATAGCGTTTATAAAGACCCGCTCTATATGCGCCCGGCACATCCGCAGCGGCGGGAGGTCGCCCGGCAGGTCCAGCTCAACGGTGACGCCGCGCTTCTTGGCGGAAAAATCAGTAAGCAGTACCGCGCTCTCTACGGCTTCCTTAAGCTGTCCTGTCTCAAAGGAGTATTCCTGGCCGCGGACTATGCTTAAAGCGGCCGCGAGCAGGCCCTTGGCGTAGCGGGCGCCTTTAAGGATCCTCTCCAGGTCTTTCTTTTCCGGGGTTTCGCCGGATATTGAAAGCTCGGCGCTCAGGAGTATCACGGAAACAGCATTGCCCAGATCGTGCAGAACCCCGCTGACCAGCGTCCCCACCTCGCCGGTGGAAGCGGTCTTTACTATATCGCTTTCTGTTTCGGTTATTTTCCTCTCAAGCTGCTCAACCTGCCCGCGCTTAAAAGCCAGCCCGGCCTCAGCCCTCTTCCTGGACTGGGAAGTGCTGTAAACGACCCCGGCAGAAAAGGACAGCACCCCTATTTTAACGGCCAGGGCAAGCACCCCGGCGAGATCGGCCGCGGTCAGCGGCCAGGACATAAAGGTTATAGCCAGAGAACATAAAAAGACAATTCCTACGGCGTCCTTGAAACTGGCCATAAGGGAAGCCCCGAATACCGGAAGCAGGTAGAGCACCCAGAAATAAGAGCTCCCGCCGCCGGAACAATAAAGCACCCCGGTTATTACCCAGAAATTCAACAGCAGGATAAGGTCTATCAGCCAGAGATTTACGGAGGACCGGCGCCGGAGAAGGTAATTGAATAAAAAATTAGAGCCCAGAAGAAGCAGGAAGAAATAAAGAATCCGCGGGTAGTCTATCTGCGGATTCTCCCGGTAGAAATAAGCCAGGGCTATCATGAAGACGGCAAAGATAACCTCGTAAGAATTGCGCGAGAAACTGGTGACCTCCCCCCTGTCCATAGCCCTCAGATAGTTTTTCATACTATTCCTGAATTAAAGCATACATAAATACCGGGACACAACTGTCGGGGCCCCGGGGCAGCGGGACACTCGCCAGCTAAGTTCCCGTTTCCGTCACTGCGCCTGCTCGGCCTGGCTCCTGCCGCTTTAAGGCTTAAACCGCCTGTCCGCGCCCGAGCTTATCTATTGTATAATTACCCTGATATGCACGGTACTCCGCCTGCTCCTAAACTTCTGCGGTTCGACAAGGCCCAGCTATTTAATTTTTTCTTCTTCGGGATACTTTTATTCCTGTTGTATCAGCTGCTGCATATCCTTTCCCCTTTTGCCGGCGCTATCCTGATCTCCGCCACCGTTACCCTGATATTCTACCCGCTCTACACCCGGATACGCCGCACCATAGTGGACAACAGGACGGCCGCCGCCGGCATGGCCACCCTGACCGCCGTATTTACCCTGGTCCTGCCGCTGCTTATCTTCGGCTGGCTGCTGCTGCGGGAATCGCGCACTCTTTATCCCAAGACCAATGTCTGGCTCACTAATATTTCCCAGCGTGAATTCGAAGTTCCTATCCCCGAGCGCTTCAAGACCTACTGGGACCTGGACGTCGGCGACATCGTCGCGGGAAACCTTAAAAGCGTGCAGGAAACCATCACCCGCTCGGGCGCCGGACTGTTCAAGAACATCTTCTTCTTTTTGGTCAACCTGATAGTGATGATCTTTACGCTGTTCGTTTTCTTCAGGGACGGTGAAACTTTCCTGAACTGGCTGATAGATATCATGCCTATGGACCAGGAATACAAGCACCGCATAGCCAACCAGCTTTACACCACCACTCTCGCCGTGGTGCGCGGCCTGCTCCTGACGGCTATGATACAGGGCATCATCGGCGCCCTGGGCTACTGGATGGCCGGCGTCGCCTCCCCGGCCCTCTTCGGTATGCTCACCTCTTTCGCGGCCCTCATCCCTTTTGTAGGGACCAGCCTGGTCTGGCTCCCGCTGAGCGTTGCGATGTTCTTCCTTAAAGGGGTTAATACGGGCCTTTTCGTACTGATCTGGGGAGCGGTAGCGGTGGCGCTTACCGACAATTTCCTCCGCCCTATCCTGATAGGCAAGGGCGCCAAACTGCCCGTGTTCCTGCTTTTTCTCGGCATCTTCGGCGGTTTAAAGGTCTACGGGCCCATAGGCATCTTCCTCGGGCCGCTGCTTATTTCCTGCGTTACGGTTTTCCTGCAGATCTACCGCGAAAACAAGAACCTGCAGTATCCCGAAGACAGCAGCCAGTCGCCGGGCGCCCCTTCTTAGAAGAACTTCCCCGGGAAATAAAAAAACCGCGGAGCTTTCCGCGGTTTTCTGTTTTGGCCGCCGTCCTTACGGTTTTTCTTCCCCGTACTCCGCGCAAAGTTTCCGTATCGGGCAGCGCGCGCACTTCCCTTTGCGGGACAGGTCCAGCGCCAGCATCTTTTCTCCTGTCTCGCGGATCAGGTTAAGTACGGCCTCTTCTCCGGAAGGATCATAGGGCAGGGCGACCTTTACCGGCCCTGTAAGGACAAAATAAGCAATGGAGCCCACTTTGAGTTTGAGGGCGCGGGAGAGACCGATAGCGTAGATAGCCAGCTGCAGGCTGCCGGCCACGTCCGCCCCAGTCTTTCCTTCAAAGCCCATCTTATAATCGATAAGTTCCACCAGCCCGCCGGGCATGCGGTCGACCCTGTCTATGGTTCCTTTAATGCGCCATTTCTCAAAAGGGAATTCAAAATGCTTTTCGGAATACATTACCTGTGCCCGGTGCTGCTGGAAGTGCAGCCACCAGTTCTCCAGCACCAGCGCGCCGCGATTATAGAACTCCATGCTCTCCTGCGGGGTGGCGTAGCCCTGGTGCAGCCAGGCGTCCTCGTAATGCGCCAGCAGGTCGCTCAGGTCCCCCCCGGGCGCGGCGTGGTAGCGGCCCAGCGCCCTGTGCACCGAAAGCCCCAGCGAGGAGAAGGAAGTGGGCGGCGTAAAGCGCCGCTCCACATAAATATAGCGGTACAGAAAAGGGCAGTCCAGGTAGGCGCGTATCTTGCTGTAGTTTAATTCGAAAGGGTCGAAGATCATTTTTAATAGAATCTCGGAGTCAAAAACGGCTTCACCGGTTTCCGCTCCCTGAAACCGCAGGCTCCGGGACGGAGTTAAAGGTCACTTCTTTACCGGACGGAAAAAATCCACATTGGTGTCGCCGTATTTCTCAACCCGCACATGTTCAAGGCCCGGAGGCGCCTCTACGTCTTCCGTCTTATGGTGCTGCACAACTATCAGCCCGGCAGGAGTGGTGACGCGGGCCTCGGCAAGAAGCTTAAGGGTTTCCATGCTGTAGTAAAGGGGCAGGTTCTCCGAGGTGCGGTAAGGAGGGCCCATAAAAACTATGTCATAACCCTTATAGCCGGAAAAATGCTCCAGCCATTTAACGCCCGTCAGCACGTCCGCTTTAAGGGCTTTCGCCTGTTCGTCAAACCCGAGATGGGCGATGTTCCTCTCGATGACCTTCATGCACTGCCCGTCTTTTTCCACAAAAACGGCTTTGGACGCCCCGCGGGAGAGCGCTTCGAGGCCTACCGCGCCGGTGCCGGCGTAGAGGTCCAGGAAAATAGCGCCCGTGACATAAGGGCGCAGGATGTCGAACAGGGACTGGCGGATGCGGCCTGAAATAGGTTTAACGAACTTGTCCTTCGGGATGGTGAAGATACTCCTGCCTCTTTTACTGCCCGCTATTATTCTCATCATATAATTGCCTGTGGCTGCTTCCCTGAACCGGCTCCCGGTACCGGCTTTTCCGGGTCCGGGCCGGAGGGAAAAAATGTTAATGTCTACGCAACATTTTCTTAACGCGCTGAAATATATAATGTATTATAGTAAATACTGACCTTGGCCCGCTCGGTCATAAGACAGCCTTCAGCTTGGCGGTCGTCGTGAAAGAGCTATGTTAGCCAGGCTGCCGCGTTCAGAGCGGCGTCTGCCCAGCACAACAGGCCGGAGAAAACAATGGCAAATCCCGACATACTCATAATAGACGACGACCCCATGGTGGGAGAGCTTTCGCGCGACCTGCTTACGGACGCCGGCTATACCGTCACCCTGGTCCAGGACTCGCTTGAAGCCATCCCCACCATAAAGGCCCAGATGCCCCGCCTGATTGTGACGGATATAATGATGCCCGGCATAACCGGCATGGATATCTGCAAGGCCGTAAAATCCGACCCCGCTTTAAAGCACATAAAAATAATCGTAGTGTCCGGCAAATCCTACCAGGTGGAAAAACAGCGCGCTTTCCAGTTCGGAGCGGACTTCTTCCTGCAGAAACCCTACAACGTAGAGACCTTCTCAAATACGGTAAAGACCATCCTTGAGGGTTCGGCTCCGGCCCAGGCCCCCGAGCAGCCGGCCTCCGCCGCCCCCTCTATCGTAATCGAGAACGAGGGTTTCGCCCAGGCCAGCGACCTCGACGAAGGGCAGATACGCCTTACCGTCTGGGGCGCCCGCGGCCTGCCGCATGTGCTGCCCAATACCACTTCCCGCTACGGGCGCCAGACCGCCTGCGTTTCGGTGGAGACCAAAGAACATCTTTTCATCTTCGACGCCGGCACCGGCATGGTGGACCTGGGCCGGGAAATAGTGGAAAAGAAAAGCTACTACAAGGAGATCTGGATCTGCCTCACCCATTTCCACCTCGACCACATCCTCGGGCTGGGGCGCTTCGCCCCTATTTACGACCCTGCCTATTCAATACACCTCATCGGGGCCAATGACCCCGAGAAAAGCCTGAAAGAAGTCGCGCAGGCGACCTTCTACAGTTCTTACGCCCTGACCAAGCAGCCGCCCAAGGCCAAAATAGATATTTACGAGATCCTTGAGGACAACTACGAGCTTTTTCCGGGCGTAAAGCTTTCCTCCATGTACGCCAACCACCCTACCAGCACCATGGTTTACATGCTGGAGATGTTCGGCAAAAAGATCACCTTCGCCCCGGACAGCGAGATCTGGGGAGACGCTACCGCTTTCCAGGATTACGATGAAAAACTAGGCGGCTTCGTAAAGGGCTCCGACATCTTTATCCACGACGCGGTCTACACGGACACAGACTACGAAACCCGCAAGCACGAAGGGCATTCGGGCCTTTCTATCGTAGTAGATTTCGCCGTAGAGAAAGCGCAGGCCCGCGACCTGATGCTGTTCCACGCCCATCCCGACTATACGGACGAAGAGCTGGATAAAATGCTGGCCGACGCCAACGAAAGGATACAGACCAAGGGCTACGCCCTTAACTGCCACCTCCCCGTAGAAAAGCAGACCTTCCTGCTGCAGGGAAGCAAGTAGCTGGCTCCGCGCCTGAAAAAAAGAAAACCCGGAGCTTTCCGGGTTTTATTTTTCGGACGGTTCCCCGTCCCCTGCTCCTGCTTGCAGATTCTCGATTCCCGTTTCCCTCTCAGCTGTGTCCCTGGGTCAGGTTCACGGCGCGCTCGGGGATAGGGCCAAAACGCTCTTCGTAGCGCTTTATGTTTTCAAGCAGGGCCGACAGGAAGCGCTTGGTGTGCACCGGGCTGGAAATTATGCGCGAGCGCAGCTTGGCCTTGGGCTGGTTGGGCTGCAGGAAAAGAAAATCGAAGATGAACTCGGTTTCGCTGTGGGTAACTCCCGCCAGGTTGGCGTAATTTCCCTGCGCCGTAGCTTCGTCCATCTGCACTTCCAGCTGCATCGGCTTGTTTGCTTGCTGTTTGGGGTCTGTCATGATATTCTCCTTAAATCGTTTCAATTGGCGGCATGTAAAAGTATAATATATTTCACAAGGTTCTGCTCGGCCCCGCGGCCGCGCAGCGGAGACATACTAATGAAAAACACCGTTTTACTCATTCTTTTATTCCGCCTGTGCGCACCCGCCGCGGCCCAGACTTCGCTTAAATGCCCGGAGCTGACCCCCAGGACCCGCGCTATAAAAATTTCGCGCATGCAGCCGCTGCGCCGCTCCAAGGTCTGGCTGCCGGGAACGGCCAAAAACATAAATTCCGTCTCGTGCGACCTCTACGGCATGAAAACCGAGGAGGCCGAATACGACGGCAAGACCCTGGTGCTTAAGAATTCCTTCATCTACAAAGACAAGGACGAGTCCAGGGAACTCTGCCGGCAGCTCAAGTCCAGGGAGAAGCTGACCACCAGTTTCTCCTCCGAGGCGCAATCGTCCATGGACGATTTCTGCCGCAAGTACAGCAAGAAAGACTTCGGCGTAGTACTGGTCTACGACGCCTCCCCCTCCCAGGGCCGGGAAACCTCCCGCAAGCCCGTCAGACAGGTTTTCCGGCTTTTCAACAAGCGCGGCTTCGTTGTCGCCGAGCACTCTTTCGACCCGCTGATGAACCTGGAAAGCGTGACGCTTTACTCTTACGACAAAGCCAATAATCTTACAGGCCTGACCGTGAACGACTTTGACGGCCGCCAGATGAAGCGCGAGGCTTATTCCTGGAGCAAGGCCACCAATTCCAGGACCTATTCGGTTTACGGCGGGAACAACGAACTGCGCAAAAAAACCGTCTTTGAAAACAGGGAGGACGGGACCCTGCGCAGGGAAGTACGCTCCACCTACGACTCCGGCGAACAGCCCGTAACCCGCAGCGAGATCTACCACGACGCCAAAGGCAGGCCTGAGAAGGAACTGGTGTATGACGCGGACGCCGCCGGCCCCAAATACGAGATCACCTATACCTACAAGTACGACGCAAAAGGCAACTGGACAGAGGAGCGCAAAACGCGCGAGATAGTCTACAACGGCAAGCGGATGCAGGACACCCAGCACGCTCCAGAAATTACCCTGCGCGAGTTAATGTACTACTAATTTCCCCCTCCCGCAGCGCAAACACACTAAAAGAACCGGCCCCGTTTAAGCGGGGCCGGTTTAAGCTGCGAAAGTCCGTTTTTACTGGGCTTTTTTCACGTTTACGGCCTTGGGGCCTTTGTCCGTGTTTTCGGTCTCGAATTCAACTTCCTGGTTTTCGGCCAGAGTTTTGAACCCTTCTCCGGTGATGGAAGAGTGATGCACGAAGAGGTCTTTAGAACCGTCTTCCGGGATGATAAAACCGAATCCCTTTTTGTCGTTAAACCACTTAACTTTACCTTTTGCCATTTGCTTATTTACCTCTCTTTAATTACTAGTACTACGGGGCCGTTTCCGGCCGTTGTTCTTATTATATATTAAATACGGAACAAAAACACAAAAATAGGAAAACCGGAAGACTGGGGCGCCGGAGGAATAGAGGAAAGGAACTCTTTACAAACTGATCCTCTAAATTACTCCTCGCTCCACTTGAGATGGAGGGGCATCAGCGCGTTAACGGCGTCAGGGTGCTTCCCTATAACGCGCACGCAGAAATCGTGCCGGCCGCTTTTATAGCAGGGCAGCTCGCCTTTATACACGTACGCGTCGCCCATTCGGGCGTCGTGCGTCATCGATATCGCGTGGCCGTCCTTAAAGCCCTGGTCTCCGGCCGTACCGGTGTAAAGCTGAACGTCCACATCCTCCGGGGTAAGGTCGCCCAGCCAGACCACGGCGTTGACCGGCAGCTTGGCACCGGCCCGGACTTCCATTTCCGGCTTAAAATGGTCCACGACGGCCTTCACACGGGGCCAGTTCGCCTCCAGCTTCCTGCGCCAGGCGGCCATCTCGGCCGCGCGGGAATTCTCCGCGAACTTCTTGGAGGCGCGGTGCGCGTGCGAGTAGAATTTTTCGTGATATTCGCGCACCATGCGGTTGGTATTGAAATGCGGAACCAGCTTCTGCACGCAGGCCTTCATCATCTTTATCCAGCCGCGCGGCAGCCCCTGCTCGTCGCGCTCGTAATAAAGAGGAGCTATCTCCTTCTTTAGAAGGTTATAGATTGACTCGGATTCCACGTAGTCGCGCTCCTCGTCAGAGTGGTAGGATTCCGAACCGCCTATGGCCCAGCCCACGTCCGGGGAGTAGCCCTCCACCCACCAGCCGTCCAGCACGGAGAGGTTCATCACGCCGTTTATGGCGGCCTTCATGCCGCTGGTCCCGGAGGCCTCAAGCGGCCGTATCGGGTTGTTCATCCAGATATCCACGCCCTGCACCATGTAGCGGGCGACGTTCATATTGTAATCCTCTACGAATATCACGCGTCCCTTGAAGCGCGGGTCAGCCGCGAGCTTGGCCACGGCCTTGATAAATTCCTTTCCGTGGGCGTCGGCCGGATGGGCCTTGCCGCCGAACAGGAACTGCACCGGCATATCCTTGCTGGTAACCAGCTCCAGCAGGCGCTCCAGGTCGTGCATGAACAGGGTGGCGCGCTTGTACGTGGCGAAGCGCCGCGCGAACCCGATGGTCAGGTACTCGGGGTTAAGCACTTTACCCACTTCTTCGAGAATAGTGCGGTCGGAGCCCAGGCGCATGTGCTGGCGGGTCATCCTCTCCCGCACCAGGGTGACCAGTTTCACTTTGCGCGCCATGTGGGTGTCCCAGAATTCCTTATCGTCAATATCGGTTATTTTGAGCCAGTCGCAGGAATCCGGAACGCCGTTATGGCCGCCGGCCAGGGAACGGTTGTAAAGTTTGTGATGCTCGTGGCTTATCCAGGAACAGGTATGCACGCCGTTGGTAATGCCTTCAATCGGGACCTCGTAGAGCGGAAGTTCGGGCCAGAGCTTGTGCCACATTTCGCGGGAAACGTCGCGGTGAAGCAGGCTGACGCCGTTAAGGAAAGCGCAGAGACGGATGGCCACCACGGTCATACAGAAGCCCATGGAGGCATGTTCTTCCTTGCCGATCTCCAGGAACTCCGGGAAGGTCAGCCCCATCTCCCTGGCGAACCCTTCCAGATATTTGCGCACAAGTTCAAAGTCAAAATACTCGTTGCCGGCCATCACGGGGGTATGGGTGGTGAACGCGGACGAGGCCCACACTATCTCGCGCGCCTCCGCGAACGAGAGGCCGCGGGTCTTCATAATGTGGCGGATGCGCTCGAAAAGCAGGAAGGCGCTGTGGCCTTCGTTGACATGGTAAACGGTAGGCTCTATCCCCATAGCGGCCAGCGCGCGGCGGCCGCCTATGCCCAGCACTATCTCCTGGCGTATCCGGTTCTCGCGGTCACCGCCGTAAAGCGCTTCGGTTATCGTGCGGGCGGCGGGAGAGTTCTCCGGCAGGTTGGTATCCAGCAGGAACAGCGATGTGCGGCCCACGGGAACTTTCCAGATGCCTATCTGCACTTTCTCGCCGGCCAGTTCCACCTCCACGCGCAGCGGCTTGCCGGAGGCGTCCATTACCACCTGCACGGGCATATTGTACCAGTCGTTCTCCGGGTAGCGCTCTACCTGCCAGTTGTCGCGGTTAAGCACCTGCTGCACATAGCCTTTCTTATAGAGCAGGCCCACGCCAACTAGCGGCATGCCCAGGTCCGAAGCGGATTTAAGGTGATCGCCGGAAAGCATCCCCAGGCCGCCGGAATAGATCGGCAGACCTTCGCCTATGCCGTATTCCATGGAAAAGTAGGCGACAGACATGTCTTTATCCTGGTCCTGCGCGCTAGTAGCGAACCAGGTGTCCTTCTTCGCCATATAACTCTCAAATTTCTGCTTTATCTCACCCAGCCGGCCCAGGAAATTCCCGTCCTTGCTCATAGCGTCCAGCCTTTCAGGGGCGAGCGTTCCAAGTATCCACTTGGGGTTGCGGTGGGAACGGTGCCAGAGCTCATCGTCCATGCTGACAAACATCATTATAGCGTCCCAGTTCCAGGTGAACCACATATTGGTCGAGAGTTCCTCCAGGGCCTTCAGGTTCTCGGGCAGGTTGGGGATGACGTTAAAGGATTTTATTTTCATTTTTTCTCCGCCTATATTAACTTGTAACTTAATTCTATTAAATTATAGCCCGACTAAAAAGGAATAGCCCGGTTTTTATCCCGCTCTAAGAGCCCTGGCGCAGGAGCGCCGCGGCGCCGCGGCGGGCACTTGAAGTAGCGCGGGAATTTTTATATTATATTGTAAGTTCTTTTAGAAGCAGCAAAGAAGTTTTTGGGCGTGTAGCTCAGTTGGGAGAGCGCCTGCATGGCATGCAGGAGGTCGCAGGTTCGATCCCTGTCACGTCCACCAAATCTAAAAGCCCCGTTACGGGGCTTTTTTTATAACCGGAAACAATGAAAATCCTGATCGTCTCACTTGATAATGTAGGGGACACCTTTATCAGCCTGGCCGTCTACCGCGCGCTGCGCGCGCAGCCCGGCGTGAAACCCGCTTTCTGGACCAAGGAATATTCCCGTGAAGTTATCCCGCTGGCCGGAAACGGAATTCTCCATTATCACTGCGACCCGTTCTGGGACCGGTCCCCGGGACAGGGCAAAGGCGGTGTCCTGAATTACCTCAAAACCCTGCTGAAAATACGCAGGGCCAGGTTCGACGCCGCAATAATACTCCACGCTAACTGGAGGAAGAACCTGTCCTGCCTCCTCTCCGGGATCCCCCGCAGGTTCGCGCTTAAAGGCGCTTTCGCCACCGACCGGGTCAGTATTACCGAAGACGACGCCCATATACTGGATTCATCGCGCAAACTTACAGCAGCCGCCCTGGGCCGCGACCCCGGGGAACTGCGCTACCTTGTGGCCCCGGATACTTTCGGCGAAACCCCGCAGACCGCGGCGCTGTTCTCCTCCGGGACCTGGGCGGTGATCCACCCTTTCTCGGGCAATTCCAGAAGAAACCTGCCTCTCGGCGCCTGGACCGGAGTTCTTGAATTCCTTGAAAGCCGCGGCCTGCGCGTACTGATTAACGCCGCCCCGGCTGAAAAAGAACTTTTTAAAACCGCGGCCCGGGCCGGGACTAACTGCGTTTTTTCCTGCGACCTGGCGCTGGATATCAAGAACCTGGCCTTCGCCGTTTCCCGGGCGGCAATTTTCATCGGCAATAACTCCGGCCCGCTGCACCTGGCCAGCGCTCTCGGAACCCCCTGCCTGGGGATATTCGAGGAAAGCTGGATAAAAAAGATCTCTCCCAGGGGGAAATTTTTACCCGAACTGGCCGTTTTTTCAAAAGACCCGGCCGAAATAAACGCAGAGGAACTGCTGACAAGAACAAAGAAACTCCTGGACGCCGGGCAACCGGGCCGCGGTAATTGTTAAAATAATGGCTATATGACGGAAAATCGCCTCACTGTATTTCACCTGGACGACGGGAAAGAACTGCGCGGCGGCCAGCGCCAGCTGCTCTACCTTGTAAAGGAACTCAACCTGCTCGGGCATTGCAACGCCGTGGTCTGCCGGGAGAACTCCCCCCTTTATCACGCCGCCCGCAGAAAAGGCTTTGCAACGGTCACCCTGCCCTATTTTTTTGAGTGGGACCCCGTTTCCGCAGCGATGCTCAGGAAAAAACTGAAACCCTTTACCGGCAGGCAGTTCCCGCCGGTGCTGCATTCCCACACCTCCCACGCCGCGGCCGTTTCCTGGCTGGCCTCGGCGGGCCTCGACTGCGTGAGGGTATCCCACCGCCGGGTGGACTTCATTCCCGGCTCTTTTACCGCGCGCTACAAATACGGCAAAGCCCACTCTGTAATCGCTATCTCGGAAGCGATCAAAACGATACTTTTAAAAGCCGGCGTGCCCGGGGAAAAAATAGCCGTGGTCAACAGCACCATAGACTTAGACGACACCCCCTGGAAGCCCGGAGAATACGAGGCCTACCGCTCGGCCGCCCGGGCCGAACTGTCGGCCGAGCTGAATATCCCCAGCGACGCTTTCTGGGCCGGCTCGCTGATAGCGCTGGTCCCGCACAAAGACCCCGAGAACATGGTCCGCGCGGCCGCGCTTGTCCTCAAGGAAACCCCCCGGACGCAGTTCCTGGTAGCCGGAGAAGGTCCCCTTTACAAAAAAGTTCAGCACCTGGCCCGGATGCTCAAGATCCAGGACAATTTCAGGCTTATCGGCTACCGCAGCGATCCCTATAAGATCCTGGCCGCGCTGGACATGTTCCTGCTTTCCTCGGCCGAGGAGGGGATGGGCAGCGTACTAGTAGAAGCTATGAACGCCGCACTCCCCATAGTAGCAACTACAGCCGGAGGAATAACCGAAGTGATAGAGAACGGCGCGAACGGCCTCACCGTAGAGCCGAAAAACCCGGAAGAGCTGGCCGCTGCCGTCCTGCACCTGATAAAGAACGGGCCTTTAAGAGAGCGCCTGGCGGCGGAAGCTCACCGCCGCCGCGGGGACTTTTCCTCGCCGCGCATGGCGGCCCTCACTCTGAAATGTTATGAAACAGCCATTGAAAATTTTAAGCGTCATAGACATCCCCTGGAATAGCGGCCTGGCCGCTTATGCCTTTGCCCAGGCCACGGCCCTGCGCGGGGGAGGCCACTGCGTGTCTTTCGCCTGCCCCGAGGGCAGCGCCGCGATGGAGTTCGCCCGGCGGGAAGGCTTCAGTTCCTTCGCCATCCCCGGCCGCAAAGAATACCACCGCCTGCCCCAGACCCTGAGGCGCCTGCGCGCCGCAGCCCGCATAGAAAATATAGACGCGGTCTGCGCCCACACCGGCCGCGCCCAGACCCTGGGCTTTCTCCTGGGCCTCCCGCTGATCAGGGTTAAGGCAGACGCTAAAAAGCCCTCCGCGGGTTTCACTTTCTCATTCGTAAAAAAGACCATAGCGGCCTCGGCCTATATAGAAAGGCTGTACCTGGAAGCCGGGATGGAGAACTCCCGCCTGACCGTGATACGCCAGGGCATTAAACTCCCGCCCCCCGCTCCTTTGCGCGCAGCCGGACCTTTTAGAATAGGCCTGCTTGGCCGGCTGGACCCCGTAAAGGGCCACGCCTGCTTTCTCAAAGCCGCGGCCGAACTCCTTGCCTCCGGGGCCGGCGCGCAATTCCATATTGCCGGCTATGAAGCCAATGTTAAATATGAAGACCTGCGCAGCGCGGCCCGTGAGCTTAATATCGCGGAAAAAGTAAAGTTCCACGGCAAGGTAAACGGGCCTTTTGAATTCATGGCCTCCTGCGATATAGGCGTAATAGCTTCCCTTGGCAGCGAGGCGGTCTCGCGCTGCTCGCTGGAATGGCTGGCCTCGGGCCGGCCCCTGGTCTCTACTTCCGCCGGCAGCCTGCCGGAATATCTGGATCCGGAATGGCTGGTAGCGCCCGGGGACCACTCCGCTATCGCCGCAAAGCTGGCCGCGCTGCTCAAAGCCCCGCAAAAGCTGAAAGCGCTGGGAGAAGAGAACCGCGCCCGCGCCGCAAAAGATTTCACCCCGGAGGCCTTCGCCGCCGCCACCTGCGCCGCCTTCGAAGAAGCCCTAAGAGAAAGGACTGGGAGATTAGGACTGGAGGATTGGCTATAATGAATACGGAACTTACAAAGACAGCCTTGTTATTAATCCTCCAGTCCTCTATCCCTCTAACCCTCTAACCAATGCCCACAATCTCAATAGCGATGATAGCCCACAACGAGGAAAAGAACCTCGCCCGCTCCCTGGCGAGCGCGGCCTGGGCCGACGAGATAATTTTTGTGGATTGCGGCTCTACGGACGGGACGGCGCTGGCCGCCCGCGACTTCAAGATAAAATATTTCTCCCGCCCCAACAGCAGGGCGGTCTACGTTAACAAGCAGTTCTCCATAGACCAGGCCGCCTCGGACTGGGTACTGATCCTGGACGCCGACGAGGAGATCAGCCCGGCCCTCCGCGCCGAGCTCAAGCGCGTTACGGCCTCGCCCGGAAGCGCGGCGGCCTTCAGAATGCCGCGCAGAAATTTCTACTTCGGCCGCTGGCTTAAACACGGCGGGAAGTACCCGGACGCCCAGCTGCGCCTGTTCCGGCGGAACACTGCCCGCTTTCTCCCCCTGCCGGTGCACGAGCGTCTTGAGGTGAACGGGGCCGTCGGAACGCTGAAGGAGCCGCTGCTCCATTACCCTTATTCAGACGCGGAGGATATCAGGAACAAAAGGGATTTCTATTCAGACCTGCTGGCCAGGTCCTACGCGCTTAAAAAGCGCAGCCGGCTCTTGATACTTTTCCGCCCTTTCACCAGGTTCGTATCCGCCTACTTCTTCAAACTTGGG
The DNA here is from genome assembly GCA_001871115.1 of Elusimicrobia bacterium CG1_02_56_21. Taxonomy (GTDB): domain Bacteria; phylum Elusimicrobiota; class Elusimicrobia; order Elusimicrobiales; family UBA9959; genus UBA9959. Next base: position 15,833 of record MNUR01000083.1, on the reverse strand, counting down.
TTCCTGGACGGTATAGAGGGGCTACGCACGGCTTATACGGACTTCGGGAATATTATGGCGGCCGCGCTGCTTTATATCCGGCGGAGGGAGCTCTGACATCGGCTCTCTTCAACTTCCCTAAAGTCCTAAGGCCGCCTGGGCCTTTATACTCTTAGTATTAACAAGCTCTCGCTGTATAATAAAAACATGACGGCTAAATTCAAAACTTCACTGCTTTGCCTGCTGCTGCTCGCGTCTTTTTCCCTGCCCGGCCGCGCCGAGGAAACCCCCATCAGCTTCAGCGGCCTGACCTACCCCATAAAGCTCGGCCTTCCGGCCTCGGACAAAGATGGTTCCATAATTTTCGAGACGCCCTTCAGCGAAGCGCCGGAGGCGGACTATGACACCGTACTGATGCAGGGAGAAATGCCGGACCCGGGGATAAGGCTAGACCTGGTATTAAAGTCCGAATCCTTTTTTTCAGCGCCCGCCAGCTACCGCAGCGACGGTTTCCGCCGTTTTCCGAACGGACGCTTCTGGGCCAGGTTCCGGGTGCCCCTGTCCCGCCTGCCTCTTAAGATCAGCGTAGTTAACAGCGGTTCAAGAGCCGCCTCCTCGCTCACTCTGTACGAAACGGACCTGGTCCGAACTTCCGAAGACAGGGAAGAGGGCGTGGAGCAGTCCACGGTTGCCTATGTGCCGGACCCGGAACTCTTCCTCCCGGAGCCGGCGCCCTTCAAGCTTATCCGCAGAGCCGGCTGGAACGCGGCCCCCCCCACCGCGCCCTATACGCAGCACGAGCCCCAATATTTCACCCTGCACCACACCCAGGCGCATTATCCCGAGAACTATGAAAGGGCCGTGCAGGAAATGCAGTTCATACAGGATTTTCACCAGAACGGCCGCGGCTGGATAGACATCGCCTACCATTTCCTGATAGATCCGGCAGGCAATATTTTCGAAGGCCGGCCCATCAAAGTTCTGGGAGCGCATGTAAAGAACTACAACACTTCCAATATCGGGGTCTCCATAATGGGCAGTTACCACCCGCCGACGCACGACATTTTCACCCCTGCCGCCCGGGATTCCTTTATCTCGGTAGGCCGGTATCTCAAAGAAACCTATGAGGTGCCCGCGGACCGTTTCTACGCACACCGCGACCTGGGCAGGACGGACTGCCCAGGCGACGATCTCTACGCGGAAAAAGACAGCCTCAGGCGCCTGATATTCACCCCGCAGATCACCGGCCTGCCGCTGAGCCCCGGAGAAACTCCCGCAACCACTCCGGCGCAGGAGCGGAGCCTCCGCCAGCTGATAAAATACCTCGGCGGCTCCTGAGCCCGCGCTCGCGCAAAAGAAAACGCCCCTCTCAAGGGGCGTTTTCTTTTCAGGCGGCAGACCGCGGTAGTTAAAGCTCGTTGGCTGTCAGGTCCTTATAGGTTTCCCGGCGGCGGATAAGCCGCCAGGAAGAGGCCCCGGTGATAAGCGCCTCGGCGGCGCGGGGGCGGGAATTGTACTGGGAGCTCATTGAAAAGCCGTAGGCTCCGGCAGAGTAAACCGCGAGCAGCTGGCCGCTGGCCGGTTCGCGCAGGAGCGCGCCCTCGGCCAGGAAATCACCGCTCTCGCAGACAGGGCCCACTATATCGTAAAGCTTCTGCGGACCGCGGCCCGGGCCTATAAGCGAGACCGGGTGGCTGGCCCCGTAAAGAGCCGGGCGGATAAAGTCGTTCATAGCCGCGTCGACTATAATGAAATTTTTATGCCCGCCGCGCTTGCGGTAAATAGTCCGGGTAAGAAGCAGCCCCGAGGGCGCGGCCACGGAGCGGCCCGGTTCCACCACCAGCTTTATGCCCGTGCCGGAGAAAACACCGGCTGCCGCCGCGGCCAGCGGGGCGGGGTCGGCCATCTCGGCCCCTTCTTTTACCCCCCAGCCCCCGCCGATATCGGCGTATCCGAGGTTAATCCCGCGCGAGGCCAGCTTCAGGATAAAAGCGGCCAGGCGGCCGGCGGCCATTGCGTAAGGCCGCGGAGAATGCACCTGGGAGCCTATATGGAACTGGGCGCCCACGGGCTGCAGGCGCTTTGACCCGGCGGCGTAAAGATAAATTTTCCGCGCTTCTTTGAAAGAAACCCCGAACTTGCTCCCCAGCCTGCCGGTGGTTATGTATTTATGTGTGTGCGGGTCCACGTCGGGATTTATCCGCAGCGAAAGCGGGGCCCGCAAGTTAAGCCTTGCCGCCGCCCGCTCGAGTTCTATAACTTCCTCGAAAGACTCGGCGTTCACAAAAAGCACCCCGGTCCTGAGGGCGTATTCAAGTTCCGCCGGCGTCTTGCCTACGCCTGAAAATATTATTTTACCGGGCTTAAACCCGGCCTTCAGGGCGCGGTACAATTCCCCCCCACTCACCACGTCCGCTCCCCAGCCTTCCCCGGCAGCCAGGGAGCAAAGGCCCCCGGAGGAGTTCGCCTTCATAGCGTAGCAGAAAAGCGGGTCCAGAGCGCGGAAAGCTTTTTTATAAGAAGCGATCTGCCTGAGGAAAGCGGAAGCGGAATAAACATACACCGGGGTTCCGGCGCTTTCGGCGATCTTTTTAAGGATAGAAGGTTTGAAGTATCTTGATAACATAGGTATAAAAAAAAGCGGACCTGGGCCCGCTTCCGGGGTTTCCCCCCTGGCTGAAAAATTTGCTCGGGGGGGGAATCGAACCCCCACGCCGTTAGGCACACGCCCCTCAAACGTGCGTGTCTACCAGTTCCACCACCCGAGCATAAGTCTATTATTGAATCCGAAGCGGGCTGACCCGTCGAACCATTGTGAACTATGTTTAAAGAACTGTATTTATTTTACTAAATTAGTAAGGCACGCGTAAATAAAATGCTGTTCCCCCCCTCCCGGTTTGTCCCGGGCGCGGCTGGGGTTAAGGCCCGCTTAGCGCGCAGGTAGCTGAGGACCCCGGATAGTATTGTAAAATATAAGGGTGATTTACCTTCTAGACCTGATTATCGCCGCGCTCCTGATAGTCCTTAACGCTATTTTTGTAGTTGTAGAATTCGCCCTGGTCAAAGTGCGGCTCACCCGGCTTGAAGAGCTGGCCGCCAGCGGCCTTAAAACGGCAAAACTGGCCAGGAAACAGGTCCAGCACATAGACGCCTACCTTTCCTCCATACAGCTAGGGATAACAATGTCCAGCCTGGGCCTAGGCTGGGTGGGTGAACCGGCCATGGCCGCTATACTCAAGCCGGTCTTCATCTGGATGGCCCTCCCCATCTCTCCCGCCCTGACGCATACCGTTTCCTTTATAATAGCTTTCGGCCTGATCACGGGAATCCATGTCGTAATAGGCGAGCAGGCCCCTAAATACCTCGCTATCCTGATGCCGGAGAAGATCATCCTTATCGCCGCCATCCCACTTGAAGTTTTCTACAAGATCACCTATGTGCCGATGCTGGTAATAAACAAAAGCGCCAATTTCTTCCTGGGCCTGTTCCATCTTAAGCCCGGAGAAAGCGAGGCCCTGCATTCGGACGAAGAGCTGCGGATGATCCTGGGCCAGTCGCAGGAGCACGGCCGGCTTTCCCTGGGCCGACTGATGATGTTCGAGAACCTGTTCGATTTCGGCAAGACCAAGGTAAAAGAAGTAATGACCCCCAGGGGGGCGATAAGCTTTATCAATCTCTCCGCCCCGCCCGAAGAGGCCCTGAAACTTATAAAGGAAAGACGCCTCTCCCGCTATCCTGTTGTCCAGGCCGACGGGACCACTACCGGCTACGTACATTTCAAGGATTTTTACAGCTGTCTCCTGGACACCTGCACCCCCGGCCCGGATTTCAAAGCTTTACAAAGGCCCATCACCTCCATCTCGGAAGAGATGTCCGTAGAACGGGCCCTGCGCGATTTTCAGCAGAAACACATACAGCTGGCAATGGTAAAGAACGCTAAAAGCGAAACGACAGGACTGCTTACAATGGAAGACATAGTAGAGGAACTCACCGGGGAGATCCGCGACGAATTTGAACAGCCGCCCAAGCTGCCTTTGAGCGTCCTGCTGGTTCCCGGGGCCTGCCGCCTGGACCTGAAAGAGACCGGCCGGTTAGAGGTTATAGAAGAGGTCCTGACCGCGCTGCACGAGGCCTCCCCCACTTTCGGCAAGAGCGAGGCGCTGAAAGCCATAATCAAGCGCGAGAGCAACTTCTCCACCGCCCTCGGCCACCAGACAGCCTTCCCCCACGCCCGCCTGGCCTCGCTCACAAAACCGCTCCTGGCCATCGGCAAAAGCAAAGAGGGCATTCTCTTCCCCTCTCCCGACAACCAGCCGGTAAAGCTGATCTTCCTTATTCTCACCCCGTTCAACGAGCCCACCCTGCAGCTGAACACTTTGTCCCAGCTCTCCGGGCTTATCTCAAACCCCACTCTGCGCAAGCGCCTGCTGTCCGCCAAAACCCCCGACAACCTGCTGGACATAATAAGCACCTTCGAGAATAAAATAATGAAGTAAAGATCCGGAATCAAGAATCGAGAATCGAAAATCGAGGAACGAGAATCGGGTCAAAGAAAAAGAAGAGCCCCGCGCTGAACGCGGGGCTCTTCTTTTGTATCGATATCCTGTTTTCCGGGAACCGGCTCCTTTTTACTTCGTTTCGGCGGCTGCAGGGGCGGGAGCGGCTTTCGCTGGCAACGCTCCGGCCGGGCCTTTGGCGCCGGGCTTGGCGGGAGCGGCCTGCCCGGTCGGGGCGTTCTGCAGGGGATAATCCTGCACTACGGAACGGAAGCGGTTATTAGCGCCGAAGATGGTCAGAAGGAGCGAAGTGACGGCGAAGAGCGCGGCGGCCCAGGCAGTGAATTTCTTTATAAAAGAAGTCCCGCTGGCGGCGTTAAAGAGGGAGTCTCCCCCTCCACCGAACATCGAGAGGGCCGAACCCTTGCTGGTCTGGAAGACCACGATCGCGAGTATGATCACGAAAGCCAGTATGATATGCGCGGTAATGATAATTGTATACATTAATTATTCTCCTAAAGATACATTAAAGCATTATTGCCGCCCGGCCGACTAGATGCCGGCGGGATAATCGGCAAATCCTATTTCTGGGACAGCGCCACCAGGCCCGGCAGCTGCTTGCCTTCAATGAACTCAAGGCTGGCGCCGCCGCCGGTCGAGCAATGAGAAATATTCTCAGGCTTCACCTTGGCGGTCTTAAGCACCGCCAGCGTGTCCCCGCCGCCTAGTATGGTGGCGGCCCCGCTGCGCGTGGCCTGCGCCATCGCGTGGGCTACCGTTATGCTGCCGCCGGCAAAAGCCGGGGTCTCAAAAATGCCCACGGGCCCGTTCCAGAATATGGTCTTGGCCGCCTTTATCTTGTCGGCGAACAGCAGCTCCGTGCGGGGCCCTATGTCCACGCCGGTCCAGCCGTCAGGCACTGCCATCGCCTGGGTGACTTCCACGGTCGCGTCCGGCTTTATCCCGGTCACTATCCGGTGATCGGCCGGGAGGAGCATCTCCACATTATTGCGGTGCGCTTTTAAAATTATGTTCTTGGCCTCTTCCACCTTGTCGGCCTCGAGCAGGGAATTACCTATATTCGTATTCTGCGCGGCCAGGAAGGTATAAGCCATGCCGCCGCCTATTATAAGGGTGTCCACTTTCTCTATCAGGCTGTAAAGCACGCTTATCTTGTCGGAGACCTTGGCGCCGCCGATTATGGCCAGAAAAGGCCGGACCGGGCTGACCATGGTCTTGTCCAGGTACTCCAGCTCCTTCTGCACCAGGAAGCCTATGGACCCGGGCAGGAATTTGGCGATAGCCGCTGTGGAGGCGTGCGCGCGGTGGAGCGCCCCAAAGGCCTCCTGCACAAAAAACTCCCCGTGCCTGGCGAGCAGCCTGGCGAAAGCCTCGTCGTTCTTCTCTTCCTCGGCGTGGTAGCGCAGGTTTTCTAGCAGGACTATCTCCCCGTTCTTTGCCGAGGCCACAATCTTGTCGGCCTCCGGGCCTACGCAGTCGGGGGCAAAATGAACCTTAACCCCGGCCAGGTTCTCCAGGTGTTCCGCTATCGGCTTCAGGCTGTACTTGGGTTCGGGCTTGCCTTTGGGGCGGCCGAGATGCGCCATCAGGACCACTTTGCAGTTCCCTTCCAGCAGAAGTTTGACGGTTTTCAAAGTCTCGCGGATGCGGGTATCGTCGGTTATTGCGCCGCCCTTAAGGGGGACATTATAGTCCACGCGGACCAGCACGCTCTTATCCTTAAGATTGGCGTCCTGCACCTTGGCGAGTTTTAAAACAGTTTTATTTTCTGTGGACATATTTACCCCTTTATGGAAGACTGGAGGATTAGCCCGAAAAGAGCAAATCCCCCCTCGTCCTCTGGCCTTCCCCTCTAATCCTCTACTTTAGCAGCTTTTCCAAAACCTCTTTCAGGCCCGGAGAGGTGCGCTCCTTAAGCGAATAGTTCACGCGCAGCGCCGGCTTGTTCAGCTTCAGATGTTTGGCCAGGTCTATCGGCGTGCCTACCAGGACCAGGTCCGCGGGCACGGCGTTGATGGTGTCGTTAAGTTCCTTCATCTGCTTTTCGCCGTAGCCCATCGCGGGCAGGATATCTTTGAGCTGTTTGAAGTTATCGAAAACTTTTTTAATGGACCCTTTGGCATAGGGCCGGGGGTCAACTATGTCCCCGGCTCCGAAATGCCTGGCCGCCACGAAAGCGGCGCCGTAATCCATATCACCGTGGGTCAGCGTGGGTCCGTCTTCAACCACCAGCACCCGCTTGCCCTTTATCTGGCCGTTCTCGCCCTCTATCGAAACGGGGGATTCGGCCTCTATGATCACGGCCTCGGGGGCCATCATCTTCACATTGTCCCGCACATCGTCCACGGCGTCGGGCTCGGCGGTATCAACCTTGTTTATGATGACCACGTCCGCCATGCGGATATTAGCCGCGCCCGGGTGGTACATTACCTCGTGGCCGGCCCGGAGCGGGTCCGTGACCACTATGTGGAGGTCGGGCTTGTAGAAAGGCAGGTCGTTATTGCCGCCGTCCCAGAGAATGATATCGGCTTCTTTTTCAGCCTGCCCGAGTATTTTGGCGTAATCTACGCCGGAGTAAACTACATGGCCGGCGGCTATATGCGGCTCGTACTCCTCCATCTCCTCGATAGTGCATTTATGTTTATCCAGGTCGGCCAGGGCGGCGAAGCGCTGGCAGGTCTGGGCCGCCAGGTCGCCGTAAGGCATAGGGTGGCGGATCACCACCACTTTCTTGCCCATAGCTTTAAGCGTGGAGGCTATAAAACGGGTGGTCTGGCTCTTTCCGCAGCCGGTGCGCACGGCGGTCACGGCTATGACGGGCTTGCTGGATTTGAGATAGGTATGGTCCGCGCTGAGCAGTTTAAAATCAGCTCCGGCCGCGAGAGCGACAGAGGCTTTGGCCATCACGGCATTAAAAGCTACGTCGGAATAGGAGAAGACCACTTCGTCCACGGAGAACTTCTTTACAAGCTCCGCCAGCTTTTTCTCCTCGTATATGGCTATGCCGTGGGGATAAAGCTTGCCGGCCAGCTCGGCCGGGTATTTGCGGCCGGCGATATTCGGTATCTGGAAAGCGGTGAAAGCCACTACTTCATACTCGGGATTGTCGCGGTAGTAAACATTGAAGTTATGAAAATCGCGGCCGGCGGCTCCCATTATAAGCACTTTTTTCTTCATCATTTACTCTCCCAGGCAGGCAGTAAACCCGGTATTGTTAAGATGTAAATTGTCCGCGCCCGCCTAGAGCGGGCGCGGGCCGGGCAATTACAGGCCTTTCTTTATCATCAGCAGGGCGAGGTCGACCACGCGGTTGGAATAGCCCCATTCATTGTCGTACCAGGCGAGAACCTTGGCCATATTGCCGCCCATCACCTTGGTGTTCTGGGCGTCCACGCTGGAGCTGAGCGGGCAGTGGTTGAAGTCTATGCTGACAAGGGGCTCTTCCACATAGGCCAGGATGCCCTTCATCGGGCCTTCGGCGGCCTTCTTTATTGCGGCATTGATCTCTTCAGCCGTGGCCGGCTTGCTCAGGGTCACGGTAAGGTCAACCACGGAGACATTGGGGGTGGGCACGCGGATAGCGTAGCCGTCCAGTTTCCCTTTCAGCTCGGGCATTACCAGGGCTATGGCCTTGGCGGCGCCGGTGGAAGTGGGGATCATAGAAAGCGCGGCGGCGCGGGCGCGGCGCAGGTCGCTATGCGCCATGTCGTGGATCTTCTGGTCATTGGTATAGGCGTGAATGGTGGTCATCAGGCCTTTCTCTATGCCCCAGTTGTCCTGGAGCACCTTGGCGAAGGGCGCCAGGCAGTTAGTGGTGCAGGAAGCGTTCGACACCACGTGGTGGTTCTTCGCGTTGTATTTGTCGTCGTTGACGCCCATCACTATGGTGATGTCCTCGCCCTGCGCGGGCGCGGAGATGATGACCTTCTTTGCGCCGCCCTTGGTGATGTGGTTCTCGGCGCCCTTCACGGCCTTGCCCTTCTTATTGACGCCGTCCTTCTTGAGGGTGAACAAGCCGGTGGATTCCACCACTATCTCCACGCCCAGGCTCTTCCACGGGATGTTGGAGGGGTCCATTTCTTTGAAAACCTTTATTTTCTTCCCGTCCACGGAGATCTCATCTTCTCCGGTGGCTTTGATCTCATTATCCAGGCGGCCGTGCACTGAGTCGTATTTTAAAAGGTGGGCATTGGTCTTGGAATCGGTAAGGTCATTAATAGCGACCAGCTCGAGCTGGCCGTCGGTGCGCGCCAATATCGCGCGGGCGACCAGTCTGCCAATGCGTCCGAAGCCGTTAATACCTATTTTAGTAGCCATTTTAAGTCTCCTTGTGCCTATAAAGGCGAATATAATGTCAAATTGCGGGTCTGAACAGTAAATAATTGTAGCAAATTTGGATTTGGCGGGCACCGGGCCGGGCAAGAGGAACTCTTAAAACAGCCTTATCTCCATAATACGCACCGCTTTTTACTATAATTCAATCTATGAAGCGCTACACCATAGACGATTTTATAGTATTCACGCTCTGGCTTTTCTCTTTTTCAGTGATATTTTCGGTAACAGTAGTGGAAGCCGCCCTGCTCCTGACCCTGGGCCTGCTCCTGGCAAAGCGCTACCGCGACAAAACCCTCGGGGGAATCCCCCGGGCGCTTACCGGCCACCCCCTCTTCATCCCCTGGATGGTCTATTTGGGCGTCTGCCTGCTTACTTCAATTACCGCCTACTATCCCTATAAAGGCTTCGGCCAGCTTAACTCCGACTTCCTTAAATATGTCTGCCTTTCAACCCTGCTGCTGGCGGTGAAGAAAGAACACCTTTCCGCCCTCTCTGGTTTTTATATAGCTGGCGCAGCAGTGTCCGCGCTGATCGGCCTAGCCCAGGTAGCCCATCTTTTTCCCAGCGTCTACGGAGAGGGCTCAGTGCGCGCTAACGCTTTAATGAACGCGGTGCGCTACAGCGAGGTGATGACCATAGCCTTTATGCTTATCCTGAGCAGGCTGGTTATCCGAACTAAAGAATCCTTTAAGGGCGAGCACCTGCTTTATAAACTAATAGCCCTGCCGGTTTTTGTTTCTATTGTACTGACCCAGACCCGGGGGGCTTACCTCGGTCTTTTCACCGGCGTGATGGCGATGCTTTATTTCGCCAGCCCTTCCAGAAAAAAGATGGCGGCCTATGCGGGTTTAATGTTGGTTACCGCAGCCCTGGTAATGACGCTCAGCCCGGCTATGCGCGCGCGCACCCTGGCTATGGCCGGGCAGAAAACAGCCGACACCTCAGAAAATTCCCCCACGACAGGGATAAATATCCGGATGGGGCTTTGGAAACTCGGCGGCAGAATGCTCAAAGCCCACCCCGTGTTCGGAGTAGGCCCGGATAATGTAAAGAAAGTTTTTAAGAAATTCCAGCCGGTACAGATAGGTTACTTCGAGACCTGGGGCAGCCTGCACAATCTTTATATACACCAGGCGGCCGAGCGCGGCATTCTGGGCCTGGGAGCGCTGCTCTTTCTTTTCGGCTCAATGGCAGCCTTCGCGCTGAAAAGGTTCAGGGCGGCCAGGAGCCCCTATACTTTGTGGGCGCTGTGCGTACTGCCCGCTTATTATATGATGAACCTGACGGAGATCTCTTTCCAGCATGTACATACGGCCTTCGCCATTTTCCTGGCGCTGGCTTTCTCCGCCGCGGCTGAAGAAGAAAAGATTTAGGCCGACGGGTTTTTAACCATCCCGGCGTCTTTCTGGAATACCCTGCGGAAAGTCCTTAAAATAATACCAAGGTCCAGCGCTAGCGACATGTTCTTAACATAGTACAGGTCGTAATGCAGCTTTTCCACGGACTCGGCTTCGCTTGAAGTGGCGTGGTAGTTTATCTGCGCCCAGCCGGTAACGCCCGGCTTTATCAGATGGCGCAGATGGTAATGAGGCACACTGCGCTCCAGTATGCGGACCTCGCTCACCCATTCGGGCCGCGGGCCTACCAGGGACATTTCCCCCTTCAGCACGTTCCACAGTTGCGGCAATTCGTCCAGGCGGGCACCCCTAAGGAAGCGGCCCAGTTTTGTTATGCGGGTATCCTTCGCCTCGGCCTGGTAAAGCGGGCCGGACTTGCTGGCGCCCACTACCATAGTGCGGAACTTCCATATTATAAAGCGCTTGCCCAAATGCCCTACGCGCTTCTGAACAAAAAAAACAGGGGCTGACAAACCGCCGTCGATCTTGACCGCAATTAAAACAAGAACCGACAGCGGCAGGGTCAGCAGCAGCCCGAATGCCGCGGCTAATATATCCATCAAGCGCTTAAAGATAGAATAAAATCTGTTTCCCTGGTGCAGCACATTGCTGAAAAGCCAGCTGGACTTGGCGGCATGCTCAGGCGGGATCTTGCCGTAGAGGTCCTCGTAGAAATCAAGATGGGTTATTATAGGTATCTGATCCATCACCGCGGTGGACAGCAGCTGGCCTTCCATGGCCGGGCTGCGCTCGGCGTCTTCAGCGTCCACAACCAGCAGGTCTATCTTGGCCGCGAGATCTCCGCAGCATCTGCCATTGGGCCGCCAATAGCCCTCGCTGCGGGCGGCAGAAATTCCTAGTTGCGGAATTCCCACCACCGAGAACCCAAGGTGCGGGCTGTTGCGCAGGTCGGCCTTTATTTCTTCTACCAGCGGGTTGCTGCCCAGAAAAGCTACCTTCTGTACCAGCACCTTTGAAAGAACCACCCGGGTCCACAGGCGCCGCCAGAAAGTAGCCAAAATGTGCAGAAAGAATATAGTCAGGAATAAATGCGTCTTGGGCGTGAGCCCCAACTGAAGGTAAAAAGCGTAGAAGAGGGCGCTGGCCGCGGCCAGATTAACGGCGAAAGCGATAATGCTGGTATTTATAAGTTTTACAAGCTTGTTTATCCGGCGAAGGTCATAAAAACCCAGAACATAAAACACCCCGGCCCAGACGGGCAGGAAGACGGAGAAAACCAGCACATGCTGCAGGAAGAAATCTAGAGGGATCAGGCTCAGCCGCCTCGCCATCAGGGCAAGCGCCAAGGCCGCGTAAAACAAAAGCGCGTCTCCCAGAAAAAGAAAAAATCTGCGCCAACGGAATAAAAGCATTATTTTAAACCCGCCATATCCTAATTATAAGTTATTTCCCGCTATTGCCAATAACAACTGCCTTTATACCAACTGCTATCTTTTCACGGGAATACTCAGCTTCAAGGAGGTTCCGTGAGTTAGAGGCAAAATTACCAAGTTCTGACTCCTTCATGGAAGAAAATCTTAAGAACGCGTCCCGGATAGCTTCGGGGCCGTCCGGATCGGCCCAGAGCCCCGTACCGTGCTTCTCTACCAGCGCGCGAACCTCTCCGTTCATCACGCAAAGCACGGGTTTATGGAAGGCCAGGTAAGCCTGGAACTTGGCCGGAACTGTAAGGTTAAGGCCGGGCGTATTATTTAAGGATACTATCATAACGTCACTGGCGCGAAAGAAAGCCGGCATATCTGAGCTTTTGCGCCGTCCCCAGAAAACCACTCCGGAAATATCCTGCTTATGCGCAATTTCTTTCAGGTTTTCCAGATAAGACCCGTCGCCTACTATATTCAGGCAGAGGCCGGGCTGAGCTTTGGAGGCCAGGCCGAATCCTCTCAGGACATTATCCAGGTTCTGCAGCTTGCCTACATTCCCTGCAAAAGTAAAATTAAAACCGCCAGGCAGACCGGCTTTCTCCTGGCTGCCGTCCGGAACAACCGTAGGCCAGTTAGGAAAATGCCTGATTTCCCTGCCAGGCACATATTCGGCTATGCGCCGGACGAAGCCTTCGCAGGACACCAGTATATTGTCGCAACCGGAATAGATAAATTTTATCACCCGGCCCAGGAACCACTCCAGCAGCCTGGTTTTTTTAAAGCCGTAAGCGTAAACCATATCAGGCCAGATATCCTGGGTCCAGATAGTAACCGGGATCCCGTAAAGTTTGCGCGCCAGCACGGCGGGCAGGGCCAGCGTAAGCGGCCCGGTCTGGTAAACAAAAATACGGTCATAGCCGCGGGCTTTGAACAAAGCCGCAAAGCAGCCCGTCACGGCAAAGCTGAGATAGTTTGAAAGTTTTAAAAAAAGGGAATTCCGGTACCCGGTTACGGTAAAGAACCTGAATACCGTTATGTCCCGCCAGCGCTCGCTGGAAAATATTTTATTGGAGTAGCCCGCGAAGATCTTCCCGAGAGGATAGCTGGGCGCCTGAGTAAGCACATCAACCTGCATCCCCTCCTCAGCCCATTGGGAAGCAAGATCATTAATTATGAATTCCTCCGGATAGAACCGTTCGGTTATTATTAAAACCTTGAGTTTCTCCGGCATATCGGCGGTCAGACCGTGCGGCGCCAGACCGTGCGGTTAATATAATCGGTATAGCTGAGTATTATGCGCAGAACTTTCTTGGAGACATTGTCCGTATCGTAGTCAGGAACCAGCTTGAACTGGCGCTTTGCGGCAGAATGCTGACTAACCACCACGGCCACGGATTCAAGCACGCGCTCGGTCTTAAGCCCGCACATTATCAGCGTACCTTCGTCCATCCCTTCGGGCCGCTCATGCGCCTGGCGTATGGTTACGGCTGGCACATTAAGGATAGTGGACTCCTCGGTTATAGTACCGCTGTCGGAAACCACGCAGAAAGCGCTGAGCTGAAGCTTAACATAATCGTAGAAACCAAGCGGTTTAAGGAAACTGATGCGCTTATCCAGGCCTTTCATCCCCAGCTCTTCCAGCTTTTTGCGGGTGCGCGGGTGGGTGGAAACTATCACCGGCATTGAATATTTCTTAGCCAGGGCGTTCAGCGAACCAAGCAGGTTCTTAAAGTTCTCGGGGCTGTCTATATTCTCTTCGCGGTGGGTACTGACTACAAAATAAGCGCCCGCTTTCAGCTTCAGCCGCTTAAGCACCGGGGATTTGAGGATCTTGGGCATATAATGCGTCAGGACCTCTTTCATGGGGGAGCCGGTCTTTATAACGGTCTCGGGCCTGATGCCCTCGGAGATAAGGTAGCGCCGGGCATGCTCGGTAAGGGTCATATTAATGTCGCTTAAATGGTCCACCACCTTGCGGTTGAGCTCTTCCGGCACGCGCTGGTCGAATGAGCGGTTGCCTGCCTCCATGTGAAAAACGGGGATCTTGCGGCGCTTGGCCGGCATCACCGAAAGGCAGCTATTGGTGTCCCCGTAAAGCAAAATGCAGTCCGGCTGCTCTTTCTCCATAACCTCGTCGGCCTTGGCTATTATATTGCCTATTGTGGCCGCCAGCGTTTTGCCCACAGAGTTCAGGAAATAGTCCGGCTTGCGTATGCCCAGTTCCTGAAAAAATATCTCGTTAAGTTCGTAGTCGTAGTTCTGGCCGGTATGCACTATAACGTGCTTAACGTGGGCCTCCAGCTCGGCCATCACGCGGCTCAGCTTTATTATTTCCGGCCTGGTCCCTACTATCGTCATTACTTTCAAAGCCATATTTTCTCCAAATCTTTCTTTTGCTTTCCGATCCTCTAGTCCTCTAGTTCCGCAGCCACTGCCGGCAGCTTCAAAAGCATCTCTTTAACTTCTTCTACGTTCAGGCGCCTGGTATTATGCGAGGTATAATCGGAGAGCAAAGCTTCTTTCTTATCCCCCTCCGTAAAATACTTATTATAGTTCAGGTCCCGGTCGTCCATGCTGACCCTGAAATAATCCCCCATATCCTCCGCCCGGCGCAGTTCCTCTATAGTGGCAAGGGTCTCGTAGATCTTCTCGCCGTGACGTATGCCTATGGTCTTAACAGGCACATCGGACTTGAACAGCTCCTTAAGCGCCGCGGCCAGGTCTCCCACGGTGCAGGCCGGGGCCTTCTTGATAAAGATATTGCCCTGCTTGGCATTGGTAAAAGCGAACAGCACCAGCTTGATGGCGTCGGGCAGCGGCAGCAGAAAGCGCGTCATGCCGGGGTCGGTGACGGTGATCGGCTTATTCTCTTTGATCTGTTTGATGAACAGCGGTATCACCGAGCCGCGCGAGCACATCACGTTGCCGTAGCGCACCGTGGAGACGCGGGTGTCGCTTTCCTTGAGGCCGCGGCAGGCCGCCTGGGCCACTTTCTCCATCAGCGCCTTGGTCATGCCCATGGCGTTCACGGGATAAACGGCCTTGTCGGTGCCCAGGCAGACTACGCTGCCCACCCCGTGCTGCACAGCTGACTCCACCACGTTGTGGCTGCCCAGAATATTGGTCATCACGGCCTGCATCGGGAAGAACTCGCAGGAGGGAACTTGCTTGAGGGCCGCGGCGTGGAACACCATGTCCACGCCTTTCATAGCGGCGTCCACGCTGTCCCGGTCCCGAACATCGCCGATGTAAAACTTTACTTTCGGGTTATTAAGCCGGATGCGCATATGCTCCTGCTTAAGCTCGTCCCGGCTGAAAATGCGGACTTCTTTAAAGCCTTTGTCCATTATGGTATCGAGGAGTTCGTGCCCGAAGGAACCTGTGCCCCCGGTGATAAGAATGGTTTTATTTTTAATATTCGGCATAAATTATTTTCTCCACTCTCCGTAAGGTGTCGGGTCCGCGGCCATTTCCTTCATCAGCTGCCGCCAGGGCGGGCAGGTGAAACCGGCCGCCGCCTCGAACCTGCTCCCTTTAAGGTCTCGGCGGCATTCAAAAGTACTATCCGCCTCTATTTCCACGTCCAGTTTATAAGCCTCTTTCATCATCAAGAGCATTTCGTATTTTGAAAGGGTTTCGCTTGATACATGATAAAGCCCGCTAAGGGCCGGGTGCTTCTCTATCAGATTGCCTACCAGCTCGGCCAGTTTATTAGTGGTCAGGCCGGTGAACATCGCCTTTGTAAAACCTTTTATCTTTTTCCCTTTCTGCGCCAGGAACCATTCCAGCAGTTCGTTTCCGCCGAAGATCTCCCGGCCGATGAAAGAAGAGCGCAGCGTCAACGCGAAAGGCGCGGTGACGTCGCCCAGTATCTTGGTCATGCCGTACAGGTCGCGGGCGTCGGGCAGGTCTTCCTCGGTATAACCGCCTTTCTTGCCGTCGTAGACGCAGACCGTGCTGAAATGTATCAGCCGCGCCCCGGTGCGGGAGCACCACTCGGCCAGCCGGTGCGGCAGCAGCGCGTTGATGGAAATGGCGGAGTTCTTGTCCTGGGCCTCTTTGCTGCGCAGGGTAACCCCGGCGCAGTTCACAATAACGGAAGGCCTGATTTCATCCAGAACGGTATTAAGGTGGGCAAAGTCTCTCAGGTCCAGACTTTCTATAACATTCGGGCCGGAAAACAGTCCGCATTTTGCGTAAAAATCCCTGTTTTTGCGTAT
>MNUR01000038.1 GCA_001871115.1 Elusimicrobia bacterium CG1_02_56_21 | reverse complement strand
TTCATTAAAAAGATCCCTGTCCGCGATATACTCCTCGCCTCAAGCCTGTTTCTTGTTACCGGGGGGGTAGCCTTCCTGGCCGGGACAAACCCGGTGCTGGATTTTTATTCAAGATGGCAGGGTTCTGTTTTTATAGCCTGGTACCTGGCATTAAGGGCCGGTTTACTGC
Organism: Elusimicrobia bacterium CG1_02_56_21; assembly: GCA_001871115.1. Lineage (GTDB taxonomy): Bacteria > Elusimicrobiota > Elusimicrobia > Elusimicrobiales > UBA9959 > UBA9959. The sequence continues at coordinate 3,610 of MNUR01000038.1, read as the reverse complement.
TCGCCCCCGGCCTGTTCGCGGGCCTGGTGCGCGACCCCTACGCGGAGCGGGCCGGACTGGCCTGTGTTTTGTCGGCGCTGTCGCTGGCCTGGTCCGTGTTTCATAGCAACGTCCTTTTGTCCACCGCACTGCCGGTAGCCCTGCTGCTCCTTGTCCTTTCCCTGGCCGGGCGGAACGAGGCGACACAGCCATGAAAGCTGCCGCCAAAAAATACGACGCTATAATAGTGGGCGCCGGACCGGGCGGACTATCGGCCGGCCTGGCGCTGGCGCGCCGCGGCTGGAAGGTCCTTATCGCGGAAAAGAACGGGCTCCCCGGGGGGAACTGCACCTCCAGAAAATTCGGGGACTACACTTTCGACCTCGCGGTACACCAGCTTTCAGGGATCAGCGGCGACGGCGTCTGCGCGGGAATACTGCGGGAATACGGGATAGCCGACAAGCTGGAGTTCCGGCAGGTGGACCCTTTCCTGATAATAGACATGCCGGACCGCTCCTATACCCTGCGCGGGAACAGCGCAGATTTCAGTGCCGGACTCGTGAAGGATTTTCCTGAAGATAAGGCCGGGATAGACCGCATGATGGCCGGGCTGGACAGTCTGAAAAAAGATTCGCTTATCTCCCAGCGGCTGCTTTACGGCCCGGATCCGGTAGTCGGCGGGATCATCTCCCGGACCGTAAGCGCGGCAAAGATGTTTACCTTCCCGTTTACTTTCATCCGGGATCTCGCGCTCAGGCTGTCCTCCAGCGCCGACGCGATACTGCGGCGCTGGATAAGCAGCGCCAGGCTGCGCGCCGTAGTTCACGCTTCATGGATATACCTCGGCCTGCCGCCCGGGCGCATCTCCGGCGTCATGATGAACATCTTTGTGGCGATGCAGCATATGGAGCATACCTACTACCCGGTAGGCGGCTCGCAGAGGCTGGCTGACGAAATGGCGGCCGCCTTCCGCGCGCGCGGCGGAGAACTTATGCTCGGGAACCCGGTCGCCAGAATATCGATAACGGGCGGAAAGGCTGCAGGCGTGGAACTCAGCGACGGGACCGCGCTGGCCGCCCCGATAATAATTTCCAACGCGGCCCCGCAGCATACCTACGGGACCCTGGTAGGGCGCGACCGGACTCCGGCCGGGTTCATGAAGAAGCTGGAAAAGATGACCTGTTCCATGGGCCCATTCAGGGTCTGCCTGGGCCTGGATTACAACGTAGCCGAACACGGGCTGGCAAACCATGAGCACATTATCTACAACACCTATGACCACGAGGAAACCTGCCGCGCTCTTGAGAGAGGGGAACCTGCGGTGATCAGCGCTTATTCGCCCTCCCGCATCAGCCCCGGCCTGGCGCCCTCAGGCCACAGCACGCTTATACTGACCACGCTGCTGCCCTGGAACACGGAGAGGGACTGGCGCGGCCGCAGCGAGGAAATTGCCGCCGGGATGATAGACGTAATAGAAAAGAAAAAATTGCCGGACCTCTCAAAACACATAAAAGAGAGACAGGTGCTGACTCCCGCGGACCTGCAGGCGCTTACCAATACAGGGGAGGGAGCCATGTACGGCTGGGCCAATATCCCGGCCCAGGTCCTCTCCTGGCGCCTCTCGATGAAGTCCCCTGTTCCCGCCCTCTACCACGTAGGCCATTGGACCCGGCCCGGCACCGGGGTAACGACTGCCATACTTTCCGGGTGGATGCTTGGCAACAGGCTTACCGGGTGGATGCGTGTTTACGATAAGTTGGTATAATCCCTGATTCCCCTATGGCAAAGATCCTGCTGACCACGCCCCCCTGGCAACCTTTCCACACCTTGCAGGTGCTTTTTCCGGATATCCCCCCGCTGGGGCTGCAGATACTGGCAGGCGTGCTGCGCGCGGCCGGCCACGAGGCCAGGATAGCGGATGTGCAGCACTTGCGCCCGCTGCACCCGGATTTCCTAAGGGCCATAGATGAATTCAAACCCGACATAATTGGTTTCTCCAATTCGGAGCTGCCTAACGCGCCTATGGTGATGCAGGTGGCGCGCGAGGTAAAACGTCTTTACCCCGGAGTTAAACTTCTGGCCGGCGGCCAGGCGCCCAGCTTCCGGCCCGAGCTCTTCCTGGGCCCGGCCGGCCCTTTCGACGCCGTGGCGCTCTATGAGGCGGAAGGCACGGTAGTCAGCCTGGTAGAGGCCCTGCTATCCGGCGCGCCCCTCGGCGGCCTGCAGGGCTGCGCCTGGCGTGCCGCGGACGGAACCCTTAAGCGGTCCGCGGTAGAGCGGGTGGTCTGCGACCTGGACAAGCAGCCTATGCCTTACTGGGAAGGCTCGCTTAAAAGCTCTGCTTTCTCAAAAGGTTATTTCGCTGCGCTGGAAACCTCGCGCGGCTGCCCTTTCCGCTGCACTTTCTGCTCCATTCCCGGCTACTACGGAGCGCCCCGGTACAAGTCGGCCAGGCGCATACTGGAAGAATTGCGCGCCCTGAAGGCGATCGGCGTCACCGAGTTCTCTATCAACGATGATTCCTTCGCTACCAGGCCTAAAATAGTCCGCGAGATATTGGAGACCATGCTGCGCGAAAGGCTGAACCTGCGCTTCGGGGTGCAGATAAGAGCCGATATCATTGCCGCCCACCCGGACCTGATAGAGCTGAGCGCGCGCGCCGGGCTGTTCCTGGCCGTGGTGGGTTTCGAAGGCTACACTTCAACCGTACAGAAAGAGTCGGATAAAGGAAACTCGGCGCTGATAAACCGCGAGGCCTCTGAAATACTGCGGCGCAACGGGGTGGCAGTCTACGGCACGCACATTTTCGGAGGACCGCAGAGCGGGCTGAAAGACAGCCTGGCTACTTTTTTTTACGGGCGCCTGAATTCGGATATCTTCCGCATGACCATCTACACCCCGGTACCCGGCTCCAGGCTCTATGACGAACTGGCCGGCTCCTCGCAGCTCAACTCCGAGAACCCCGCCGACTTTTACGAGGGGAAATACCTTATTAAGGACGCGCATAATCCGCTGGTGGTGCAGCTGAGCTACTACCTCCTGCTCGCGCTTCATTATGCCCTGCCGGATACGCTTTTAAAACTGTTCCACCGCGACGAAGTCATACGCTGTTTTATGCGCCGGGCCTACCGGGGAGCGGTTTATTTTGTGCTGGGCCAGGCATTATCCTTTCTTAAACCGGGGCCGGGAAAAGCATGAAGCGCCCCTACGTCCTGCTGATCAAAAGCCGCAGCGTGGTCTCCAAAATTAAAAAAGGGACCATGCCCCCGGTCGGTCTGCTTTATATCGCCGCTTGCCTGCGCAAAAGGCTGGGAGCTGAAGTCCGCCTGCTCGACGCCATGTTCGAACCGGATATCCTTAAGCTGGTCAGCGACGAGATACGGACCAGGCGCCCGGACGTGGTGGGAATAAGCGCGCTGACAGCGGAAGCTTTCCTGGCCCACAGGCTCTCGGCCGCGGTAAAAACCGCGGACAGCTCTGTCCCGGTGGTGATGGGGGGGCCGCATCCCTCCTCAGACCCGGAATCCGTTCTGGGGGACCCGGCTACCGACGCCGTGGTGATAGGAGAGGGCGAAGAAACCTTCACCGAGCTCGTCCGGCTGATATCGGAAGAAGGCCGGCGCTGGAGCGA
>MNUR01000045.1 GCA_001871115.1 Elusimicrobia bacterium CG1_02_56_21 | reverse complement strand
CATTCTTGCGCGAATTTAAAAGGCCATTTCGCCAGAAATGGCGATAAACGCGCTTAAAGGGCTTTTAGGGGGGAAGGGTCGTTTTGGCCGGGAAAGCGCCTCCAGGAGCCGCCGGCGCCGGTTGTATGGGGGTTTAAAGCCGAGGAGCTAATTACGCTGAGTTGTTATTTGATTAATCTGCGCCAGTCAAAGACAACCATTCTTTTTTGTGGTAGTAGAGCACCGTAGAAGCTTTCTCCACAAAAGAGTGTTCAATACCATCATGATCGATCGGGGGCGGGGTAGGCCCGCCGTGTGCCTTGTAATGTTCAAGGATATGCTCTCTCCCAACGGTAAATATTTCCTGTGAGTATCCTATTTCATCCCCGCCGATTCCCTGAAGATAACTTCTATCCAACGAAGAGTAAATACTGGAAACTTCTTTTGTCGAGCCTCCCCAAAATATCAGGATCGTCGATACTTGCCCCGTGGAACAGAGAACTGCCCAGTCTTTCTGACCTTTTTGGGCAAATTCTCCCTGAATAACATTGTGCGGCTGCGTGCTGGCAAATGTCTGCGGGACAGTGCATTGCCGTTCTGAAAGGTCTTCTTTTATACTAATAGGAAGTTCCGGAAATGCGCTTGGTAGAAGACGTTTCACTTTAGAATTAGCCACATCCCACACATTTGGGGGCTCTATAACCCGTGGGGCAATATTGTAGACGCGGGTGTCCACTATCTTGGTCATACTGGAGGATTCGCCGGCGTACATGGTGATGCGAATATGCAGTTCTGTGGTGTCGGGGACTTCGAAACTCTTTAGTAACGTAATTACTCCGCTGCTCTTTTCCAGCCAGCTCGGCTCCTTTAGAGCACCGACAGATTTGCCATCTTTAGTCTGCACCGCCAGATCTATTTTTCCTTGCTTCCCGTTGAGAGTGTACTCCACCACGGCAGACATATTCACTTTCTGACCCACGCACAGCGCGGGGACCGGTTCCGGGGTTATGGAGATTATTTTTGCACTACCGCCTTTATTCGTCTCTGAGGAGCAACCGGCAAGGCACAAGGCCACTAACAGCGACACAACTAAAACAAAATTATTATTAGTTTTCATTTTCTGCCGGATTGTTTGGCTTTCAATAGGCCCTTAACCGGGTTGAAGTCCACGTCCAGCCGGGGCGGTATCCAGATGAGCTGCCCGGTCTTGGGGTGGCGGACATGCCGCCCTGGGCGTGTCTTCTTGGTGAAGGAACCGAAGTCTTTAAAGTAAACCCACTCACCTTTCTGCAGGCTGGCCGTCATCTTGGCCAGCATCGAGTCCAGGATCGCGGCCGCGTCGACCTGGGAAAGGAAGAACTCTTTGGCTATCGCCCGGGCGAGCTGGCTCTGCGTCATTTGCGTTTAGGCTTGGGGTTCTCGTGCGCGGAGATCCATTCCAGTATGTTCTTGGAGATCTTCCCGAGGTCGGTTGGGTTGTGTTTGATAACCGAGGCCGCGGTCTGGTCCCAGGTGAGGTCGGTCTTCTTGAGGTACTTCTCGACCGCGGCGGCTACGTCCACCTTCATGACCGTATTGCGTTTAGCAGCTTTAGCCAGGCGTACCGCTTCAACAATGACGGCCTCGATGACAACATCGAAGTCGTCTATGAACTTCTTGACGGCGGCGGCCTGGGTGCGCATCTTCTTGGCCTTGGTGATGTAGGCTTTAACCGTCGTGGTCTTGATGATTCCTGTTTTTGTGGGCATAAGGGTTCTCCGGTTAATGTGTCCAGGTCAGTATCTTGATTTCCGTTCCGAGCTTCTTCGAGACCGCCTCGATCATCTTTTCCGCATGGGGGCAGGGGAAACCTATCGGATTGCCGTTCTTTATACAGGAGGCGAAAGCGATTGCCTGCGCGCCGCGCTGCACCATCATGGCCGCACGAGTGACCGCTTTCTTGCCGGGGCAGCCGCCGCAAGAGATAAACCCGACGATCTCGGCAGGGCCGGTTTCGGCGAAAGCGCATTTCCCCTCGGGTGCAACTTTAAAGTCCGTGGTGCCGGGGCACATGTCTTCCGTCTGCTGGCAGCGGATAATTCCCACTTTAATCATAGCGTCTCCTCGGGGTGGGTAAGTTTGAAGATGATCAGGTCCTTGATAGCCTGGTTGAGGTTCTTCATCTCGTAGATCTTGAGGGCTTCCTCGTTGCCGCCTATCACGGGGAGCATGACTTCCTTTAGCTTCTCGGTGATGCGGGCGGTGGCTATGGCTTCGGCTTCGAGGCCGTAGAGCTTCTTCTTGCCGCTCGGCAGATCCTCGACCAGGTACTTCTGGTTCTTGTAATGCCGGGCTTCCACATCCGCGAGCCACTTCTTGTTCTTGGCTTCCATGTCGGCGCCGGCGCGGATGGGATAGCGGGCCAGGAGGATTTCCTTGGGCGTGAGCATGTCCGGGTTTATCAGGTCGTAGACCTTGGTGTTCTTGATCTTGTAGTGCCGGAGGTTGTTTATGAAAGCGTCCCGGATTATCCAGCCGGAGGAATCGTAGTCGACGATGCTGTAAAGGTAGAAGGACCGCTTAAGGTTGAACTTCGAGCCGGCGGCCTCGGGCATGGCGAAGACCTTCGGGCGGTCGACCAGCTCCGGGCCGGACTTGGCTTTCTTCAGGTCGTCCACGAAATACTCGACGTTCATCACCGAGGGCTGGCCGCCCAGTGCGATGGCCGAGACGTTGTACTGCTTGTTCAGGTCGGCCAGGTAGTTGAAGTGGCCGAGCTTCTCCGAGAAGGGAATGATGTTGGTGTTCACGCCGATGCGCTTATTGGCGGCGTTCTCGTCCCGGAAGCCGATGTCCTTGTAAGACAGGAGGGTGAAGTCCTTCACCATGGCGACGATGTTCTCGGTGAGCTGCTTGTACTGGTCGGTCTCGGCCGACAGCGCGCCGGCGCGGGCCAGGGTGGACTTGATGTACATGTACCAGTAGGTGCGGACCAGTTCGTTGAAGGGCTTCTCTCCGGAGCTGACGCGCTCCTTCATCTGCCAGACCAGGTTGCGCATGAGCCGGGACACGTTGACCGGGTAGGCCGGGGCGGCGCCTTCGGCTTTGAAGTTCTTAACGAGCCAGTCTTTCTTCTGGTCGTGGATCAGTTCGTCGTAGTGGCGGATTCCGGCTTTCCGGAGGCGTTCTGCGAGTGATGGGGGCATAGATTTGAGTATATAACCAAATATGGCTATTTAACAACCTTTTTTAGGCTGAAACGGGCTAACGGCTCGTTTCAGGGGGCATTTATGGACTCGCTGTGGAAGGCCAAATCATGCCCGATTATTGGTACTCGCTTTAGGGCTTCCGGGGGACTTATCTACTTAATTTTTGCTCCCCCCGACGCTAACTGACGTTTTCAGCCAGCCTGCTCTTCTTTGGCGGGACCAGCAGTCTGTAATTCGAGGCATTTCTTTTCGCCCTCTAACCGGGCGGTTAGGAGCCAATCGGTGAGGCCTTCTTCAATGCCGAGAATTATTTGCCGGTCATCTGTTGTTTTTTGTGTCCCCATGGATTTTAAGGCTTTTTGAAATATACGCCTACGCTCTGTTTTAAGCTTATGCCATCCGGCCGGCGGCAAAGCTAATTCATCGATCAGGTCTCTTAAAGATTTTGAGTATACTGCCCCGTCCAGGCTAAATAGAATTGGCTCAAGATATAACCTTAGCAGGAACCCCAGCTCGCTTCTGATATATGGAAGCTCTTTTGGGCGGCTGACGACATTCCGATTTATAAGCCAGGAGCTAAGCTGTGTTGAAAATTCTACCCTTAAAATTGTTTCCTTTTGCCCGCGCTTCATCCCTTCCGCAAGCTCAACCTTTTCTAAAA
>MNUR01000072.1:18628-18921 GCA_001871115.1 Elusimicrobia bacterium CG1_02_56_21 | reverse complement strand
AGTGACCGCAGGAACTACCTATTGGACAGAAGTATCGCTCAATCCTAATACTCAGTATTCCCGCCTGATCCTGGGCTATAACTCTTCCGGCAGCGGCCTTACAACCCTGGTGGCCAAATACACCCTGCCGTCCATGCCAAGCGTCGCCTGCGACAAGTCCGTCAGCACCTGGCTTTCGGGAACTATCACCTGCTCCAACACAGCCGGTTGGGGAAATAACGGAGTAACCTATTACCGCTACGTCTGGAGCTCCACAAATACCTATCCGACATGGACAGGAACCGAAACTCAGT
>MNUR01000072.1:0-18598 GCA_001871115.1 Elusimicrobia bacterium CG1_02_56_21 | reverse complement strand
GCACCTCCGGAGAATATTTCCTGCATATTAAATCCTATAACGCCGACGGAGTCTCGCAGGCGGCCTACCAGACAGTTTACGGTCCCTACTGGTGGGACAAGGCCGCGCCCACGGTCACAGATTTCAGTCCTTCCTCCGCGCCATGGACCCAGAATACCGGGTTTTCCGTACAGGCCGCGGCTGCGGATTCCGGCGGCTCAACACTTAACCTGTGGCGCTACCAATGGACCACCACAACCGGCCGGCCTGGTTCCGGCTGGCTGCCAGGGGGCTTATCCATAATCAATACCAGCTCCTCCACGCTCCCGTTCACTACCCCCGGCACAGCAGCCCAGTGGTACCTGCATGTGGAAGCCGAGGATCAGGCCGGAAATACCGGCTGGTCCTATACCGGCCCGTATAAAATAGACACTACGGCTCCAGGCGGCAGCATAAGCATAAACGCCGGTGCCGCCTATACCCCGCAAAAAGAGGTAACCCTGACGCTTACCTATACGGACTCCGAATCCGGAGTGAAGGAAGTTTCATACAGGAATGTCCCGGGCTCGTTCACTACCCCCGAACTTCCGCAGGCGACAAGTTCCTGGACCCTGATCGCAGGGGACGGGCTTAAAACAGTAGCCTTCCAGGTATTTGACAATGCGGGAAAATACGTCCTTCTATCCGACACCATCCAGCTGGACTCAAAGACAACATTGCTTGGAGCCCCGGTTTCACAGCGAGCCAGCGGGGTCATGGGGGAACCCGCCGAAACTTTCGATGCCGCCGCCACTCTTTCCTGGACTCCTACCGGTGCAGTTCTGGCAGGCAAACCGCTGACCTTCATTTTCCGCGGCTCCACCCAGACAGGCGTGACGGACCAATTCGGGACCGCCACCGCTTCGTTTAATGCACCCACTACCACCGGGACATACACTTACGCAGTATATTTCTCTTCCTTCTCCATAGACGGAACCTACACCGCCAACAACACTACCGGAACTATAACCGCCACCCAGCGCCAGACCTCGCTTGTGACAGAGGACGTTAATACTACTTCCAACGCCGGTTTTACGGCAAAAGCTACGCTGATGGACCTGCTCACCGGCAACCTTATAATCGGCAGCACTGTATCTTTTACCTTTGAAGGCTCTACCAAGACAGCAATAACCAACGGGATAGGTGTAGCTACAGTCACCTTCACCGCACCGGCACCGGTAGGATTCTACGACTACTCGGCTTCCTATAGCGGCAGCGCCACTTACGCCGCCAAGAACTCTACCAGCCGGATAGGCGTAGGCCTGCGCGTAACCAGCCTTATAGTTCCCGGGCTTTCGCCGCTGGCGATGGCGGATTTCACCGCCCAGGCCACCCTTATGGACGGCGCTATCCCGGTTGCCGGCAGTTCCATAACCTTTATTTTCCAGGGCTCCACCTTGACCGCAATAACCAGCGGGGTAGGAGTGGCCTCGGTGACCTTTACCGCGCCGGCTTCCTCCGGCTCTTATTCCTATTCCGCGGATTTCGCAGGTGATGGAACCTACGCTGCCAGCAGCGGGAACGGCACAGTTAGCGTCGGGCTGCGCCCGCTGACACTGGCCGGCGACATTGTGCAGGGCTATGTGAACGCCACCTTCCAGGCGCGCGCCGTGCTTTCGGACGGCATAACGTCTCAGAAAGTTGGGGGGAAAGCTATAGTTTTCCTTTTCGAGGGTTCCTCGGCTACGGTCGTAACAGATTCTAACGGCGTCTCTACCGCGGTATTTAATTCCGGCTCGCTGCCGCGTTCATCCACCTGCTACTACTATTTTGCCGGAGATTCAAGCTTCGGCTTTGCCGACTCCACCGGGACCGTTTCCATAGAGCGGCGCCCGGTGGCTCTCTCCGCCTCTGACACCTCTGGGCTGCTGAACTCCACCTTTACCGCTATTGCCGAACTTAAAGACACAGCTTTCACACCTACCGGCATCCAGGGAAAAACCATAACCTTCAGCTTCCTCGGCTCCACTAAAACTGCGGTCACGGACGCTATCGGCGTAGCCTCAGTAACCTACCAGACCGGCATCTCCACCGGCTCATACGATTTTTACGCCACTTTCCCCCAGGACAGCGTTTACCTGGCGGATAACGACACCGGTACCGTTACCATGGATAAACGCCCGGTAACCGTTTCCGCCTACCCTTCATACGCCTCAGTCTTCAACTCTCTTAAACTGGTAGCCGACCTTAAAGACGGCATAACCGGGGATTACATAAGCAGCCAGACCATTGTTTTCAACTATGACGGCATCCCGCAGTCCACAACGACCAGCGCCTCCAGCGGCATAACCGGCAGGGCCAACGCGGTATATCCCAGCACAGGCGCGGCAGGAACCTACAGTTTCTACGCCGACTACACCGGCAACTCCCTTTATTCCGCTAACAGCAGCACGGCTTCAATAACGGTCACCCCGCGCTCTATTAATCTCTCAGCCTTCCCGCAGACGGCTATCTGGAGCACCACCTTCACCGCCACTGCGGAATTACGCGACGGCATCACGAACGCCCTTGTCAGCGGCAAGGCGATTAAGCTGACTTTCAGCACGTCCACCACAAACGCCGTCACCACCAGTTCAGGCGTAGTCACCTCCACCTTCACCGCCCCGGCCAGCACAGGGACTTTTAACTGGCTGGCCGAATTTGCCGGCGACGCGGCATACTCTCCCGCCAGCTCCACAGGAACCATCACCGTCATCAGGCGCGCGCCTACGCTTACCTCAATAGCCTCCAGCAAGAATGTCTGGGACTCCGTACTGCTCAGCGCAAGCTTCTTCGATGAAGGAACGCCTATCGCCTCTCAGCAGCTTTCTTTCTTCTTCATGGGCTCCACCATGACAGCGTCCACCAACGGCTCCGGCATAGCCACCGCGGGCCCCTTCACCTCCATAAGCACCCCGGGAGTTTACGGCTTTACCGCGCAGTTTGCCGGCAACACAAACTACTCGGCCCAGACCTCCAGCTCAACGCTCTCCGTCAGCGCCAGGCTTTCAAATATGAACCTGGGGCCCGTTACGGTCATTGCAAATTCCAGCGTAACCCTTTCAGCCACGCTGCTGGACACTAACTGGGGAACACCCATAACCGGGAAAACCGTCAGCTTCACGCTGCAGGGCGCCACCTACGCCGTTTCCGCTGTTACCAACGGTTCCGGCATAGCCAGTGCCGGTTATATTTCCTCTCTGGTTACAGGCGCCTACACCTATTCCGCTACCTTCTCCGGCAATACTAATTATTACGGTACTTCCAGCAGCGATACCGTAACAGTTACGGTGCGCCCCTCGGTGCTTGAAATGGCCGACTATTATCCGCCGGCCAGCAGCACCTTTACCGCCTCGGCCGTGCTTAAAGACTTCACCTCAGGGGCAACGATCTCCACAAAGACAGTGTCCTTCCTCTTCCTGGGTGTCACCAAAACCCCGGTCACCAACGGGATCGGAGTAGCTTCAACCTCTTATGTAGCCCTCTCCAGCACCATGAGCTACCCTATAAGCGCCTCTTTCGCCGGGGACACGCTTTATGGTCCGGCTTCTATAAACAAAGTGGTCTTCCCGGGCAGGCGCAACACCTCCCTGCTGACCTCGGATATGCTTACCGCTGTGGCTAAAGATACCTTCACAGTAACCGGCCGCCTGAGCGACTACGACCTGGGGGTCTACCTTGGCGGGCAAACTATCACTTTCTCTTTCAGCGGCTCCACCTACACGCTTAACGCCGTCACGGACTCCACCGGCATGGCCAGCGTTAGCTTTACCGCGCCTGCCTCTACCGGCAACTACACCTACAACGCTACTTTCGCCGGCACCTCGCTCTATAACGGGACCTTTAACACCTCCTCCGTCCTGGTCAACCGCAGGAATATCTCTATTAATCCGGCGGGTCTCACCGGCATCCCCGCCACCAGCACTTTCACCGCCTCGGCCCTGATAAAAGACGGCTTGCTGACCGTTTCTACCAAGACTCTGTCTTTTATTTTCATTACTACAAAGACCGCCGTCACAAACGGGATAGGCGTGGCCTCCACCACTTTCATAGCGCCGCTAAGCACAGGGACTTTTGCCTATGCGGTGTCCTACCCGGGCGACGCGCTCTACAACCCCGCCCTCGCCTACGGCAGCGTAGGGGTCATACTCAAGCCTACCGTTATGGTGGTCCTGGACGTTCCTGACGCGGTGGTAGGCCTCGGTTTTGTGGGAACCGGGAAACTGCAGGACGTGGAACTGGGCTCACTGGTACTTTCCACAAAAACAATAAGCTTCACTTTCACCACTACCACGGTGAATTCAGTAACCTCTCTGGGTATCGCAACGACCTCCCTCACCGCTCCGCTTATTGTGGGTACTTATACCTACACCGCCACTTTCGCCGGTGACGGGACTTACGGCCCCAGCCAGAGCACGGGCACGGTAACAGTAAAACGCCGGCCGGTCATCTTCTCCGTGGACGTACCCACCGGAGAGCCCTATACTCTTTCAACCTTTACGGTAAAAGGAACCCTGGTTGACGGAAAGACAGGCGAGCCTTTAGCGGACAGGCAAATCAATATATATTTCAAGGTGGCGAATGCTACCCATACTCTGCAAACAGACGCGGTCGGCGTCGCCACAACTAGTTTCTACTCCGGCATCTCTTCCGGCAGCTACCTGTATTCCGGGACCTTTGCCGGCGATGCAAGTTATGACGCCAGCGAAATTAACGAACAGACCGTAAAGACAATAAAGATCAACCAGCGTCCGACATCTATCCAGCCGTTCCTGGCAGACGGCCAGCTTATGACCTGGGGCGTCTATACTTTTAATAATTTCAACACGACGGTAGTTATGCAGGACAACCTCAACGGCAACAGCGGCATTCCCGGGCTGACGGTCAACTTTATCGTGGAAGGGTCTACACGCACCGGAGTTTCGGCCGCTAACGGGCAGGCCCAATCCGGCTCGGCTTTCCCGTATATCCAGAACTCCGGGATTTATCCAGCCACTGTCAGATTCGACGGCAACCAGACCTATGCCCCGAGCCTCCTGGTCGGCGGCGCGCCTAACCAGATCCCTCTGGAAGGTTTTGTAAGGGTATATACTTCGCCAGCAAATATCGCGATGGATTCAATACAGGAAACCTATCCCGACCAGGACACGGTCATCTCCGGAGTGGCACACGACGGGTATCTTGGCGACAGACCCGCGGCCAGGCCGCTGCTTAAAGGCCTCCAGGTAAGATACAGGATCTCCGACACCCCGTGTAACCCATACCCGACCAACTGCCCCTGGGGAACCCTGGGCACACCGGTGTGGTCGATAGTCAACGATTCTTATATTGCTACAGCAACCGTGCATTCTCCCACGGAGATAGGCGACTACCCTATAGAGAGATGGTTCGCGACTACAAGCTCTTTCTATTACTGGGAAGTCACCGAAGACAAAAGGGTCCTGCGCGTAGGGCTCAGGCCTACGGCCATAAACATAGCTACGGGCGAGCCGCTGGAAGTAGGCGCGCAGATGCCTATAACGATAAAAGTAAAGCTGGCGAGCACGTCGCAGGGCAATATCGGCGTAGTCGGCAAGACCGTGGTCATCACTTTCAACGGCGGAGCTCCCCAGAATGTTACAACTATCAGCGGCGGGTATGCGCAGTATACTTTTGCGGGCCTGCCTGTAGGCAACTACACTTACACAGCCACCTTCGCAGGGGATACGGCCTATAACTCCACAGCATTAAGCCCGGTAGGCAATGTCTCCGTGGTGAAAAACACCACTTTCCTTGTAGGAACTCCGGTGACCAATGTGCCGGCCGGAAACGACTTTACCGCGAAAGCTACCTTGAACGTGCTGGTAGGAACGGCGCAGGAACCGGCTGCCGGCAGAACGATAGACTTCACCTTCCCCGGGAACGCCAGCTCCAGCTCCGTCACCAATGCCCAGGGTATAGCCCAAGTTACCTTTACCTCTCCCCAGACTCCGGGCGAATATATTTTCACCGCCGACCTCCCCACTAACGCAAACGACCTGGCGGCCAGCGCCGTCGACCCCACGCGAAGAGTGCAGGTTATCAAGCGCCGCACCAGCCTTGTTTCCGTAGCCGTTAACCCGGTGTATATTCTCGACAACTTTACTTCCACCGCCACCCTCGCCGACCTGGACGCGCCCCCGTCTTTTGCCAGCCTGATAGGGCAGACTATAAACTTTACTCTTCACAGGGGCGGAGCCGAGGGCGACATAGCCGGCGGCAACCCGACAATCGCCTCTCCTCTGGGACAGGCGACCAAAGTCTTCCTGTCCCCGGCCACATCAGGCGCAAAGTCATATACTGCCGCTTTCGCCGGCGACACCCTTTACGCCGCTGTCACCGCCTCGGACGCCGGGGTTAATGTGCTTAAGCGCCCTACCCTCCTGTCCGCGTCCGTAGAGCCGACTACCCCTACCAACACTATCTTCACGGCCACGGTAACGCTTAAAGACGTTACCCCTACACTGCCCGCCCAGCTCCCAATGGGCACCGGGGTCCATGTACCGGTTAAATTCGTATACAACGGGATTACAAATTACGGCACCACAGATGATTTCGGAGTAGCCACGGCCACATTTGCCGCGCAGGCCGCGTCGGGCGACTATACCTGCGATATCACCTATGAGGGGAACAACACTTACGCCTCTTACAACATGCCCCTTACAGTGCATGTAATAAAAAGAACGACCAACATAACAGGCACCGCTATTCTCAACCAGCCCGCGGGCGCGGATTTCACAGCCTCAGCAACTTTAACGGATAACTATTCCGGCAGCGGCATCAATCTCGCCCTTATTAATTTTGTGTTTACGGGTGGGGGGACCTTTAACGACTCCGGGACCACCGATGTTTCCGGAATAACCTCGGTCATTTTTACGGCCCCGCTCAGTACAGGCGTCTATAACTACACGGCCTGTTTCCCCGGTGATGACACTTACGCGGCAAGCTGCGACAACAGCAATAGCGTAACGGTAGACGTGGCCTCTACCACGATCAGCACCGTGAACGGAACCGTAGTGGTAAATGACGCCGGCCAGACCGCCGACGTTTACCAGGCCTCGGCCACCCTTAAGGGTATGATAAGCGGCCAGCCCGTGGTAAACAAGAGCGTACAGTTCGTTTACGGCGGCGTTTCTCTGGGCACCGCCCAGACGGATGTGAGCGGCGTGGCCACCATGCCTATAACCCCGCTTTCCACCGGGTCTATCCGCCTGGACGTTATCTTTGCCGGCGACCCGGCATTCTACAGCAGCACTTCCTCCAGCACCATAACCGTATTGCGCAGGATCACTACCATGGACGTGGTCCCGGTGTTTATCCCGATAGACGACGTGTTTAATGCTACGGCCACACTGACCGATGTACATGCTTCACCCAACCTGAAAGTCAGCGGCAAGTTGGTGGACTTCTACCTGAACGGGACCGATAAGAAAACCGCCTATACCAACAGCCTCGGTATAGCCACGGTAACCTACCAGGCCCAGTCTATCCCGGGGAACATGATCATAATCTCCTCTTTCACCGGGGACGCTATCTATGTCAGCAGCAATAATACCGGCCTGGTCAGCGTATCAAAGCGCAACAGCGTACTGGCCCTGACTACAGCCACCTCGCTGGCTCTGGACGTGTTCGGAGCTACCGCCACCCTTAAGAACGACCTTGGGACCGAGCTTATAATCAAGAACATCCATTTCGTCTACAAGGGTACGCCTCAGGATATCGCCACTGACGGCTTCGGCCAGGCTTATGTTGAGTTCCCGGCAGGATCCGCCTCCGGACTCTGGGAACTGGACGCCACCTTTGACGGCACCGGGGACACCCAGTATAACACCAGCAATGCGTCCGGCACAATTACTGTTTTAAAGCGCACCTGCATAGTGCGGCCAGACAACATTACGACCCCAGTAATGAGCGCCCTGAACGCGGGCGCTACCATGTACGACCTTATCTCCTCCGCCCCTGTTTCAGGAAAAACAGTATCTTACGGCTTCAACTGGGATCCTTCAACTTACACCGCAGCTACCGACGGCTTAGGCGTTGCGAACAGGGCTTTCACCGCCCCGACCTCTTCGGGCATTTACCGGGTTGAAACTTTCTTTGTGGGAGACGCCACCTACAAACCCAGCCTCACCTCAACGGCCACGGTGACAGTGGTACAGCGGCCCACCCAGCTGGCCCTGACCGATGTGAACACCATGATAGGCCGGGTATTCACGGCCACGGCTACGCTTAAAAACGACGGCGTTTCGCTCGGCGACAAGTATATACTGTTCACTTTTGAGGGCAAGACTTTCAACGTTAAGACCGGCACGGGCGGATCCCTGGGCATTGCCGTAGCCACCTTCACTGTGACTGTTTCTACCGGAGCTACCGAGATAGACGCTGTTTTCAACGGCGACGGCTCTTACTCTCCCAGCAACGCTTCCTCTGCCACAGTCACCGCCGCTATGCGCCCGACCACGGTAATTCCTTCAGCCGCAACCGTATCGGCGGATAAAGTCTTTATCGCTACCGCCACTCTTAAAGATATAGATAACCTTAATGTGCAGGGGCAGCAGGTATCTTTCACTTTTGACGGCAATACCTTCTACGGGAATACCAACTCTATAGGCATTGCCACCGTAGCTTTTACGGCTACCGTGGCGACAGGCACCTATAATATTCCCGTCACTTTTGACGGGAACTACAAGTACATAACCAGTTCCGCAACTATCACTCTCACCGTTATAAGGCGTGCGACCAGCCTTACCTCCGCGGGCAATGTAACCATCCCGGCCCTGGACGTATTTACGGACACGGTCACGCTCAGGGACCTGGATAATATAACTCTGCCCTCACAGTCCCTCCGCTTTGTATTCCAGGGCAGCACTTTCACCAAATCTACCGACGGTTCCGGCATTGCCTCCTCAACTTTCACCGCCCCGGCGGCCGCGGCCACCTATTTCGTCAACGTTTATTTCGACGGCGACGCTAAGTACGCTCCCAGCTCCACTGCCATAACCATCACGGCCCAGAAGCGCCTTACCGCTATCTCGCTTAACAACCTTTCCGGGACGGCCCTGGATCTGATCACTACTACCGCGACCATAACGGACCAGAACAACCCGGCTTTCAAGGTTTCCACCAAGACCGTAACCTTCAGCTTCAGCTGGGGGGCCAGCACTGCGGGGGTTACGGACGGAGTCGGCCTGGCCACCGCCGCTTACCAGGCCACCGCCGCCGCCGGGAGCTATACGCTGACAGGGACCTTCGCCGGAGACGCCACCTACGCTTCCACTACTACTATAGTTCCTCTTACTATATTCAAGCGCAACGGCTACGTTACCGGTGTTTTTGTTTCAACCAGGGTCTTCGACGTCTTTGCCGCCTCCGGAACTTTCTACGACAGCGTCACTTCAAATCCTGTGTCAGGGCGCACGATGACTTTCATCCTTCAGCACGGGAGTACCTTCACCGCAGTCACTAACGGTTCGGGAGTAGCCACAGTGGATTTCACTGCGCCCGCCTCTTCCGGGACCTACGGGATATATGTCTCCAACGCCTCCGGCGACATTACCTACAACCCGGTTACGGTATACGTGAGCAGCGTGACGCTAGCCCGCCGCAACAGCTATATAAATCTGTCGGCCCCGACCGCCTCCATAATAAACAGTTCCTTTACTGCTATCGGCGTGATGAAAGACTCCGTCAACAACGGGCTCGTAGCCGCAAGAACCCTCTCTTTCCTGTTCCAGGGAAGCACCGTACCGGCCGTTACCAACGGCTCCGGCCAGGCTAATGCCGGCTACACCGCCTCTTTGTCTTCCGGCACTTACCCGATGCAGGTCTCTTTTGCCGGAGACGCCAGCTACAATCCCAGCGTCTCCTCCAGCAGCATTATTACCTTGCGCTACCCTACCCACATGGCTGGCCCGGCGATAACCGTAACCATGAACGAGGTCCTGACTGCAACTGTCACCTTTACTGATTACCAGGGCGGACTGATACCGGCAGGAACCCTTAACTTCAACTTCGAGGGTTCCCCGCAGAGCGCGGTAACCAATGCCATAGGTGTGGCTTCCACCTCCTATACCGCCTCGGTAGCGTCCGGAACCTACCAGTTACCCGTTTCCTTCGCCGGAGATGCGCTTTACGAATCAACCAACACCTCCATCCCCGTGCTGGTCAACAAGCGCAACGCCCAGCTTACCCCTGACCCGGTAACTGTCCAGGCGCTCAATATTTTCACCGCCAGCGCCACCCTTGTCGACGCGCTCAACACCTCCCAGAAATTATCCGGCCAGACAGTATCCTTCAATTTCCTGGTAGGGGCAAGCACCGTCTCCAACAGCGGGGTCACGGACATTAACGGCATGGCCGTTTCCACTTTCAGCGCCCCGGCGGACGTAGGCAGCTACCAGGTAAGGGCCTATTTCGCAGGAGACCCCACCTATTACCCCCGCGTTGTTTACGGGGCGGTGACCGTACTGGCCCGCCCCTCAAAGCTTATGCAGGACAGCTCCTCGGCGGCCATTGACGAGATTTTCCGGACTACAGCCACCCTGGTGGACCTGGCCACCTCCCAGATCATCGCCGTCAAAACCATTAATTTCACCTACGGCGCAAGTTCCGCCGCCCTGACCGACGGGGGGGGTAAAGCCTCCGTCACCTTCACGGCTCCCTCTTCTTCGGGTGCCTACCAGCTGAACTCTTCCTTCTCCGGAGATACTACCTATGCGCCCGCAACCTCAACGGCCACTCTCACAGTAATAAGGCGCCCCGCGCTTATGTCCGCGCCAGACATCTCCGGAAGGATAGATGAAGTCTTTACGGCCACGGCTACCATGACCGACGGGCTGAACGCCGCCTTTATCTCCGCCCGCCCGCTTAAGTTCGTTTTCTCAGGCACCACCTTCACCTCGCTTACGGACTCCGGCGGACTGGCCGTCTCCACCTTCTCCGCGCCGGCTTCCAGCGGAACTTACTATGCGTCCATCAATTTCTCCGGTGACTCGCGGTACCTGCCAGCCGGGACTACGGTGCAGCTCACCGCGGACCGCCGCATATCGGGAATAATCCCGGAACCCGTTTCCGTACGCGCGGGGGATATCTTCACCGCCACAGCCACGCTGCGTGATATATTTAACCCGGCCTACAAACCCTCCGGACTTCCGCTAAAGTTCATATTCGCCGGCAGCACCTTTACTGCCCTGACGGATTCTAACGGCATAGCCGTATCTACTTTCACAGCCCCTTTATCCAGCGGGCCCGCCCAGTTGGACCTCTCTTTCTCCGGAGACAGCCGCTACATAGCCAGCGCCGCCACTACCACCGTCACCGTGCTCCGGCGCCTTTCCCTGATCACAATAGATTCCGCCACGATCCAAGCCATGGAAGTTCTGACGGCCACGGCAACCCTTTCAGACAAGATGAAACCGGGTATTTACGCCGAAGGCCGGGCGCTCACCTTCACATTCTCAGGGGTGGACTTCTCTTCCGTCACTAACGCCGGCGGCGTAGCCGTCTCCACCTTCACCGGCCCCGTTTCCTCCGGAACCTATATTATAGAGGCTAATTTCGAGGGAGACGCTTTCTACGAGGACTCCTATTCCAGCGGCTCTGTGGTAGTCATACAGCGGCCCGCAGGGGTAACAGTTGCCGACAGTTCCGCCTATCCTTTTGAGCCTTTCACCGCGGGCGGAACTATGAAGGACCTGGCTACCGATACCCCCGTGGCCGGCCGCCGGCTTAATTTCGACCTGGACGGGTCGCTTGCGTCGGCAGTGACCAGCGGCGTGGGCCTGGCCACCGCCCCCTATACTCCTCCCGGAGCCTTCGGAGATTACCAGCTATCCGCAGACTTCCCGGGAGACGAAACCTACGCTGCCGCCGCCGGAACGGGCACGGTTTCCGTAATGCAGCGCCCCACCTCCCTTGCCTCACCGGATGCCGGCACTGTAGCCCTCGACTTGTTTATAGCCAGCGCAACGCTCACAGATATCAGGTTCTCTACTATAGTCGCCGGCAAAGATATCGTCTTCCTGTTCGAAGGACAATCCAGCACCGGAACCACAAACGCCGGCGGCAGCGCCTGGGCGGAGTTCTCTGCGCCTGTTTCCTCAGGCGTTTATTTCTACACGGCGCAATTTAACGGCGACGCGACTTACGCAATTTCCTCCACTACCGGGGCCATAACGGTAGACACCCGCTATACCAGGATCGTAGCCCGCGACGCCAACGCCAACGTGGGCGAGCCCTTCACTCTTTCAGCACAATTGCTTGACCCTGCAAAAGAGGACCTGCCCGGCTACTATGTTCCTAATGTCCCGATGCACTTTGTCTTTAAGGACAGGAACAATATAAAAATAGACGAGGGGGACGCGATCACCAATGAACTGGGAATAGCTACCGTCACCTTCAGCGGTCCGCAAACTCCAGACGTGTATTATTACACCGCAAGCTTTGAGGGCGACGTCACCTACTCCAGCGCTACCGCCACCGCTATGCTGAAGGTGGGCCTGCTGACCTCTCTGGTAGCTTTTGACGCTGACACCATGGCGCTGGAGGATTTCACTGTAAAAGCCAAACTTACCGACTACCTCTCGACCACTCTCGACGATAAGCCGGTCCGGTTCACCTTCCTGGGCAATACTGACACCGGACTAACCTACGCTCAGGGAGCCTCGGGTATAGCCCAAGGCGCTTTTACCGCCCCGCCGTCGTCAGGAACCTATTTCTACAACGCCTACTTTGACGGTGACTCCATCTATTCGGCCAGCAATGCTACCGGGACCATAACCGTGCAATTAAGAAAATCCTATATCCAGGCCCCGCCTGTTAGTACGCTGGCATATAGTTCCTTTACGGCCCTTGTAACGCTTAAAGACGTACTGTCGGACGCTAATATAGGCGGCAGGAACATGTCCATCGCCTTCCAAGGCTCCACTTTCCCCGTAGTTACCGACCTCGCCTCCGGAGAGGCCAGCGCGACCTTCTTCGTTGTCTCCTCCGGAACCCTGTATTACAGCGTGAGCTTTGATGGCGACGGAACCTATTCCGGGAACTCGACCACCGGAACCGTGAATGTAACATTGAAGCCCACCAGCATGCTTTCCTATAACGTCACCGATGTGCTGGCCTCCAGCACCTTTACGGCCAAGATTCAGGTTAAAGACAATTTCAATCAGCCCATAAAAGACCTTAGCGTGGATTTCGACTTTGAAGGCTCATTCAACATGGGCATGACCGACGCGCAGGGCATAGCGGAAACTATCTTCACCGCTCCGGCCGCAAGCGGAACCTATGCTTACACCGCAATATTCTACGGGGACCAGCAGTATGACAGCAGCAGCGCCTCAGGAGATGTGACTGTCGGCCCGCGCCCGACCCTGCTCCTCACCTCTCCCGTCTCCTCAAAGCTGGGCAGCCCGCTGGCCCTTAGCGCCAAACTGTTGGACGTGGCCGGCCAGGCAGGCCTGGCGAACAAGACCGTCAGCTTCGTTTTTGACGGAACAACAATAACCGCGCTTACCGACAGCATGGGGATCTCAACGGCTGCTTTCGGCACGCCTGCCTCCACCGGGACCTTCGCCTACGAGGCATTCTTTGCCGGCGACGAAATAGTTTTTATGGGCAGTTACTCCTCATCTACGGTAACCATCGCTCTCAATCTGACCACAATAGAGGCCAAAACCCCTATCTCCATAAAGATTCACGAGCCGCTGGATGTGGACGCGAAACTGCGGGACTCCATCGGCCTTAACCTGCCGGGGATGCCGATAGTGTTCACCCTGGAGGGCATAGACCAGCCGGGAGTTACTGACGGAGTAGGTATAGCCACCACTACCTTCCAGACCCTCGGCTTTGCCTCCACTGGAACTTACAGCTACACGGCCCAGTTCCTTGGAGACTCACTCTATGTGGCGTCTATAGACACCGCCAATGTGGTGAACATTTCCAGGCGGGAAACCCTGCTTACGCCCAGGGACGCAGTGGTCCCTCCGAACAAGTCCTTCACCGCGGAAGCCAGGTTCTATGATAATGTCAACAGCAGCATATTCACCGAAGACCCGCTCCCCGGCAAAACAATAATATTTGAGCTGCACGACTCCACTTTTACAACTTCCCTGAGCGCCGTCACCTCCGCGCTGGGCATCTCCACCGTCAGCTTCGTCTCTCCTGCCTCCACCGGGACCTTTGTGCTGACCGCAAGGTTCGCGGATGGCGACCCAGTCTACGAGAGCGCACTTTCTTCCGCCGCCATAACCGTCCTTCTTGACGACGGAACCGGCGCCATAAAGACCAAGCTGCACATAGACGCAGTAAACACCTATATTAACCGCGTATTCACGGCTTCCGGAACTCTGACCGCAACTGACGTCCCGGTATCGGATATGGCCATACTGTTCGAGTTCTTCAACGGCATAGCCACCTATACCGCCGCCGGTTTCACCGACACCAACGGGTTGGCCGTCTCCACGTTTACTGCGCCTTCCTCCTCCGGAACCTATATAATTACCGCCTCGTACGCCGGTGACGGGACATACTCTGCCGCCACCGGCACCTCAACGGTATCAGCCGCCCGCTACCCCGACACGCTGGCGGCCCAGCCCGCCTCCGCCCTGAGCGGAGAGACTTTCCCCGCGAAGGCCGTGCTTCTCGACGGCCTTACCCTGGCCCCCATAACCGGCAGCACCATAACCTTTAATTTCTTCAACGGCGTCTCCACTATTACAAAGACCGCCGTAACAAGTTCCACCGGTTCCGCGGAAACCTCCTTTAATTCTCCGGTAACCCCCGGGGACTACTTCTATACCGCGCTATTCGCCGGCAACACTACCTATGTTGAGAACGCGGACACGGCAGCTATTCTTATAGCCTCACGAGGCTCCAGCACTTTCCTGGTGGGCTACAATATCTTTATAGGCACTGGCGAAGTTGTAGCGGCCTCTGCAACCCTCACTTCACAGGGTTACCCTGTACAGGGCAAAGCTGTTACCATAACTTTCCAGGGCCTCTCGCGCATCTCAACCACTAATGCGCAAGGCCTGGCCTTCTCCACCTTCACCGCACCGTCCTCAAGCGGAACCTTCGCCTACCAGGCAGAATTCTTCCCGGATGCGGATTACAATGCCGCCCTGGCTACCGCTGCGGTCTCGGTGGTATTCAGAAAGAAAGCCGAGGCGCCTGTTTTCAAGGTTGCGGTGACCTCGACGGCGGTGACCCTGGCCTGGACGCCAGTGACGATGTCTTCGGCCCAGGTGACCGGCTATACCATTGAGGAATCTGCTTCCCTGCGCGGAGTCAGAACCTCCAGCGCGGCCGTAGCCGCCAGCACCGCCTCCGTAATGGGCTACACCATGCCGGTGGACGAGAATACGGCTACCTACCTGAAAATAAAGACAAAACTGGCCGACGACCAGGAAAGCCAGACTACCCTTACCGTCGAGATCCCCAGCAAGGCAGAGGACCCTTTACGCGTGCCCAATTACTACTATATGAGCCCCGGCGCCAACCCGCAGGACTGGGCCGCCTGGGTCAGGATTCCCGGCAAAGTCATGGACAAAGTTTCCGCCGCCGCGCCCTTCGCAATGAGCGTTGAGAAAGAGACTAATCCCCAGTTCCTTGCCGCTTACAACATAACTGCTTCCGCGGACTCTGAGACCCTTAAAGAAGATATGGCCGCCGGCGACAGGAAAGGCGTAAAGCTGACCATCGCCTACCCCCAGTCCGGGACCGGGACCTCGGCCGCCGGAGAGCAGCTGGCCCTTTACTGGTTCAACGGCGCTGAATGGATAAAGATAGGCGGAGAAATAGACGTTCTTACCGGAGAGATCTACACCTACTCCCGCGTGCTCGGCCAGTTCGCCGTCAAAGCGGCGCCGCTGGCTTCGGTTTTCACGCTCACAAAGGTAGTGCCCCGGGTCTTCAGCCCGGATGACCCCAGCCCCACCGTTAACCGCGTCACTTTCTCCTTTGAAAACCCGGGCGGCGGCGAAGTGACCATAAGGATCTTCGACATAACCGGCGCGCTGGTGCGCAGGAACCTGGACTCCCAGGGCTTCAATATGTACTGGGACGGAAAAGACCAGAGCGGTGCGCTTGTAAAAGGCGGTATTTATATTTATCAGCTTGAGGCCTCGGACAAGGTGCTGACCGGAACCGTGGTGGTGGCAAAATAACATCCTGAGTGTGCGGTAATACGGGAAAATATGAGGAACATTCTTTCAACTTTATCTATGACCGCCCTGCTGGCGGCGCCGCCGGCTTCGGCTTTTACCCTGACGAAAGTAGCCCCCCGCGTCTTCAGCCCGAGCGAGCCCGGCAGCACCGTAAACCGCGTCACTTTCACCTTCAGCAATCCGGGCGGCGGAGAAGTTACTATCAGGATCTTCGACATAAAAGGTTCGCTGGTACGCAGGAACCTGGACTCCCAGGGCTTCAATATGTACTGGAACGGCAAAGACCAGAGCGGAGCCCTGGTAAAGAGCGGCATTTATATCTATCAGCTTGAGACTGCGGAACAGGTGCTCACCGGCACCGTGGTGGTGGCAAGATGAAAAATATTCTCTCTATTTTATGTCTGTCCGCTTTTATCGCGGCTCCGGCCCGCGCCTCTTTTGAGGATGTGGATGTAGGAGGGAGGGCCACAGCTATGTCGGGCGCTTATGCCGCCCAATCGGAGGGAGTATCTTCCCTTTTTTACAATCCTGCCGGTATAATAGGAATAACCGGCTACGAAGCCTCGCTCTCGCAGGAAAAGATGTTCCTGGGCCTCACTGACGGAAGTTCGCTTTCCCGGGGGGGCTTGTCTTTCGGCCTGCCGGTAATATTAAGCGGAACCTACTGGGGCAGCGCGGCTTTCGGGTACGACACATTAAGCCTCGACACTCTCTACAGCGAATCGCGCATGCGCCTCGGCTATGCCTATCCCGTTAAAGAGAATATCTGGGCCGGCATCGCGCTGGGCAGCCTGGGCATTACCTACGGTACGGACCCGCTTTATCCCATTTTAGACGGAACTACGGCCAAAACAGCCATGGCCATCGACCTGGGAGTAATCTACAGCATGGACTCCATGGACCTGGGCCTTTCAATACTGAACGCAAACGAGCCGGACCTTGGCATTAAATACCCCAACAAAGTGGACAGAAAGATCAGCCTTGGCCTGGCGCTTAAAAGGGAAAGCTTTACCTGGGACTTCGACACTGTAATTTCAGGCACGGACCTGCGCCTTAAAACCGGGGCAGAGATCCCGCTGATGGCGGAAAAATTCAACAGCCGGATAAAAGCCCGCGGCGGTTTCAGCCTGGGCTCGCGGGACTACCGCGCGGCCTCGGCCGGCTTCGGCTATAACGGCGGCCTTTACCGCGTTGACTATTCCTTCGTTTACCCGCTGAGCGGCCTTTCAGGAACGATGGGCTCGCACCAGCTGGGAGTTGTGGTCGCCTGGGGAGAAGCCCGCGGCCCGATGGCCGACAGGAAAGAGAAAGAAGACAGGCTCAAGGAGAAAAAGGACAGCATCAACAAGGGCGGAGGCCCCGGAGCAGGCGAGGCAGTAGCCGCGGCCAGGACCGAGCCCACCCGGAGCGACATTCTTAAGTCCGAAAAACTGCTGCCGGCGGCCAAGAACGACCTTAAGCGCGGCTATTATAAAAAAGCCGCGGCTACCCTCAACCGGGTGAACGAACTCCTGATCAAAAACGCAGAGGTAAAGGAACTGCTGGATAAAACGGCCGCAATAGCCGAGATAGTCCCGGCGGCCACCTCCGGACAAAAGCGGGATGACCTCATCCGCAAGGCCGTAAGCCGCTATACGGACAGGAACACGGACGCGGTGCTTTATATCACCTACGCCCGCCAGAAATGGCCTCGGGACATAAGTGTGGCAAGATTGTATAATGTGGTAGCCCGGGAGTTCCCCGAAACTGCTTCAAGCATGAGGATACTGCCCGACATAACTATTATAGACCAGCTGCTGCAGGACGCCCTGGACTTCATAAGGACCGGCCGCTATATCCAGGCCATTTCAACCCTGCAGCGCGTATTGCAGCTTGAGCCGGGAAATATCCCGGCCCTCACCCGGATGGGCTCCGCCTATTGGGCGATGGAAAAGAAGGATGTAGCGCGGAAAAACTGGGAAAAGGTTCTTGAGCTTGATCCAAACAACAGAGAAGTTCTCCAATTCATGAAAATGAATTAAACAAAGCGGAGCGCTCGGCGGGACAGAACCCCGGCCGGCGCTGCCGCGTTTTGTTTTACTATAAGGGAGCGGACTAATGAAAACAAGAAAATACTTTATGATCGCCCTGCTGGCTGCGGCTGCTGCCCCGGGTATTTATAAACCGGCGGCCGCGCAGGCGGTGGACGCTCTGCGCAGCAAGGTGGCCCTGGAAGGCCAGATAGAGGAAAGGCTCCGCTCAATGCTCTCTTCCTACCTGAACACGAAGGACATCGCGGTAGCGGCCAAGGTGAACCTGCAGGTAAAAGAAGCGGTGAAAGACCAGACCGGCAGCGTGCGCAAATGGGACGGGAATGAGGAACTGATACTTCCCGGGGTTCCGGCCGCCACTTCCATGACGAAAGACGCCGCGGCTGTAAAAGC
>MNUR01000005.1 GCA_001871115.1 Elusimicrobia bacterium CG1_02_56_21 | reverse complement strand
CCCTGAAACGCTCCGGATTCAAGACGCCAGTTCGGGAATTTTCAGTGTAAAACGGAATTAACCCACCTGGGCCTGCCGGCTGACTTCCCAACGTTCAAGCCCGCGCCCAAAACGGCTCAAACTTGCGGTCCGCCGGACGAGCAATGCCAGTTGGACCCTCGCGCGGACTTATATGAGGCTATAGAACCCGCCCCGGCCGACTGACCAACCAATAAACCGCCTCTAACACGCCCGGGCAGCCTGGCGAGGGGGGAAGCGCACAAAATTCAGGAAACCGCCCCGCTTTTTGTTCTTATAGATAAAACAGACGGTTAGGGCGGCGATTCTCAGATTTCAAGCGAAGGTAAAAGTGGCCTAGTCCCGAAAAAACAAGCGATAACAGCTCTTATGCTTACTACAGATGTTTAACCTAGGTCTGGGTAGACGGGCAGCTCCCAAGCGGGGAACGCAAGGCGGTGCATGGTATGCTCGGCGGCAGGTAAAGAAACTTCCGGGGAAATATTTCGGCGGCGGCATACACGCCGTTAACCTGAAGTCGCAGGGCTGGTGCAGGTCTTTTTTTTGAGACGCTGAGGTTTTGTGAATCTGCTGAAAATAGGGAGGATATATGAAGTTCCTTGAGAAAATGTACGAGAACGAGCGGGTCGTAATGTATTACGCGGAGAATTTCGCCAATGTCACCGACGAGCTGGTTGCCGCCGTGAACTGGCCGAAGAGCGTGGATATGCTCTCCTTCACTTTTAAGCCGTTCTCTCCCGCCGGCGGCTGTGTACAGCACAAGCTGAAGAGCGATTATGTGATACGCTACCTGTTCTGCGGGAAAACCGGCTCCCTTAAACCGCTGGGCAAGGCCCTGAAAAACTCCCCCGTTACCGCGCGCGTTCCCAAAAACGTGGCAGAGGCTGTGGCGGTTACCAAAGCCACGCTCTGTCGTAAATCCGCCGGTCAGCGCGCTAATAACGGCCCCGCCTATTATAAGGAACAGAAGAGATACCTGGATATGATACAGAGGGGAAAGGTCAAATCCGTTCTCCTTTTCAAGAACGGGAAGAATGTCGGGATCGCCTCGCTGGCGGACGTGCCCAGGCTGGAGGGCGGCAAAAGCAGCACCTTCACCTGGTTCTGGTTGGATAAGAGCCTGCCGAAAGCCGAATACGAGGACGCCAGGTACAAGGCTACCAAGTGGGCCAAGGACAACTCCCTGCCGCATATGGCTTCGGCTAATTTCGATTACAATAAAGAAGCACAGAAGGGCGATTCGCGCTTCGGGTTGAAGCCTTGCCGCATCTTTTTCGCCCGAAAGAAGTGATAGGTGGGCGGGGACACAGTACTTTACTCCTGCCATCAAAGCCGCCGGGGGAGGCCGGCGGTTTTGTTTTGTAGAATCTAGCGGGGAGATTTATGAAGCACCTGAAGACTACAAAGACCACCATCAGCTATAAGTATAGGGACGCTAAAAAGCTCACTCCTGCCATTATCCGTAAAGCAAAATGGCCGAGGGATATTAAGTTTCTCTGCTTTGAGCCGGATGGCGGGGTGATGAAGATGGACAGGCCGCTTAAGCTGGGGGTTCCCTGGCATAAGTTCAGCGGCGGGGTGATATTCATGCAGAAGCGGGATGCTTTGCCCGCTCAGGTTTTCAATGGCGGTAAGTCTTCGCTGCGGGCGGTCACCTTAAAGGGAGGGCGCAAGTTAAGTTCGCTCTACACTTCTTCTCAGAACCGCTATTACAATGTTGTATGGAAAGGTCTGCTGGGCCGTCACATGAAGGAGGAAAGCAGGACTTTTAACCGGGAATCTTTGCCTAAGCTTACGGGCTGTACGGTTAATAACGGGCGCCGGCCGGTAGCGTTAGTGGCCGGCGATAAATATAAGGTAAAACTGCTGGGCACATTCGCGTGGTTTATAACCTGGATCTGGATAGACCCGGCGCTGAAAGGTCCGATGCGCGATAAGGCCCGGTCCATGATTATAGACTGGCTCCGTAAGCGACCGCTGAAACACCTGGTGGCTTATGTGAATACCTTTAATATCCCTTCTCAGAAATTCTTTCTGAAACTCGGGTTCAAGCCGATAAGGCTCGTATTTTACGAACGCGACGGTATCGGCTCTTAGGAACGGGGAGAGGAGACGCTGCTTCCAAACTTTCTGATTTTCAAATAATCATAAGAAAAGGTGCCGGGGTATTCCTTTTTTATTCGGCGGGATAATATTTATTAAGTCCGGAGTTAACATGGTGAATAATGGCTAAAGTCGCTTCGAAGGTGCTGGCCTTTAAGGTGCGGGACCTGGCAGAGGTGGATGCTAAGAGGCTGGCGGGGATAAAGTGGCCCGCCGGCGTTAATACGCTTTCGTTCCGGCCGCGCAGGGCAGTTGAGGGGGTGTATGCGCTCCTGATGAAGAATATCCCCGCACGCTACAAGGTGCGGCTGGTTTACCACGCCTTGCTCAAGGATATCCGAGTGCCGGCCGCCACCGGCGATAGGGGCATAGCGTCAAAGCCCCTGCGCTCCGGCGCTGAAGTGGTGCGCGAATTCAAGAGCACCTTCATGCGGGATTTTGTCCGCAGGTTCTACCCGGCCAGGGCCTGGCGCGGGGAACTGGCTGTTTCCCTGCCGTATTTCAAAGACATAAAGCCGGCGCAGGCTTTCCGCGCGGTAAATAACGGCTCAAGCGCCGGGTTAATGGTCCTGCTGGACTACAAGTTAGACGAAAGGCCTGTGACGTTGGTGGCCTGGGTCTGGATAAGGCGGACTTTGACCATAGCCGAGCGGCGCCAGGTGCAGCATCTTATGCTCGCCTGGCTAAAGAGCAACGCACGGGGGAAAATTGTGGCCGGGGTGGATGGCTTTAATCCCGGGTCCCAGGGGTTCTTCAGAAAATCAGGCTTCGACCTTATCCGGCTCAACATTTCAAAAGACAGGGCCAGCCTGGCCGAACCTGTGGGCATTATGCCGTACATGGACTGGCTGGGGACCTATAAGAAAGCCTGGGGCGCGGTGGAGGCGGCCGACTACGCTAAGGCCATCGGCGCGCTGCGCCCGGCCTTCAGGAAATACCCCGGGGATTTTAAAGTGGTCAAAACTTACGCTATGGTCCTGGGCGATTATGCTGACGGCCTGGCCGGGGCCAGGAAGGCCGCGCTGAAAGCCCGGGCTTGTTCTATGCTCGCCGGCTTGGTGAAAAAGCTGGGGCCTGTGCGCTGGGAATGGAATATTGCGACCCGCAATGAGTATTATTATCACTCCGGGCAGTTCCGTAAGCAGTACTGGCTGGGGGTGGAATCCGCCGCGGGGGGACATAAGTGGGGCAATTACGGGCAGGGCGTGGGGGCGGCTAATTGCGCCTATGAGCACGCCGCAGCCGGGCGCAGTGGACTGGCCCGCTACTGGGCGCGCCGCGCCGTAAACTCCTGGGAGGGCTTCTTCAAATTTAAGGCCGACTACTACAATGCCTATGTCCATTATGCGCTGGCGCTTGGCGTACTGGGGAGATACGCCGACATGGATTGCGCGCTGGCGCGCAGCGCGAAGCTGAGCGGCAAGCCAGCCTCTTATCGGGAATTCGCCGAAGTCAGGCAGAAAATATCCATACTGCTGTCCAATTGAACGCGCCTTCCCCTATCGAGGCGAAGCCTCGATAGGGGAGAGGGAACGCTGCTTCCTAACTTCCTAATTATTGTCTGCGAAGCCGCCGGGGAAGCCCGGCGGTTTGTTTTGGGCGGGGCGTCAGTGGATCTGGCGGAGCTGGATGATCAGGGCGGTGTGGAGGACGGCGGCTATTTTGGAGAGGGTGCGGACGGTGAGGTTCTGGTTGCCGGCCTCTATGCGGGAGATTACTGACTGGGTGGTGCCTACGGCTTTGGCCAGCTGCCCCTGGGTCATGCGGGCTTTCTCCCTGGCTTTTGCTATCTGTAAGGCCAGGCGGACCTCGATATCGGCTTTTGCATAGGCCTCTGCCCAGCGCGGGTCTTTATCCGCCCCGGCGAACACCTCGTCCAAAGTAATTCCGGCTCTTTTCTTTTTCATATGTAAAACCAAAACGGTTATCTATCGCTGTGAAAAACAGGAGGGAAGAACTGAACTGTTAACTCTTACGCCCATTGAGTTCCTGCGGCGCTGGGGCCTGCTGATGCCGCCGCCTAATAAGAACCTGATCCACTATTACGGCGCACTTGCGCCAAGGTCTCCACTGCGGTCGCTGTTGGTGGCAAAAACGGCCAAAGAAACAGGCAGTATC
>MNUR01000006.1 GCA_001871115.1 Elusimicrobia bacterium CG1_02_56_21 | reverse complement strand
CCAAAAAATTCGCCGAAAACCGCGCCCTTCCTTCTGTTTTATCTATAATAACAAAAAGCGGGGCATTTTCCTGAAATTAAAAAATGCTCCGTCGCGCCCAGGCGTTGCCGGGCATGGTGAAGCGGAAAGTTCTTTGATCTAATCGTCAGCCGGGAGCGGGTCTATGCCTTCGTATAAATCCACACGCGGGTCCAGCTGGCAATCCTCGTCCGGCGGGCTGCATTCTTTCGGGGCTGGCATGAACTTCGGGAATTCAGCCGGCAAGCCCAGGTGGGTTAGGCTTAACCGCCGGCTGTTAGTAATTACCGATCCAATAGGAAGGCCCAGCCAACGCCGATCCGAAAACTCTCTCCGAGTATCCCGAGCGGCTCGAAAGCCGCGTCTAATTTGAAGCCTCCAATCCTCAGGCCAATACCTGCCGTGGCTCCGGAAAGAGCACCGAGGTCGAGGGCGCTGCGGCTTGAGTACCCAAACCTTACGGCGGCGCTCATGCCGTCCGCAACCGGGTGCGAGATCTCTAAACCGGTCTTCCCGTATATCCTTCCCGCGTACGGCGCGTCAACCTCCAGCGCGTATACCGTACGCCACCCCTTACCATGCGTATCATAGGCGATGGCCGCGGCAAGTTCGCCTGGCAGCGGCTCACTTTCCGATATAAAACGCAGTTTGCTGCCGAGATTGCGGAAAGCGCCGGCGAGCGTCAATTTATCGGACGGTTTGTACATCCCTCCGCCATCCACCGCGAACGCAACTGCCCGCCGTGTGCCCAGGTCCTCGCAGATGGCCTTGACCGACAACCCTTCCGTGATGTGCGCACGCCGGGGCCTATCGCTTTCGTACTTATGATTAAGTAACAGCCATTCGTCATGGTGCGATACGGGCGGCGCGGCGTCTATGAAGTTGTGGCCGTAGGCTATAGCATACACCTCGGAATGCGGGGAGAAACTGCCCTGGCGCTGATTAGACGCATTGACAAGTATAAGACTTTCCTGAGATAAGCGCGTGACGGAGAAGGCCAACGTCCCGCCCAACGGCCGGCTTGGCACGCCTATGGCGAGAAAGTCATGGTGTATGCCAGCGGGAAGCTCGGAACGCGTATAAATAGCCTCCATGTGATCCATGCGCTCCAGGCCCGCGGGGTTCCAATAAACCGCATCTGGCCCCTCCGCTACGGCAGTGTAGGCTTCGCCCATCCCAAGCGCGCGCGCCCCCGCGCCGAGGCGCAGGAACTCCGCGGCCGAAGTGCCGATGTTCTTTTCCAGCGCGTGCGCCGGGACCGCCATGGTCAGCAGGACCAGGATACCTACATGTTTCATCGTATAATCACGACCCGACGGACTTTGCGTTTACCACCGGACTCTATCACGGCATAGTACGTGCCAGACGCGGCCTTCCTGCCGGAGCGCGTAGCGCCGTTCCACGCCAGAACGCCGCCCTGCGACGCCGTGCCGTCGAAAACCAGTTCATTCGTGATGGTGAACAGGCGCACGCGCGCCCCGGACGGAAGGGCCGAGAAAGTAAGCGCGTTAGAGTAGTATTGGCTTGCCGAGTCGCCTATCTCCCAGGGCTGCGGAAAAACCTGGATCGCGCTTATATCGGCGCCGGCTGTCACAAAGAACGGCGCGAAAACCGAAAAGTGCGCCGTATACGCGGTCAATACGTGCGCCCGGAAGTCGGTTTGCGACGATACCAGCGTCCACTGGTTGGCGATCGTATCAAAACGGAACAGGTGCAAGTTGCGCTCGTCCTGGCCGGCAGGGATCTTTGTCGGGTCGTAGGCGAGGGTGATCCGCACCGGCTCTTCAGGCTGAAGTCCCGCCGCCGAAAGGTCGAAACTGACCGCAGGGCCGAACGGCACGATAGCCGCGGCCTCGTTAGTGTGCGCGCCAGTCAGCGGTATGCTTGTCGTGGCCTGCGACGTTATCTGCGTACCGGCTGGAAAGGCGCCCGGCGGAACGTATATTTTAACCGATGTCAGCTCTGCGTAGACCGGTGGCATGGTTATCGTTACTCCAACCGCCGTCGTCGTGGCGGAAGCCGGGAGCAGGAAGGCCCCGGTTACGAACTGGTCGATCGTCGCCCTGTAATTTGCAGCCCCCACGCTGGCCACCAGATCCGGATAGCGCGCCAAATAGTCGCGGGAATAGAAGGTTGAGTTCGCCCGCCGTCCCGCGTCCAGGCCATGCAGCAGCCAATGAGCGCCCAATTGCGCGTCACTCATGCCCGCCAGATCCGGGTTGTACAAGAGGTAATCCGTGCTGTTGTAAACCAGGGCGTTCGTGTAGATAGAACCTTTGCGGAGTTCAAGAATCGCCCCACCGTAGAGATACTGCTCAATTGCGCCCTGGAAATTAGTATACCCCAAAACCGCGTTCAAATCGGAATGCAGTTTAAGATATTCGGATGCGTGGAACGAGAGGTTCGCCTGACGGCCTTCACGGATTCCCTGCGCCAACCAGTGCGCCATGATGTCCGGATCGCTGTATGAAGCGAGATCCGGGTTTAGCGCGCGATAATCCCGCACGTTGAAGACAAGGGGATGGGTCAAGATGGCGCTATCGCCCGAAAGAACAGGCTCTCCCAGGTTTATATAGTTTTCCGCGAATATATTGATCGCCCCGCCAGGAACGGTGTTGTTGTTAAAATAAACTCCATTCAATGAGTTAACCAGGGTAGGCCCTTCTTGCCACTGCGGGACGATGTCGGCTGCGACAAGAATGCGGGCGTTTCGCGGATCGAGAATCTGGTTATTGGCGAAAATAGCTCCGCTGCTGCGGATGCGGAATATGCCCCGGAAATTGGAAAATATATTGTTTTTGATCAGGGCATTCTCGGAGGCGAGTTCAGCGCCGAATATAACGTCCCCAACCGCAACATTTGGGATAGCCTGGTCGACCGTTACGGTTTTACCCTGCGCTAAAATAATCTTCGCGGTTCCCCGCGCGGTCTTGGTAACAGGGTCCACCACCTGCACAGTGTGTCCCATTATGAGAGGGATTGCCGCACCGAGTTCATAGGTGACCGCGTCCACAATGCCCGTAATGTAATAAGCCCGGCTTCGTGTGTTGATCGCATCATCCGTCATCCCTTCGATGTAGCAATTTTGAATAACCAGGTCGCCGTTGGTGTTCAACATGTGGATAGCGTCGGCTCCGGTCGAGAGCAGGCGGGATGTTGCAGGCTTTCTTCGAACCTCCAGCCCGTCAATGATGATTTGTCCGGTGTTCTCGACCCAAATTGTAGCTGGGCCGGGGCCGGCGTAGACGGTTACTTGTTTCAGGGTTATATTTTTGTTGTAGAGAAACTGCGTCACTCTATGGCTTCTGTTGGACAACGCGAAGCGATCTCCCACGGCTATCCCGCCTATGCCCGATAGGAGAAGGTGAAATGATCCGTCCGGATTTTTGGATATGGAAACGACAGTGTAAGCGTTACTGGCGCTTCCTTTCAGCATGGGAGTTGCCGGATCGAACAGCATTCCGAATGTTTGGGCCAAATAGCCGGGCGCAAATATCGGTTGATCCAGTTCCGGAAACCCCGGCTCCACCGCAAGATCTATCGCGCTTTCCCCGCCTCCTACACTCACGATCGTTCCTTGCGTGAATGGCAAAGAACTATAGTCCAGGGAAAAGCCGCTTATGGTGATGCCCGTAGAATACTGCACCGCCACCAGCCCCATGATCGGATTTCCGATTAATAGCCGAGTGTCCGTTCCCTGGCCACGCAGGGTCAAGTCGCGGGCTTTCGAGATAGTGAAGCATGGGGCTGGTGTCGCCGACGGACAGTCGAGCCGGTAAGTCCCCGACGAGAAAACAACCTCGGCGGGCTGGCCAGCCTGCATCGCGGCGTTAATGGCGTTTCTTATTGCGGTGGTGGAGTCGGCGCCGCCATCGGGCCTGGCCCCATATGCGTCGACGTAAAAAGCAGCCGTTGACTGCGCATGGGAGACCGCCGGCACGCAAAATAAGGCCGCAGCGAGAGCAACATGAAAAGCGCCGGTTGCGATTCTCCGCTTTAGACGTTCCGGTTTTGTACGGGAAAATCCTCCCGAAATCATATATTTAGGGGCCGCTGAAAAAGTCCGGCTGGATTGTTGATAACAAAGTCCGCCGCCAGCGCCCGCTCCTTCTTTTCTTTTTTCCTGCCTTTTAAACCCTTTGTGCTACGCCGCCGCCCTTGCCTCCATCTTCCTCATCGCCGTGCTCAGGTTCATCGCCATCAACCCAAGCCGCACCCACATCTCCTCGCCGCCTGCCATGCGATACTTTACCCGGTCCAGGCCAAATCTGTTTTT
>MNUR01000003.1 GCA_001871115.1 Elusimicrobia bacterium CG1_02_56_21 | reverse complement strand
GGGAGAGCGCCCCGGCGGTTTTTTTTGCATGCCGCTGCTGCCTTGGTCAGAATTTATGCCAGAGCATCTGTGTCGTTACGTCATGGTGGAATAGAACCTCGGATGATTTTACAATGCTCCCGAGCTCCTTCGGGCTTCTGTCGGCGGCGGCCTGCTTGTGCTGAACATACTTTTCATGCGAGTCCTGGCCCATCAGCTTCTTTACGAATTCGCTGCCGCGGAATAGCCTTATAGCGTCGTGGATGTTTCCCGGGAGGAAGCGCACCCGGTCGCGCTTGCTTTCATCCTTGGTCAGGGGTTCTCCGTCGAGAGCGGTGCGGAGCAGCGCGTAGATAGCGAGGTACGGGTTGGCGTCCGGCCCCACGGAGCGAAGCTCTATCCTGGCGGATTTCCCGTTCCCGGCCGGGATGCGAATCATCGCTCCGCGGTCGACTGAAGAAACCTTGATCTGGTTCGGCGCTTCGTAATGCGGGTCCAGGCGGCGGTAGGCGTTTACGCTGGAGTTGAGGATAAGAGAGAGCTCCTGCGCGTGGTTGAGTATTCTGGAGATGACGTCCCAGGCCGCGGCTGACAGGCCGTCTTCGCCTTTCTTGTCGTGAAAGATATTCCTGCCGCCCTTGAAGAAAGAAAGGTTCAGGTGCATCCCGCTGCCGTTCACCCCGGCAACCGGCTTCGGGAGGAAGGTGACGGTCATCCCCATATTGGAGGCGACCTGACGGCATACAAGCTTGTACAGCTGAACCATGTCGCAGGCGCGGACGGCGCCCGCGTAGGAGAAATTCAGCTCAAACTGGGAAGGGGCCACCTCGGGATGGTCTTTTTCGTTCCGGAAGCCCATAGCCCGCTGCGTTTCTGCGGCGGAGTCTATGAATATCTTCAGCCTGTCCATAGGCAGGGAGTGGAAATAGCCGCCGGTGGAGATAAGGTCAAAGCCGCCGACTTCGTTATAGGCTTGCTCGGCGCTGAGGCCTTTTATCAGGAAACCCTCAACCTCGGCGGCTACATTGGCGGTGATGCCCCGGGTTTTTTTTATTTCCTTTGTCAGGCCTATGAGCCGCGCGCGGAAGTCGGATTCGTAGGGGGTTTTATCCCGGTTCAGCACGGTCCCGAAAAGAATTATCTTGCCTGGGCCGAAGACATCCGAGGGGAGCCAGAAAATGCTGCCCCAGTCTATGCCGAGGCGGAGGTCCGACTCTTTCTGCGCCGAGAACCCCCGGATAGAGGAGCCGTCAAAGGTGAGGTTATCTCCGGCGTTCAGGAAAAAAACCTTGTCATAGTCCAGCATATGGAAGCGCCCTTCGATATCGGAGAAACAGAGCGTCACCGCTTTCAGGCGTTTTTCTTTCTGGAGGTAAGCGCGGTATTTTTTTTCAAGCTCGGCGGGCGACAGCGTCTCCGCGTCTTCTGCGGCCTTCAGGTTCATTTCCTCCAGTTCGTCATAGGGTATCTCCAGGAAATTCTTTAAAACCATGCGGGGGGGAGTTTTTTCTTCAGGCATAAGCACCTCTCTATGTAAATAGGAAATATAGTATAAATATACACCAAATTAGTATAAAAGTCAATGGCTATAAGATAAAGACTCAAAAAAGTAGTCTTCTGGTTTAAGTGGTAATCAGCCGGAGAAAGTATGAGCCCCTGCGGCAGGGTTAATATTTTTGGTCTTTATAGCGGGGACGCCGGTATTTGTTGTTTAATTGCGGAAAGCGGGCAGGGGAGGATAGAGAAATGGTTCATAAATTCAAGGTGAGGACTTCCGCGAAGTCGGGGATGGCGGATATTACCCGCGAGGTGCAGGGCATTGCCCGGGAAAACGGGGTTGAGAGCGGGGTTTGCCATATCTTTGTGCCGCATACTACCTGCGGCCTGGCTATTAACGAGAACGCCGATCCCGATGTGCAGAGCGATATTATCGCCAAGCTTAATGAGAGCTTTTCTGGGGATTTCCCTTACCGCCACGCCGAAGGCAATTCCCCTGCGCATATTAAATCCGTGCTGGTGGGGTCTTCTCTGACTTTGTTTATAGAGGAAGGAGTTCTTCAGTTGGGAACCTGGCAGGGCGTTTACCTGTGCGAATATGACGGGCCGCGCCTGCGTGAAGTCTGGGTGAAGATAATTAAAACGTGATAAAGGGCCCGCTCCGGGTGAGCCCGGCCGGCTGGCGCAGCCAGGGGGGCTCGGGGCCTTGAGGTTTTTATTCAATCCTCAAAAACCGCGTAGTTCCCGGTAGAGTTTCAGCTTTTTCTTCCGCGCGCAGCGGACCCGGCGCGGCCGGGCGTGTTCTCCGGTTTGGGGCGCCCGTAGTGGTCGTAAAGCTCGCTTTCATAGTCCTCGCTCACGGGCACCGAAGGGTCGAAGCCCGGGCTTTTTAGTATGGCTTCCCGCGTCAGGTCCACAAAAACTTCTGAGCTTCCCCAGTCCACGCTCTTTATCCAGTGCGGGGATATGATGACTTTCCTGCCTCGCAGCCAGGTTCCGGTATCGGCCACAAGGTAGCGCACTCCCCACTTTTCGTCATCAATAATATAGTCGTCCACATGCCCGATGGGGCCGTCAGCCGCGTGAAGCCTGTACCCCGTCACGGCGCGGGTTCCCTGCAGGTGGGTTTCTTTCAGCGGCTGAGGGGCCTGCTTTTCCTTTTCTTCCGGGGCGGGGGGGAAGATCAGTCCGCCCGACATGCCTCCGGCGTAGAAGCCGTCACCCCAGTAGAGCGCCCAGGCGTAATGTTTATGCAGCTCCAGTTCATGCTGCCTTGTTACCGTCTGCTTTGTGTCTATGTCCGGGCTGCTGCGCACCTGCTCCCTGGTCAGCGCCACAGGGAATGTTTTGGACTTCCAGTCCGGGGCTTTCAGGGCCGCGGGTGAGATAAGGACTTTGCGTCCGGAAAGCCAGCCGCCCGTCTCCGCTACCATATAGCGGATGTTCCAGGTCTTGTCGTCGAAATAGAACTCGTCGACTATCCCCAGTTCGCCGTCAGTGGCGTGTATCTTGTGGCCGATAAGGCTTTTAATATTTCGTAGCATTTGTCCCCCTGTTTGGTTCCGCGCCCGCGGCCCGTCCCGGCTAAAGGCCGCCGGCTCCGGACGCGTGAGGCCGCGCGGTTGCGCGCCTCGGCTGTAAGTATATATCTGCCCCTGCCCTAGGGCTAGTCTAGTTAAATGATTTTTTCAAGTCAAGCTGATTTTAAACAGGTAATTCTAAGGGTAAAACCCGGCTTTATTTCGTATTATTTATCATGGACCTGGAACTGATAGTAGGCGGTATGCTGATCCCCGTAGAGAAAGACGGGACGGCTGAATATTTGAAATCCGCCGCGGCCAGGCTCAATCTCCCTGCCGGGGCGCTCAGGGCCGTAAAGATACTTTCCAAATCCCCGGTATTCGGCGACCCCGAGCGGTTCTATTACGAAGTTTCCCTGGCAGTGGCCGTCCCTTCCGATTACGAGAACAAAGAAAAGTTCCCTTTGTACCGGGTGAAACCGGCCGCGGCGTATAAGGCCGCGGCGTCCCGCCGCCGCCCGGTCATAATAGGTTTCGGGCCAGCCGGGATGTTCGCCGCTCTGGAACTTTTGGAATACGGGCTGAAGCCCCTGATCTTTGAAAGAGGCAGGAAACTGCAGGAGCGCCACGCGGACGTGCAGAATTTTATCAGGGACCGGGCGCTGGATCCCGAGTCTAATATCCAGTTCGGGGAAGGGGGAGCGGGCTCTTATTCTGACGGCAAGCTTTTCTCCCGCCTTAATAATTCCCCCTATGCCAGCAAAGTCCTGGACACCTTTATTAAATTCGGCGCGCCTCCGGAAATAGGGTATATCAGCAAGCCGCATCTCGGCACTGACGTTCTGAGGCGGATAGTGGCCAATATAAGGAACTATATACTTGAGAGAGGCGGCGAAATACATTACCGCTCAAGGATGACGGATATCTTTATTTCCGGCGGGGCGGTTTCCGGGGTGGTGATAAACGGCGCGGACGAATATCCGGCCTCATGCGTTTACCTGGCCGTAGGCAATTCCGCCCGGGATACTTTCGAGCTGCTGTATAAAAAGCAGGTCGCCCTGGAATCGAAGCCGGTTTCGGTCGGGGTCAGGGTGGAGCATCCGGCTAAAACCATCAACCTTATCCGTTACGGAGAGAAGTATAAAAACTTTACGGGCCTGGGCGCCGCAACCTACTCTTTTAACTATACAAACCGTAAAACGGGCCGGGGCGCTTACACTTTCTGCATGTGTCCGGGTGGGGAAATCGTTAACGCTTCCTCCGTGCAGGGGCAGCTTGCGCTCAACGGGATGAGCTATGCGGCCAGGAACTCCGCCTTTTCCAATTCCGCCATAGCTGTAACCTGCAAAACCGCGGACTACGGCACGCCGCACCCGCTGGCGGGCGTAGAGTTCCAGAGAGATATTGAAAGCAAGGCCTTCCTGGCCGGAGGAGGCCACTGGAAGGCGCCGGCCCAGAACCTCAGGGATTTCCTGGCCGGCCGGCTTTCTTCCGCTATTAACACTAATTCCTTTAAAATGGGTACGCGGAGCGCGGAGCTTAAAAGCATCTTCCCGGCTTTTATAACGGAAACTCTGGTTTCGGCGTTCAGCCAATGGGGGGATGATTGCCCGCTGTTCTCCGGGGAAGACGCGGTGCTCATCGGCCCTGAAACCAGGACTTCTTCCCCCGTCAGGATGCTGCGCGGCAGTAAATATGAGGCGAACATCCGCGGCCTCTACCCGATAGGAGAGGGGTCAGGGTACAGTGGCGGGATAACCAGCTCAGCCTCGGACGCACTTAAAGCCGTGGAGGCGGCGATGGAAGACGCCCCTGTTTCTTAGCGCCTGGCTGACACGGCCTGAATTTTTGCGAGCGAGAGGTTAAAGCGAGGATAAAGAAAATAGCTTTGTCGGGCGCGCCGGGCTGGAAGCCGCGCTTAGGAAAGAGGGCCTGCTAATTGGCGCGCCAGGATCTCCGCAAAAATGAGCGCTTCCGCTTCTGTCACTCCGGGCAGCCGCCTGGTTAATCTTAAAAAGGGCCGGCGTTTCACGAAAGAGCCGGTCGCGCGCCCGGTTCGGCACGAGACAGGAACGCGCGCCCGCCGCGCTGAGAACGGCCACGCCATGCCGCCGGGGATTTTCCGGGTGGGTCTCGAAGGTTACCCGGAGACCGAAGAGGGAATGGCGGCTGTCCGGGAGCCGGAGCCGGCGTCCGCCGGGTAATGCCGGCCGGCCCAAGAGATTTTTAAAATAATATTGAGAAAAAACAGCCCCGGGCTAGGAGGCTGTCCGGCATAAGGCTTTCATGGCGAAATTTACGATTTTGTGCCGAGCCGAAGCGACGCGAAACGAGCACCCTCGACGGAGGTGTAAGTTGAGCGGCGCAAAGGCGCAGGCCAAAAGCGGCAATTGCAGCCGAAATTGCTTATGTCGGACAGGCTCCTAGGCGTCCCAGTACGCTTCCTGGAGGCTGTCTTCTTTTTCCGGCAGGGCGCGCATCAGCCTCGGGGAATTCTGGGCCAGAACCTCGAAACTCACCCTGTTGGCGTACTTTGAGATCTGGGACAGGGAAGAATAGCTTAAGGCGTTCACGAGGTTCTTGGGGGAATTCGGAACCTTGGCCTGGTGGTACTTCCTGGCCCCGAGGTCATGCAGGATAGCCGCAAGCGCGCCGTCCCCGGCGCCGTTTGTGTTTTTAATCACCAGGGGCCCGCCCAAAAACGGGTTGATGTGGGTATAGATCTTTATCGGTTTAGCGCAGTCGCTCTTCCGCATCGGGCGGCTGAATTCATACATATTGTAGTCTACGATGGACTTGGTGTGAAGCTTGTGCGTGGTCTTTCTTGCGAACTGTTCGTCCACGTATCCCGCCAGGTAAAGCCCGTGGGGCCCTACCGTCAGAAGCACAAGGTCGGCGAGTTCCAGGGCGCTCTCGGCTGCCAGGAGCGGGTCGTTAAGGCCGGTAAGGGCCAGGGCTTCCAGGTCGTTCATGGCCACGCAGGTGACGTACTTTTTGATAAATTCCCGGAAGAAATCTTTTTTGGATTCTATCAGGAAGCTGGTCCCGAGGGTCATTACTACCGGGACCTTCGCTTTAAGGGCGGTCTCGCAGGCTTTGACCGTGGAACTGAATATGGGATCTTTTTCGTCGCGCAGAATGTAGCTGGAAATAAGCAGGGCCGAAGCTTTTTCAATGACCTCCACGGGGATAAATTCCGGGGCAAGGTCGTTCATGCAGCCTTTGCTTATGCCGAAGGTCCGCTCTCCGTCGGGAGTGACAAAACACATCGCTCTTCCCATGGGGTTTCCGGAGGGCTGGAGATAGGAGAGGTCGACTTTGGCGCTGGTATTGCGGATGTATTTGAATGCGTAGTCCCCGACGGTTATGCTCCGGGTGATCGCCCCGAGGGCGACCGAGCGCTCCTCCGACAGGACCGAATAATTATGAAGCGTGTTCCCTACTGAGCCGCCCGCGTATTCCCCCAGTATCCTGCCTTCGGTTTTCAGCACCCTGTAGATAGCCTCTGCGGCGCTGTCCCCGAGGATCTGCGACTGGCCTTTTTTAAGGTTATGCCTGTCCAGGAATTCCGGGTCTGCTCTGCATTCTATGTCCACCAGCAGCTGGTCTATGCCGACCAGGTAAAAGGGTTCGGTCTGGAGGGAATGAGGGTCGGCGCTCTCGCGGCCCTTGGAGGCGACCGGGAAATAATGTTTGTTTTTTCTTTTGCCGGGGAATTTCATCTTGGTCTTTGCGGTGCTCGGTGCCGCTATATTATAGGAAAAACGGGGGGGCCGTTGTCAGGCCGGCCGCGGCCGGGTTCGGCGCGGGGACAGCGCAGCGGGGGAGCTCCGGAAGCCGGGGAGGTAGCCGCGGGAGTTAAGGGTGAAGTGAGAGACCGGGTCCTGGCGCCGGGTCAAGCCGGCTCCAGGTCCGCCGCAAGTTCCTCCGGGAGTATGGCCAGGATCTCTGCCCGGCTGGAATGCCCGTCCCGCCGGATATTAACGGCCAGGGCTATTATTCTGTAATTCAGGTTTAAATCCATAAAGGCGCCTAGTCCGTCCGTTATGGCCTCTGTTCCTCCCGAAACGTGCATCGGAACGGAGGGAACCGCGCTTCTTTTCAGGGAATTAAGCAGCGAGTTTATCAGCGCGTTGAGCAGGATATTTCCTATTTCTACAAGCATGACTTCTTCGAACCGCTCTATGCCGCTGGCCCGGGAAAGGTCGTCGTTAACGAAGCACCTGGAAATATGGTTAATGTCGCCGGAGCCGAAGACCAGCGCCGCGGCGAACCTGGGACTGTTGTCGACATTGATTTGAACTGCGGAGGAGGGGCCGCCCTCGGGGTTCCTGAGCTTAATGGCTTCCGGGATACGGCCAGTGAAGACGCGTGCGCCGGCCAGCTCCCATTTGCCGGAAGAGGCCCTGTTCATTTTTAACAGGCATTTTTCAAGGCCGGAGGCAGCTATTGCGCTTAAAATACCGTCGCTTTTGGCGTTCATTTATTTAGGGCCGTTAAAGCCGCCTGAATGCTTTTTCAAAGTCGTCAAAAGAGAACGGTTTATAAATTATCGCGGCCGCGCCTTTGCTCAGGATCTGGCTGTTTATTTCATCCTGCTCTACGGCCGTCACCATTATCACTTTTGCCGACGGGTTTATCTTCCGGATTGCCTCCAGTACTTCAAGGCCGGACTTGCCCGGCATAATTATGTCCAGCAGGACCACGTCGGGCCGCAGTTCAGAAAAGGCCTTGAGCGCGCTCTCGCCGTCACCGGCTTCGCCCACTACATCGTGGCCCGTCCTTTCCAGGATTATCTTTATCATGCTCCTGGTGCCCGAATTGTCGTCCACTATAAGCACTTTCATTAAGTTGCTCCTCCGTATTCTGCTAAAACCGGCGGGCCTGTAAACGGGCTCCGCCGCCGCAGCCGGCAGGTCCGATGAATTCGTTTTGAGCGGTAAGGCGGGCTTTGGTGATGTTTTTCATCGCAAGTCTTGTCCAGGCCGATTTGCCTCAATAGTATAATGGCCCCCCCGTGGGTTGTCAAGGCGCGCTGAGGACATTGATCCCGAGCTTCGCTGCCGAGGCGGCTATATTCCCTTCGGCGGGAGAGGGCGTCTTTATAAGGTCGATATCCTCCACCTGCACCGAATCAGCTATCTTTCCCTCAAGCCACCCTACATCATGGCGCGCAATCAGGCCCGGGATGTCCTTTTCCCCAGCTTTAAGGAAATCCTGCGTGGTTTCCGGGGGACGCCGCCGCAGTTCGCCTATGATCTGCAGTGCTACCGACCCGGGCATATCTTCGGGGGTAACTATCCAGGAGGCGAAGATGGCTTCTCCTTTCTTCGTCAGGACCGGGTCCGCGGCTATTTTGTCCTGGTCCACCCCGGAATTCCCGGCGGCTATGACCAGCGCCCTGAAACCGGAGCGCCGCGTTGCCCAGGCCCGTCTTTTCCAGGTTTTGGTCTTTATCCTGAGCACGGTGTCGCCGTATTTCTCCGGCCCGTCCCAGTATGAAAGGGTTCCGAAAATGTAGCGGTAAGCCCCGAAACTCCTTTGCTCGTAACTGGGGGTGAAAGGAGCGACCTCGGAACCTTTAAGGTCCGCTACCAGTTCGGTCGAGAGGAAGGCTCTGTCGTCCAGGATGCGGGCCGCCCTGAAGCGGCTCATCCTTACCGAGAAAGACGGCGGGTGGTCCCTGAAATACTTTTCAAGTTTTGCGAGCAGTCCTTTTTCTTCTTCCGAAAAAGGGGCGAGGCTCTTTTCATCGGCCGACAGGTTCAGTGCCGACTGTTCGGCAAGGGGGCGGCCTATCTTTTTTTCTATAGGCTGCCAGCCCGGGGGTACGCCGCGCGATATCCAGTTCTCTATTCCCTTCGCGTATGCCGAAAGTCCGCGGTACTTAGCTCCGGAGTCCTGGCGCGCCAGGCTGGCGAGTTTCATGGCTTTTTCCAGGGCCGGGCGGCGTATGGGAAAGTCGGTAGCCAGTACGGCGAAGCCGAGCCGGAGGCCCCTGCCTTCCAGTATCCCGGCCGCCGGGCCCATCTCTACGTCAACCGTGCCTATGCCCTGCTCCAGAGCGTCGGAAAGCCAGGGCGGGGTTTCCTCAAGCGGTGAGAGAGCGCTTTTATGCGCCCTGAAATCCGCCTGCGAGCCCAGGACATTGGGAACTATTTTGCCCCCGGGAGTGATTACATGAGAGGGGTAGACTATGTCATACAGCGGCCTGGTCTCCAGAGAACCGCCGGAGCCCGCTATTATGACCGTCTTTATCCCGGTGGACTTCTCCACCAGGTACCGGATGTTCTCTCCGAGCGTTTCGCCGTAAAAAGAGGAGCGGGCGCTGATGACGCCCCAGCGGCCGGTCCCTGCCGGGCGATAGATGTCCAGCCGCCAGTCCCCGGCGCTGTCGCTGACAGAGGCTACCGCGTAGGAACTCCAGTAGATCCTGAAGGTTTCAGCGTACCCGGCAATAAGTCCTTCCAGCTCTCCCAGTTCGGAACCTTTTTCCTCCTGCAGCCGGGCCAGGGCTTTGTAATAAGGCTCATAGGCTTTGCGGGCCTCGGCTACGCTTAAGAGCGGCGCCTCTTTTCCTGAATAATAAGATTTCAGCAGCAATTCAAAGTGGCGCAAAAAAGTCCGGCCCTGGAAATCGCTTATAAGCAGAGTTTTGCCGCCGTCCTCTCCGGCCAGCAGCCAGAGTTTTTTCGCGTAGCCGCTTATCGGCAGGTGAAGGGAAATTATTTCTTTCTGCGCTCCTAATTCTGGCAGCATCGCGGCCAGGCCCAGGTTTGAGAGCACTATTTTGTCAGCGGGCCGCAGGGTTTCCAGGACCGCGCACAGCGGCCCTATCCTGGAGGAGGTATAGCCGGCCTTGTCTTTCCAGTCAAGCAGGGCCGGATCGGTACCCGAGGCTTCGGGGGAACCGTTGTTGTAGGTTACCAGGCCGGCCGGGGCTTTGGCGGGCCCGGGGCGCGCCGGCTCATCCCAGGCCGGCAGTTCCTCCGGGGCCAGGTAGGCGCGGGCTTCCTCTATAGCCCGCTCGGCCGAAGCCCGGGTTTTTTTATCAAG
Source organism: Elusimicrobia bacterium CG1_02_56_21 (assembly GCA_001871115.1). Lineage (GTDB taxonomy): Bacteria > Elusimicrobiota > Elusimicrobia > Elusimicrobiales > UBA9959 > UBA9959. Next base: position 16,252 of record MNUR01000003.1, on the reverse strand, counting down.
GCCTCCGAGCCGGACTAGCGCGGCCACTTCCCTGAAAAGTCCGGCCTGGGTAAGTTTCTCCCCGCCTGCCGCTTTCTCCGCCAGCGCCGCCGCCAGAGCCTGCGGCTCCAGGTCCTTGAGCGCCTCTTTGGCCGCCGGGCTTTTTTTCAGTTCGTAGCTTATAGCGTCAAAAAATGTCTCGGCGCTGAGCAAGCGTATTTTTTCCGCTATGACCGGGTCCAGTCCGGCTGAAATCAGGCCGAAGGCGGAGACTTGTATCAGCAGGGAGAGAAAAATTGTTCTTAGCATAGCTTGTATCGTAAATAAAAAAAGAGCCGCAGGTAAAGGTGCGCGGCAAAAGCGGGCTTTTACATGCAGGTTTCTAATTTGTAGGATTGACTGGTAAAGATGAACACTGAAACCATACGGTATGAAAGCGGGATCCCGCTAAAGTCCGGGCCGCCCTGGCAGATCACTGCTTTTGCCGTTTTCCTTGTCGCGGTGGTTTTTATAGCCGCGGGGGTGAATAAGCGGAAGAAACGGGCGTTCGAGGCTCTAACCTCTTTTATGCAGGGTAAAGCCGGAGGCAGCTCTTTTTTCCAGAATTACAATTTCCGGGGAGTGTATAAAAACAGGCCGCTTTTTATAAAGCATGTCCCGCAGGGAAAGAATACCCCGGCCTGGCTGATCATAACTTTCGAAGATCCTCTTTTTGCCCTGGACCTGAAGATCTCCATGGAAAATATTTTTAAAAGAACCATGGAGAAGATCGGAGTCATGAAGGATATCAAGACCGGGGAGCCGGACTTTGACGCGCGGTTCCAGGCGGTTTCGGATACCGTGGAACTGGCCTGTAAATATCTCTCCGGGCCGGTTGTCCGCAGCCAGATAGCCGCTCTTTTTGACTCCGGCGCACACAGCCTGGAGCTGCTGCCGCACGGCGTCACCATACCGGGGGCTATAAAGCTCAGCAAGCGCAATCCCGACCTTGAGCCGGACCTGGCCATTGAGAACCTGCTTCCGGTTCTGGATGCTCTTGACGCGCTTTGTTCGGAGAAGAACGGGAAAGAATTTTTCGGTGAATTGAGAGGTCCGGGTCCGTCAGGTCCCGGTTCTTGATATAAAAAGCGGGCAAGGGGGAAAAATATGGAAGTCAAAGAAGCTATAGAAAAAAGGCGCGCTTACAGGGCCCTGGGGCCCGTCGAAATAACGGACGCGATGGTCCGGGAGCTGGCCACCGCGGCGCAGCTGACCGCTTCCTGCTTTAATAACCAGCCCTGGAGATTCGTTTTTGCCAGGTCTAAGGGCTCACTGTCCGGGCTGTACGACTGCCTGAGCAAGGGCAACGAGTGGGCAAGGAACGCCTCCGGGATAATCGCCGCTTTCGCTAAAAAAGAGAACGATTGCGTGATCAAGGAAAGAGAATATTATCTTTTTGACCTGGGCATGGCCGTTTCCGCCATGCAGCTGCGCGCAACCGAGCTGGGGCTGGTAACCCATCCCATAGCCGGCTTCGATAATGAAAAAGCGCGCCTGGCCCTGGGCATCCCCGAAGGAAATATGGTCCTGGCGCTTATAATAGCAGGTAAAAAAAGCGAAGACCTGGGCTCGCTCAATCCGCGCCAGGCGGAGGGAGAGGGCGCCAGGCCGCCGCGGCTGCCCCTTGAAAATATCCTCAGCGTGGACGCGTATGATGAGAAGCTGGGAGTAAAGCCGGCCAGGTAAGCTCCGCCGTGTTTTTTTGTATTATTATCATGTCGGCAGGTCAATAAGGAGGCTCTATCATGGCGAATGAAGAAATGGTCTTAAAGTCAGGGCTGAAATATATAGAAGTGGAAGTGGGCGAAGGCTCCTCGGCCGTCAGCGGCAAAGAAGTGACCGTGCATTATACCGGGACTTTTCCGGACGGGAAAAAATTTGACAGCTCGGTGGACCGGGACGAGCCCTTTACTTTCAAGCTCGGGGCCGGGCAGGTTATAAAAGGCTGGGACGAGGGCGTGGCCGGAATGCGGATAGGCGGAAAGCGCAAGCTCTTCATCCCTTCCGAGCTGGGCTACGGTAAAAGAGGCGCCGGGAGCGTTATTCCCCCGGATTCCGAACTCTGCTTCGACGTGGAACTGCTCGGAGTGGAGTAAACCCGCGCTCCGGTAAAGTAACCCGGCTGATCCCGGGTTTCTTTATATCCGAAAGGCTTCGGGCCCGGGCGGTTTGCCCGGGACCGCGGTTAAGTGAGGAGATAGCGGAGCCGGTTATACTTTCATCATCCGGCCGAGCCGCCGGGTATGGGGCAAACTTGTTAAATAAAATTCTGTTAGCGGCGCTGCTGTCGGCGGCCTGGGTGCAGGCCGGCTTCTGTGCGCCCGCTTTTGAGCTGGAGGGGGGGGTGCGCCTTTCTTCCGCCTCCGTGCATTGCGTAACCCCTATCCCGGGCGGCTACCGGATGTATTTCTCCACGCCTTCCGCCTACAGCGTTTTCAGCGCCAGCTCTACGGACGGCCTGGACTGGGCCATTGAACCCGGCATAAGGCTTTCCACCCGGGCTTCCTACCTGGACGCGAGTTCCATCACGGCTTTCGGCCTTTACTATGACGCCGCTCTTGCGGGCGGACCGTACCACGCCTACTATGTCGGGATAAGCACAGCCGGTTACGCCCTGCTGAGCGCTAAATCCGCGGACGGCCTGACCTGGACCAGCGACAACGCTTTCTCAATATTATTCAGCAGCGGGGCTTCGCGCTTGCGCTCCCCTAAGCCCTATTTCGGGGGCTCCGGCAAGGTGAACCTTTATTATATCCGCGACTCGGGAGCGGCCCCCGACCCGGCGGCCTATAAGATCTACGGCCTGCAAAGCTCGGACGACGGGGATACGTTTTCAGGGGAAGCGCTTCTGACCGATACTACCGGGGCCTACCAGCTGGACGTTTCCACCCTTACCGACGGCAGCCTGCGGATGTTCATAGCCGCGCCGGACCTTTCGGTCTCGACAGTAACCAGGGTTCTGGCCGCTGACAGCGTTAACGGTTTCAGTTTTCCTTCCGCGCCAGTCCAGGTTTTTTCCACGGCGGCCTCCGTCAACGAGTTGTCCGGCATAGCAGTAGCGCGCTCTACCGAGACTTTCAGGTGGCGGCTCTACCTGACCTCCCGGCTTAATTCCTCGGCCACAACATATATCTACAGCGCTTTTACCAGCTCCCCGGTAATAACAGGCGTCTCGCCGGTCCTGGCCTATATCGACGACGGCCCGACAGACTTTACCGTGACCGGAGAGGTTTTCTCTCCGGGAGTCGCCATAGCGGCCATAGCCGGAACTCCGGGAGCCCTCACTGTACAGAGCGTGACCTGGGTGGACGATATGCGCGTTACGGTAAGGGCCGTTCCCACCAATGCGCCGCTCGGACTTTATGGAGTAAGCATAACCAATCCGGACGGCAGGACAGCGGGACTTTTAAACGCGGTTACCATAGATTACCGGCCAGGCGTCACTAAAATGACGGACAATCTTTTCAGGCCGCTCAAAGGCGGAAAGGTCAAGGCGTCGGTAACTATTTTTTATCCGGGAAATATTAAAGGCAGCATCTATACCGTTAACGGAGGGCTGGTAAAAAAACTTTTTAACGGGCCTGCGCCTTCAGCGCCCGGGACCCCGAGCAACTTCTTCTGGTCGGGGGACACTGACAGCGGGAAGATAGCGGCCAGCGGCCTCTACCTGCTGCATATTACCGGACCAAGGCTTAACGTAACTGAAAAGATAGTTCTTATAAAATGAGAAAAACCGGGGCGAAAATTTTCAGCATTACGCTTGCGCTGTGCGCCGCCGGCGCCGGCCTTGCCGCCGGTGAAGCCGGGCTGGCGGCCGCGCCGGGGCTGAACGCCCCTATGGGCGCCCGCTCCTCCGGGCTGGGGCAGGCTTTCACCGCCGTGCCGGGAGACGGAGAAAGCCTTGTTTACAATCCCGGAGGCCTGGCTTTTTCGGAAGGTTTCAGCGTTTCAGCCAGCTACCTGAGGGGTTTCGGGGATTCCGGCCACAGCCTGATCTCGGCTCCGCTTAAGCTGGGGAGTTTTGTCCTTACCCCCGGTTTCCAGTATTTTGACGGCGGGGATATTTACCTTAATCTTTCGGACGGGACAACGGGGAAAGTGACCGCGGAGGACGATCGCACCGTCTATATTTCAGGCGCCTGCCGCCTGAACAAGCATTTCGGCGCGGGAGCTACGCTGAAAAATACCCGGATAATCCTGGCCGAGACAGCCTCGGCCGCGGCCGTTAATTATGATCTGGGGGTTCTTTACGTAACGGATGGCGGGCTAAGTCTTGGCGCTTCTTATATGAATGGCGGCGGCGGCTTTAAATTCGAGGAAAGCAGCGACCCCGCTCCTTCCGTGAAAAGGCTCGGGGCCGCGTACAGAGTGGAAATAAACCCGCCCAACCTGCTGGACCCGTCCACCGACCTGACTTTCTCCGACGCGATGTTTACGGCCGACTGGATAGCACCGTACAAAGATAAAGCCTGTTACCAGGCCGGCGCGGAGATGAATATGGGAATGTCGACCGGTTTTACATTAACTCTGAGGGCCGGCTATCTTTTCAACAGGGCGGCGGAAGGGATCACCCTGGGTTTCGGCGTACGTAAGGATAAATGGATCTTCGATTATTCGCTCAGCACCGCCAAGGCGCTGAACGCCCGCCAGCAGGCCACCCTGGGATACAGATTTAAATAATAATCAGTTCTGCAGCGTATTTTGCCAGGGGCCGGCGTTCACTACGGTCTTAAACCCCATTTTTTCCAGGATCCCGGCGCCCGCCCCGCTCCGCGCGCCTGAGGCGCAGCAGAGTATCACCGGCTTTTCCTTATTCAGCTCCCCTGCCCTTTTTGACAGTTCGCCAAGCGGAATATTGACGCTTCCCGGGCGCGAGCCGGCCGAAAATTCCCCCGCAGAACGGACATCCACCACGACGCCGCCTTCTTTTATCAGCTCCGGAAGCCTCCGCTTGATAGCCCTGTAGCGCCTGGCGCGGTAGAGCAGGAAAGCTATGACCGCGGCTGAAAAAAGATACGGCTGAAGCTCCGGTAAATTGGAAGGTAATCCCATATAGTCTCCTTAACTGTCCCGCGGGAGGCGGCATGTCCCAGAGATGTTTTAGATATTGTGAAAACGCGCGGGCCGGGCGTATAGGGCGTGCCGCTTTTTGCTGCGCCTCGCAAGTATTGTATCATAGATAAACCGCAATGGCAGAACGCGCTCCCCGGCGGCGGACTATGGCGTCCGTAAGTCAAAGAAAAATGCCTATTGCCCGTTCTTGCCGGACAGCCTGCCGGTAAGCGGATATCTGCAAAGCAAAGATGAACAACGACAAAACAAATAAGCCGGCCCTGGCGGAACAGATGCTTGCCGCCGTAGAGCTGCTGGAGTCTATCGCCGCCAACCGCGACCTCCTGGACGGAATTCCCGAGGCGGAGCGCAAGCGCCTGCTTTCGGCCGCCGGCCAGGTTTCCCGGCCCGACTCCCGCGCAAGGAAGCAGCTTCTGAAGGCGTCCCGGCGCCGGGTCAAGGCCGCCAGGCTGGAGCGGGCCGAGAGAGCGCTGAACGGTACCGGCATCCGTAAATTGCGCAGGCAGACCGTTTTTACCACTCCGAACGTCCACCCGCCCGCCGGCTTCGTGCAGCACGAAGTGGAGGATAACCCCGGGTTCCGCGAGCCCCAGGAAGAGCTGAACTGCTATGTCTGCAAGCAGAATTATTCCAAGCTCCATCATTTTTACGACCAGCTCTGTCCGTCCTGCGCCGAGATGAATTTCCGCAAGCGCACCGAGACGGCGGACCTGCGGGGCCGCGTAGCGCTGCTGACCGGCGGGCGCGTGAAGATAGGCTATCAGGCCGGCATAAAACTTCTGCGCGCGGGGGCGCAGCTCATCGTCAGCACCAGGTTCCCGCGCGACTCGGCCCGGCGCTACGCGGCCGAGCCTGATTTCGGGGACTGGGGCCACCGGCTTGAGATCTTCGGGCTGGACCTGCGCCATACGCCCAGCGTAGAAGCCTTCTGCAGGCATCTGCTCGCTGCGCGCTCCCGGCTGGATTTTATAGTCAATAACGCCTGTCAGACCGTGCGCCGGCCTCCGGAGTTCTACCAGCATATGATGGAAGGCGAGCACGGGCCTTTGAAAGATATGCCTGAAGACGCGCGCAAACTGCTGGGGGCGTACGAAGGCCTGCGCGGCTACCACCTTCTGCCCGAAGCCGGGGACTCCGGCGGGGCCGCCCTGCCTGCTCCGGGGCTTTCCCGGGTCTCCGGGCTGACGCACGCGGCGGCTTTATCGCAGGTCCCGCTTCTGCCCGAAGAGCTCGCCGCCCAGAAAGCTTTGTTTCCCGAGGGCAAGCTGGACCAGGACCTGCAGCAGGTGGATTTGCGCGAGCGCAATTCCTGGCGGCTGCTTATGGCAGAAGTTCCAGCGGTGGAACTGCTGGAAGTGCAGCTGGTCAACGCGGTAGCTCCTTTTATCCTGAACGCGCGGCTTAAACCCCTTATGCTCCGCACGCCCGAAAGGGACAAGCATATAATCAACGTCTCGGCGGTAGAGGGCCAGTTCTACCGCAAATTCAAGACAACGCGGCATCCCCATACCAACATGGCCAAGGCCGCCCTGAATATGATGACGCGCACCTCGGCGGCGGATTATCACTCGTGCGGCATCCATATGAACGCGGTGGATACCGGCTGGGTGACCGACGAGGATCCGGCGCAGATAGCCGCGCGCAAGGCGGCCGAGCACCGCTTTCATCCTCCGCTGGATATAGTCGACGGCGCGGCGCGCATAGTGGACCCGATCATCTCCGGGTTTAACACCGGGGAACATATCTGGGGAAAATTCCTCAAGGATTACAAGCCTACGGATTGGTAGTTATTAGCTGCCGGGGGGGACACGGGCTTTCCGGGATTTTAGAATCCGCCCTGACTTTGGTATCATAGATAAAACAGCTTGTGCGGAGAGCGGCCGCGGCCCGGTTTCGCCTGGCTGAAAATTTTACCGGAACAAACCTGCCTTATGAACGCATACAAACACCGCCGAGAGATCCTCCTGCTGGGACTTGCCCCCGTTACCCCCGAAGTCAAAGGGATGTGGTATAAAGGCTACCCCGTTCACCAGGGAGAAACTGAATCCAGCATTAATTTCGCCACCCTTTACGCCCACAACAAAGGCATAGTCCCCGATCAGGACCTGCTTAAGAAGGAATGGCTGGGTTTTGTGGACACCCTCCTGCGGGCCGGGTTTTACCTGAACATCATTCCTTTCCCGGAAGAATTGAACCGGCCCGGCAATCTTTATCATGACGCTGTTTTTATCCGGGACGGCGGCCTTATCTTCCGCGGCATCTGGATCAAAAGCCGCTTCAGCGTGAAGGCCCGCGTTACCGAAGGCGAATTCCACGCCAAGGTAATAGAGTCAAAGCTGGGGAAAACCGTGGTCACCCTGCCCGAGGGCGCTTTCCTGGAGGGCGGGGATATAAATTATATAGAAACCTGCCAGGGCAGTTATTATTTCGGCGGGCTTTCACGCTCCAATAAACCGGGGCATGACTTTGTACGGGAAATTATCCGCCCCGATCACTATATCCTGGTGGAATCGGAAGGCTATCACCTGGATACGGTCTTCACTCCCGTAGTCACCGCCGATAACTGCCTGGCGGCCCTGATCATAGCCGGTGAAGGTATCAGCGCCGGGAGCATGGCCCAGATCAGGGCTCTGGGGATCCGGGTGATAGAAATATCGGCGCAGGACTCCTCCGGCGCGGGGGATGTGCTGGGAGACTACGCCGTGAACGCCCTGGTAGCCCCGGGCGTGATGGTAAACAGCGGCCGGTTTGTGACGCCGGGCGTAGAAGAAACCCTGGAAAAGCTGGGGATAGAGCGGTATGTAACGCCTTTGACAAGCTTTAAATATGCCGGCGGTTCCGTCCATTGCCTTACCAACGAGATCTACTAGCACTAAGACGGGAGCGGGCCTGGAAGGTCTGACTAAATAAAAAACCCGGCAGGGGCCGGGTTTTTTATTTGCCTGGATAGTTCTTACTCTTTCTCTAGCGGGCTTATATAGCCGCCATTCTCCAGTTTATACCCCAGGTGGAAATATTCTTTTAAGGCGGCGGCGTCGGGAGAGGCGGCCTCTATAGCCGCGGCCCGCAGTTCAGAATCCCGCTCGAAGCGCAGCATGTCTTCCAGCAGGCGCTGTATGGCTGAGTCGCCCGCGGCGCCTGAAAGCGCCTTGATGGCTGCCAGGCGCAAAGGCTTTGAGTTATTGGCGTCTTTAACTTCGTCCCGGAGAAGTTCTTTCACCCTGTAGCTATTGGTTGCCCCGTAGAGGCTTTTTATCACAGCTGTCCGGGGAAAGTTTTAAACTGGGGCGGGGTGTAAGCCGAGTCGTCCTTTAGAATAGGCCAAATCCCCTATGAGGAAGCGATTTTATGCCTGTTTTGAGGTGCTGTCCGGTAAGGTGGTAAAAACGGGAAATGCAGAATCATGTCCAGATTGGAGAGTGGAGCGTGCCATTGGGGGCTTTAGAAGCTAAATGTGACGGTTTCTGTAGGTAAATATGCCTCAATACGGTAGTTTAGCGCCAATTTTGGAAGTGTGGCGGAAATTTCCCCGGACAGATGTGCATTTTTATAAAGATCCAGAAGCCCCTGTTCTATCTCCGCTCTTGAGGACGGCCCCGTCGGCAGCGGCTTTATCTTGAACTGGAATTCCGTCCGCTTGGCTGATTTCTGGCTGTTTTCAGCAGGCTGGTAGACAGCCACTGCCGGTTCCGCGGCCGCGGGCTGTGTCCAAGCGGAAGCCTTTAAGTCTGAAGCCCGCACAGCGAGGGTTTCGAAATCTGCCGCATAGGCGGCGGCGGACCAGACCAGCGCTGCGGCAAAAAGGATCTTTTTCATATGTCTCCCCGGCGCTGGTTCTACCGCGGTAACTGCATGGTCTTCCAGGGCCAGGATCTCTGCCGGTATGATGCCTGCTTTCATTTTCTTGCCTCCCATCGCTTCATTTCCCCGCTTCTTCAGACTTACCGACTGCAAATGCGCCGGTCTCTTCTGGATATAGTTTAAGGCATTACCGCCGCGCGCTAAAGTGTCCTAGGGCCCTCATTTCGAATTAAACGGCCTATCGGCAGGGCCCGGAGAACTTTACCGTTCCTTTACCTCTGCGGATTATCGCTCACCTGCCACACAGCACAAAGCCGCCGGGCTTTCCCGGCGGCTTCGCATTAACTGCCGACGTTCCTTTACTGCAGTCTCAGGTCTTTCTTGAACATAATTCCTTCGGTCCATTTCACGCTGCTGTTTTCGGCCTTGCGGACCTTGTAAAAGTCCCCCATCACAGAGATTATCAGGACCCTCTCACCGCTTTTCAGGCCGCTAACCGTTACGCCTGCCAGCGGTGCGTTGTCCATCAACACTATGCCGACCTTGTTGGGGTTCACGATGGAATACAGCTGACGGGAATCCCCGACAGGCCTGCCTTTTTCCGTGAACGTCGCGTTAATTGCGTCAGTGCCGGGAGCGGCGACATCGTAGAGCTTGCCGATCCGGATATTCACCACGGTCTTTGTCCGGCCGCCCACGCCGGCGGCGCTAAGGTTGGGCGCGATGGTTATATCACCGCGCTCGCTCCCGGCCGCTATAGAAACGGTATCCGAAGGCTGGAAGCCGAAGTTCTTTATCTCGGCCCGCATCATCACGTTCTCGCCCGCCTCGAACTTGCCGTTGCCGTTCTCGTCGTATAAAGAGACGCTGGCGACCTTCAGGACAGCGTTCTCCTGGTAATACTTGTCCGCCGCGGCGATGCCAGCCTGCTTTCCGGCCGCGAACGCGCCGGGATACACTTCGGCCGCGGTCTTCTCGTAGCCGGCCTTATAGCCGCGCTTCGTCTGCTCGGCGCAGCCGGCAGCGAAACCGTCCTTCTGGCCGGCAGCCTTGCCGTCACTCAGGCCCTGAGCTCTCTGATCGGCATAGTCCATCTTGCTGTATTCAGCATAGTAAACGCTGTACGCCGAATTATAGGCCGCCGAATAAGCTTCCTGGTAGCCCTGCTCTTTTCCTTCGGCATAGCCATCACGGTAGCTGATCGAGTATTGCACGTTGTAGGCCTGCCTATAGGCGTTCTGATATCTCTCGTTATACCCTTGCCGCTTGGAGTCATCGTACGACCGCCGATAGCCTCTCTGATAACCCTCTCTGTAGCCATTATCATAGGCCTGGCTCTCCTCCGGGGTCGCATACCCGCCGCGGGCACGCTCTATAGGGAGGCCCGGCTTTACGCCCAGCGGGAGACTTTTCGTGAAGACGTCCCGCATTGCTTTCGTATCGAGGGAACTCTGAAGTTCGGCTTCACGCTGGCTGAACCCGGCCTGATAGCCGGCCTTCTGCCCGTTCGCGACTTCTATGACCGCCGCGTCGGACTGTCCCTTCTTGTACCCGGACTGGTAGGACGCGGCGTCCTGCAGCCCTAATTCATTCGCCACTGCATAAGCGGCGTTATAAGCGCCCGCATATCCCTCATCATAGCAGCGCTTCTGGCCGGCCTGGGTACCATTGGCGGTTCCGGCATTCTGGCCTGCCGCTCCCCCGTTCTGCGTTCCAGCGGCCTGATCGACACCCCAACCATCCCTCCGGCCGGCTTGCCTGCCCGCCGAAGCACCTTCATTGGTTCCGTTCCTGCGCCCATCCCATTCCCCCTCGTTGACACCGTCCGAGTAGCCTTGCCGCCTTCCGTCCATCTCACCTCTTTGGAAACCATCCCGCATACCGCCATTATACGCCTGGGTGGTATCTACCGGCGCAGGCGGCTGAGGCTGGGGCTGGGGTGGTTGGGGCTGGGGTGGCTGGGGATGCGGCCCCGGCTGCGGATGAGGCTGACCACCGGGGCCACCTTCGGGCTGACCGCCGTGGTTACCTCCGGGCTGGCCGCCGTTGGGTTGCAGGCCAGGTTGCCATGGCTTGCCTTGAGAATCTTTCTGTTCTTGCCGGATTTGATTAACACTGTCGCTAACATCCGACAGCTGCATGATAACCCCGTCGGAAGCAAATACCATGCTCGAGGCTATCAGGAGAGATGGGAACAATGACGCCGCGTGAATCTTTTTCATCTTACTTTCCTCCGTGTCTTACGCTGTCTGCCGGCTTACCGCGCCGATTCCGTATGTTTATAGTTTAGCGCCGAATGCGCGCTTTCTGAAATGTCCTTGGACCCGAAGCTTTCAGTTAAACGGCCCACCGGCAGGACCCGGAAAAGTTTACCGTTCCTTTACCGCGTGTTTCCGCATTCTGCGCTTACCGCGCCAACACCTGATATTCAACGGGAAAGGGGACGAAGCTTCCTAACTTGCGGAGTCGTGTTTTCTAAATGCAATCAGGAAGAGCAGAAAAACGGACACCAAACTGCCGCGCGAAAGTGATCGAACAATGTTCATGTGCTCCTGGTCTCAATAATTAAGCGGTTTCCTCCGCCAGCATCCCTCTATCGCGGCAGGATCTAATTCCTGAGGTCAAAACTTATGTCTTTCGACAGGAATTCCACACCTCTGTCCTGCAGTTCCGGGGCCGGCATATCCCTGGTCTGTATCCTGCCGCCTTTGTGCAGGCTCTTGGCTATGATGCCGCGCACCAGCGATATCTTAGTGACGTCTTCGCCCCTGCCCCCGTTCTGCGGGTTAATATGGTTGGTAAAGCAGTGCCCGCTCTCCAGGTAATCAATATCCTCGTCCCCGGCGGCCAGTATCCCTTCTATCCTTTTTGTCACGGCGTTGAAGACCGGGGAGCCGGAATTGCCTTTGAAGGTATCCAGGTCGGCCATATAGTAACCGTCCTTCTGGTCCGTGCTCCGGATCGAAGCGTCGTCCGCCATCTTCAGGGGAAGGCCGGACGGGTAGCCCATCACAAAAAGCGGGGTTCCAGCTTTCGCCTCGCTTTCCGGATTTATCTTGAGCGGTTTTTTGCCCTTTACTTCCCTATCCAGCCTGATAATGGCGTAGTCGCCGCCCTTCGGATTCTGGGCGTCCAGCTCGGTGTCTACGTACCGCGCAACCACTTCTTTGCAGGAATATACATCCCCGGCGGCTATCTTTTCCGGTGAGGTTCCGTCTTTTTGCAGGTGGAAGCCGAAAACTACTTTCATATGTTCGCAGCCGTATCCGGGAACGTTTAACACACAATGCCCCGCCGTCATGACCAGGTCTTCGCCGACAAAAGAGCCCGAGCACATGGCCCCGGATTTCTGGTCTTCGAACTTCAGGCCGTGGCAGTATACGCTGGGAGCCTCGCTTGCGGCTCTGGTCTCTAAAGTGTAAAAAGTCTTATCCGCGCTCTGCCCCGCCATGCTGTCGTGCCAGATAGAGACCACGGAGTCCGCCAGCTCCCGGCGCTCTTTTGAAAGGCTCCAGTAATCCCGCCTGTTGTCCTGGCCATAAATGGCCTTGTCGGCGCAATAAGCGTAAGGGGCGGCGGAAGCCAGGATAATCGTAAGAAGAATCAGTTTCATGATGAATAGCCTCCGGGAATATTATTAACGGGCAGGGTTGACTTGTCGTGAAGAAAGTCTCCTGATACCTTTATTTAACTATGTATAGTCTACAGCATCCCCGCCGTATTCAGAAGCGCCTTTGGTCCCGCTTTCTTCCGCCAAAGGGCCTATCAGCAAGGCACAGCGATGCTTGAAAGCATAATCAGCATAGCTGGTGGCGGCTACCGTGATAACTATCACAGGTCTCCCGACAAGTTCCGGATACATATCCGACATGGCTATTATCAGGCACTTGTTAGACTCCTGCAAGTCCGCATATCTGCCGCTGAGCTGACGGTTTAGCCCGTAAAAGCAAGCAGGCGTTTGGCTTCGGCCAGCAGCATCTCTCCTTTAACCGGCTTAGGGAATACGCTGACCCCTTTGTAGGTCAAGGCGAGGCCCCGCACCCTTTCGGGCAGACCGGTCACAAAAATTATCGGCTTTCCCAGTTGCAGGATGCGCCGGATAACGCTGAAGACCAGCGCTCCTCCGCCACACGGCATATCCACGTCCAGCACGAGCAGGTCTGGGTTGAAATCAAGGCATTTATCCAAAGCGGAAGCGCCGTCCTCGGCTGTTTTCACTTCCCACCCGGCCCCGGAAAACAAGGTCTCATAATACGACACTATGATCTGATCGTCATCAGCCGCAAGTATTTTTGGCATTCGCTCTCCTTAAACGCAATGACCGCCTCGCGGCGGTCTTCCGATATGGCCCGTAGCTGATCGCCGCCGATCCGGACAAGGCCTATCCCAGACATTCACCGGCACTCTATCTCCGGATAATATTTTTTAACGCAATCAGGGCAGATTCCGTGGGAAAACGCTACTTTATAATAGCGGGAAACATATTCCTGCATCTGTTCATATACGTTATCATTCCTCCGTATCCGATGGCAGTGAGAGCATATCGGGATCAGGTGCTCGAGCTGGGTGAGCCGGTTCGTAGTCCGGCAGATGCGCTCGGCTACTGCCAGCCTGCACATCATAGCTTCCGTATCGATCGGTTTAGTAAGAAAGTCGTCAGCGCCGGCTTTCATGGCGTCTAAATAATTCTTCCGGTTCGTTTTCTCTCCGGTAAGTATTATGAAATAGGTGTAATCCCGGACGGGGATCGCGCGGATTTCCCGGCAAACATCCAGACCTGTCATGCCGGGCATGGACCAATCACAGATCACAATGTCAACATGCCGGGTTTTATAACGGAGCAGCGCGCGCTCTCCGGAGTTTTCGACCATGGCCCGGTGGCCGGCAGCAATTACAATCTCTTCCAACAGTGCTGAAAACGCTGAATTATCATCTATTACCAGGACATTCATTGAATTATCCTCATAAAGCCGGTGCCGGCTGTATTTTAGCTGGCATTTTATTTCTTTCCGCAGGGCTCCACTAGTTTAATGTCCACGGGCCAGGTAAGGACCATATTCCTGGAGCTGTCTACGGTCTTTGCTCTGGCAAATCCGCTTTTGAACAGGTTTTTAAGGACCACCCTGTCCCCTTTCGGCACAATTTCAGGGAACGGTTTGCCTATGCCGTACACGCCGCCGGTTTCCTCTTCCACCTCGTAGTATTCCTTCATACATACGGTCTGGCCCTTCTTAAACCCAGCCAGCTCTTCGCCGGCAGCCATCTCCAATTCCAGCCTATTTGCCGGGAAGTAATAGTAAGAATCGCCCCTCTCGTAATAAAGCTTGGCCCTGCCGTTCTCATAAAGCCGGACCAGCCTGACCAGCGCGCCGGAAGGGACGATAGCGTATTCTTTCCCGGGCGCAACCCCGCCGGGAACCTGCTTCACAAGCTCGGATAGTTTGCGGGCATGTTTTTCCTTGAACCAGCCGGAGCAATCCGGGGAGACCTGCACTTCGCTTTCGGAAATATTCTTGCAGATCTCCACTTCATATCCGACAATAGGGTCCAGGTATAAAGTCTTTTCAGCAGAAGCCGGGGCGGACGGAGTCGGAGCGTCTCCCTTGTCGAATTCTACCCGGGCGGAGCCCTGTAATTGCCCGGCGGCGACGCCTGAGCCTACCGCGTCCCTGAAGTCAGAAGGATATTTATTAGACGGCCGCGTATGAACGAACACCCCGGCTGTCACCGCTATTAAAGCAAGCACCATGGCTTTAGTTTTCATAATCATTCCTCCCTTACACCGCAAATAGAGTGTAGTGCACGCACCTCTGGTTGTCCACTAAAGTTTTTCTTAAGGCCCAGTGTTAAACCCCGCCCGGCAAATAAGCCGGAAACCACCGCTACGGAGCGCAGGGTTTATTCCCCATTGTAGGCCTGTGTCAGCCTTTCCGGGGAAACTATTTTATAGCCGTTCACGGCCAGCCAGCTCACAAGCCTCCTCGACGCGACGCGGCTCTGCGGATGTATATCATGCATCAGCACTATTCCTTTACCGCGCTGCCCGTTAGCCAGTAGCTATTGCAACATTTGCTAGCAACGCAGTGCGTGTCTTTGTGATTAACCATAGTATACGGTACTGAGCTGGTGGAATTCAAGGAACTTCCTGCCACAATGACAAGCCGCGCAACAGGACACATTGCTGGCATGTGCCCTTCGATGGAGAAGGCCGGTTTTATGCCCCGCGCCGGGAAAGGTTTGCTTCCCTGCTATTTACGGGGCCCAACCAAGGAAGGCGGCCATCTTCTCCCTCGATGTCATCCATCCCAGACACTTGCGAGGCCGGTCGTTCAGGGACGAATCTATCCGCTTTAGCTCCGCTTCGCCAATATCTGTGAATGACGACTTCTTGGGATATATCCTGCGAATTAAGCCATTCATGTTCTCGTTCGTGCCGCGTTCCCACGAATGGTACGGGTTGGCGAAGAAAACGTCTAGTGCAACCTCCCGTGAAATCTCTTCATGCCTGGCAAATTCCTTCCCGTTATCGAGCGTGAGGCTTAATCTGGCCCTTTGCGGCAGAGTCTTAAACAAGCAACAGATCTCCCGCATGACCTCTTCTGCGTCCTTGCTGTCCGTACGCCCTACCAGTGTAAACCGTGTGCTGCGTTCCGCCAGCGTTACCAGGTTGCCGGTGGTACGCACTCCGTTTATCAGGTCCCCTTCCCAGTGCCCTACGGTCTTGCGCGTCTCCACCTCAACCGGACGGGTGGCTATCATTCGTTGATTCGGAATTCGTCCCCGGTTGTGGCCATCTTTCCGGGGGCAGCGCCGGTGTCGCTTACGCTTGGCGCGGGGAAGATGTTCCCACAGTCTCCCGCCAGCTTTGGCATCAGTGTAGACATGCTTGTAGATGGTTTCCTTGCACACATGCGGCCGCCCCTCCAGCCTGGCTCTGCCACAGATGCTCTCTGGCGCCCAACCTGCTTTAAGTTGCGTCTCGGCGTCCGCCCGCACCTGCTCCGTGAAGCGTCGCGGCCCCGGCCGCTTGGCCTGGGCCTGCGCCTTTTCCTGTGCCTGTTTCGGGCGGTAGCCTCGCAGTCCGGTATTACGCTTTATCTCCCGGCTGATGCTTCCTGAAGTCTTCCCCAGGCGCCAGGAAATCTCGTTCTGCTTGAGACTTTCTTGCAGCCAGCGATAAATTAGACCTCGTTCTTCCGCAGTAATTCGTTTGTAAGCCATTGTTGCTCCCTCGTGTTATCATACACAAAGAACGCAACTTACCCCACAACTTACTTGGTGTTAGAAATGTTGCAATAGCCGGTAGCCTGCGGGCTGTTTTATCATGGCTATCGTATTCTGAAAAAGCGTTTCAGGATCC
>MNUR01000044.1 GCA_001871115.1 Elusimicrobia bacterium CG1_02_56_21 | reverse complement strand
GGGGTTGGTCCCGTTGTCGCCGGAGATGCTGGTGTCGAAACCGTTCGCGTCCAGGCGCTTCTGCATAGCCCTGTAGTTGTAGGAAACCCTGCCTTTATCGTCTATGTTGAACAGGTCCATTACTTTTCTGATTATGGCGCCTTCGGTTTCGCACATCACGTTCATAAATGACTTCATTATCAGCCGGGCCGGGGCGAAGATGATGTCCTGTACCGCCTGCTCCGCGAACACCAGTTTGAAAGACATTACGGCCGAGCGATAGGTCATATCTTTGTTGTCTGCGGCATAATCTTCACCGGGGAAGATCTGGGTCGAGGGGAGCGTATTGGACATGTCTACCCCGTTGCCCATCATTCCTGCGTATTTAAGGACATTGTTGGCATTGTCTATCATCTCGCGGGCGCCTGATTCGTCGCGCCGCACAAAGCCTTCGTACTTCTGGTACAGCAGCACCGGGCGGGAGACGGTCCCGTCGGTGTTCTCTTTGTTGACTACGTAGACATGCTTCTGCTCATTGTGTTTATGCCTGGAGCCCGCGAAAGGCAGGTTGATGGATTCTCCGTTGGAAACGCGGGTCTGCTGCTGCACGTGCAGGGTTCCGCCTTCGTTGCCGAGTGACTGGTAGCGGTGGTAGGAAGAGGTCCAGTTATTGTCGTGGGCGTGTATTACCGGTATGGTGATGTTGAAGTTGTGGCCGCTTGAATTGTAATGATCGGTGCCTGCGAAGGTGTTATTGGCGCCGATGTCGGAGCCGACTGCGGCGGCAAGGTCTTCAATTTCGCCCACGCCGCTCTGGCTGCTGGCTTCTTCGGCGAACTGGTCGAAGCGCAGTCCCATCTTTATGAATTTCTCTATGGTGTCCAGGTTGCCTTTAAGGAACTCGGCCAGTTTCTCCACCTGCTCCGGGTTCTTCGGGTCCACGTAGAACTCGAGCAGCAGTTTCTGGCCGCTTACGCGGACATAGCTGTAGCCGAGCTTGAAAGCTATGAATTTGTTTATCTCTTTGGCCAGCTGGCGGTTAACGGTGTTCGCTATCAGGTTCTCTCCGGCCATTACGCCTATCTCGCCGGCGGGGATCGCTATGGTCTGGGCGGAAGCCCCTACGGTCTTCACTGTAACATGGTCCACGCGGAACCGCACGCGCAGGTTGTTCTCGTCCATTTTGTAAAGGCTGATGGTGGGTTTGCGCTCCTGGGTCTTGCTGGCGCCTACGGACACGGTAACGACCTCGGAGAAATTAGCTCCCACCGAGGCTCCGAAGCCGAAGCGCACTACCAGGGGTACTTTCCAGACTTCTCCTACTTTCATTTCGTTTATCCGGCTGGGCTTTATAGGAAGGACGGTCTTTACTTCCCAAAGTTTCGCCATCAGCGCCAGGTTCTTGCAGTATCTGTTGTCTTCGAGGGGCCTGACCACTACTGACCGGCCCTCGAGGCCGCCGCTGACGGAAACGCCTATGGAGCCGGTTCCGGGCAGGCTGAGAAGTTCGGTTCCCAGGTTGACGTTGAGTTTAAGGCCAATCTCGTCTATAAGGGCGAGGCGGGTATCGGGATAGGATTTGAATTCCCTTCTCAGCCCGCCTTCTATGCCGATCTGGTCAATTATATGCGCGCCCTGGTTGATCTTTATGTTGGCGGCTTTGCAGATCTTGTCCCGGGTGTTTTCAGTGAGGTTGCCCCAGAAATTGGTAAGTTCGGTGCTTGGAGTATAGGTAGAAGGAGTAGGGATCTTGATATCGCCGTTTTCCTGGTTCTGCAGGTCCTGTATGGACAGGTCCGAGCGCGTTGCGCCGTCAAACGAAATGTCCGTCGCTTTTGCTCCGACGCCGGAGAAAAGAGAGAAGATTACCGCCGCTGCACTGAGTTTGGATATGTTTTTAAGGATTGTCATGCAAATATTATACCGGCTAAAACGGTTTTTATTCAGTGGCCAAGTGCCTATAGGGGCAATGTTTTAGGACCCAGGCCGGCCTAGGCCCTCCTGGTTTATTTTTTATAGGCCCTGCGGTCCCCGAGAAAAAGCCTGGATTAAAAGCGACTATTAAATCAGCCTTTTTAAAAAAGCCGGCTGCGATCAAATTGTAAAACCAGGTTTCAGTTGTATATATAAGCGGGAAATTCAAGGTTGTCCTTAACAATAAACCGCATATTATCATGGATAAACCGGAGTAGTCGCCCTTATCCCCACAGGGTCGGCGCGGGTTTTTTGATTTTGGCCCTGCTTCAGGATAAATTAAAAGACGGCGGCTAAGCCGGCCCGCCTGCTTCCGGTTTATTCCGGCTGCAATAAAGCGGTCTTTTCCCGTCTCCGGAGTGTTTTGCCTTAAGTGCCCATATCCGGCTGGGCCATATAACCTTTTGGGAGTGGGCCCAATTGCTTTTGAAGGTCCGGGAAAAAACAGGTAAAACTATGTATGTGCAGAGCGATAATTCTATGCAGGCCTCACTCCAAGGACATAACATGATAAAAAAAACCTCTACCATCTTGATGGCGGCGGCGGTATCATTCGCCGCCTCGGGAATAATTTCAGCCGCAGGTTTTGAGAGCGACCTGGATTTTGTCAGAGAGCAGCTCAGGGGAAATGCCGGCGACGCCCGGTTGGTTATTCCGGAGACCCCGTCCGAGATGGCCGAGCCGGATGGTCCTCCTCCCGGCTTTGAGAACTCACGCTGGTGGAGCGTTTCTTTCTTCGGTTCAGGCCATAAAGCGTCAACCAAAGCCGCCCTTAAAGTCATTAATAAATCGATGTTCCCCGATATCGCGGCCGCTGCTGGCATCCTTAAGCACGGCAGCAATGACGAAAGCGGGCACCTTAACATCGAAATGAACGGCGGCCCGGTAAAAGAGATCTGGTTCGGGGACACACCTTTCAGCCAGGGCGGGGTTATAGCTAACTACACTCAATTCAAGTTTGAAGAAGCTTATGCGCGCCTCGGAACTGTCATCCACCTGACCCAGGACCAGGCCGTGCCGATGCATGCCGCAAATATCCATCACGGAATAAGCGACACTTTCGAGAACGCCCCCAGCCATGTAGTAAAGATACGGGGACGCCGCGATAACGGAGACCTGGAGCCATACGAGTACTACCAGGTCCTGCAGAACGAAACACGGAGCAAGCTTCCCGGCTGGACCGACCCTGAGACAGGCTTGCCCTACTGGGAGCTGCCGGCCGACGCGCCCAGCTTCGGCCAGGACGTAACCTACGGCCCCTGGGGCCATTACGGCGGTAAAAAGAACAGGGACACTTATGCCAGGCGGGTTTCGCAGGACGATTTTAACGGCTACGGCGGTAGCAATAATACCGAGTGGTTTTCCCTGCGTCCTGAAATCCGCCTGGAGCAGCTGAGCGCTTCCGGCGAAGTCTCCGTAAGCGTGATGGAGTCGGCGTCAAAGCGCCTTCCGCCGCTGGTGAAAGACCTTTCTATCAGCCCCCTCCCGGCCCGCGGGCTTGAGGCCGCCGGGTACCAGCTGAAATTCAGCGTTTACGATAATCGCACTCCCAGGGTCACCTTCGCCATGTCGGTATACAGGGCCGGAGAACTTGTGGGCGACCCTATACGCGGAGCGGCTACTCTCTTTCCTCCCAAAGACGGAACACTGATGTTCAGCGGCTCTATCACTTCTCCCTGGGACGGCTTAGTGAACTTTCAGCCGCTGCAGCCCGGAACTTACACTCTGGACCTGCGCGTCACCGATGAGGACGGCAATATTACCCCGGACCTTGTGAACGCGGATTCAATGCCCGGGAACGATACCAAACTGACAGTAGTTATAGAATAATACCTTGGGTCGGTCCGCTGTCTGTATCGCGCCGCTAAATTATCCGCTCAGGTGTGTAAGAAGGCCTGCCGCAGCGCCTGCAGACAAGGCCTGAGTTAACCTGAAGGTAAAAACACCAGGGTAAAGCCCTGGTGTTTTTTTGCGCCTTTATAAATAAAAGGCCTAGGAGCCTGTCCGACATAAGGCTTTCATGACGAAATTGTCTATTTTGGAGCCGAGCCGAAGCGCCGCGAGACGAGCACCCTCGACGGAGGTTGTGAGTTGAGCGGCGCGAAAGCGCAGGACAAAAGGGACAATTGCAGGCGAAATTGCTTATGTC
>MNUR01000094.1 GCA_001871115.1 Elusimicrobia bacterium CG1_02_56_21 | reverse complement strand
GTGCGGCATCTCGCGGATAAGATTGGCCTACCTTTTCGATCCCAGGACGGGTGAGGAAGCGGAACTTATAAAGTTACCTCAGGATGTTGCGCAAAGTAGTTTCGTGCGATGTCCTGGGAACAGCGCCAAATTTAAAACTCACGAACCGCCGGTCTCCGGCGGTGTTTTTTTACCCGAAAGTTAGTTTTTGCCCCACCTTGTATAGTCCTACAATACCCCCCAAAAGCGAACTTTTACGAACTCCGCTTTTTCGGATTTTCATTGGGGGATTCGGATTTTATTGCTAGGGCAGGTCGGCCTAAAATCGGATTTTTCGTAAGCGGAAGAAGTCCCCTTTCCCCCAAATAAACGATTCCCTCGGCCAGGGCTTCCGCTAAAGCCTCTCGCCTTCCTTCCATACTCATTCGACTTTCTGACGAGTCAGCAATTAAAACCTGACCGAGACACTTCTGTTTGCGCTTGACTAAAGCGGCCATCTGCGAATCTATTTTCGCTATTTCCGCAGAAAGCTTTCTGCTTTCCTTCGATTTAGCCATTATCGCGACCTACAGATGCATTTATGGTTTAAGCCCATTGCTGCGCGGTTCCCAATAGTTTTCAATGGCTTGTTCGATAGCGGTTTTATTCGCTTCAGGAAATCGAGACAAGTCCGACTTGAACCTCAAATATTCCGCAATAGCCGAGCACTGCTCTGTGTTAAACACTGAAAACCTAAACCTTTGGTAATCCCACCAAGTCCGCGCGCCATATCTCTTAGGATTTATCGGGTTAGAGTCCTCGGTCAAACCATGGGAAAGATAATCAGCGACATCTGTAGATTCCAGTTTTTCATCGATGTCCGCAATAAGGTATGCGGGCAAATAAAACCTGAATGCCTCCGCTGAAAAAAAGCCCAAAGCTGTCCCCCACCCGCCAAGATCGCGGTCCAGTAATTCCGTAGGCAAGACGTGCCAATCCGTCTTCCCCTTGAACGCCTTCTCCAGCAGGAACGGCGCGGTGCCTTCCGTGCTGTCCTTCAGGCACCAGTCCCCTGGGTAGACCCCGGCGGAGAAAGCATCAGTAATTATAGACCGAAGGCTTTCTTTGTCCATATCCTGATCTCCCGGTTACGGATGCCTTCCCTTGTCTATCCACATATGGTCACTGCGGATATCCTTGGGCCTGGCGGCCCTGGCCGCCATTCCGGACCTTGCCTCTTCCAGCGCCGTGCGGACCATGTACGGCACGAGTCCCTCGGAAAGTATTTTCTCCCGCTCGGCGTCGCTCCAGTTGGGAGCCTCTTTCCTTTTGAAGCCGGCCTCTCCTGCGAGAACCTTGTCTAAAGGCACATTGTATTTATCCCCCAGCACTTTCGTCCCCGGCGCCGGGTCATTATCGGTAATAACATCGCTCTCCACAGGCAGGTACGAGACGGCTTTCAGCGTCTTTAAGTCTATCGCCACAACGCCGTTGCAGACATAGGACCCGCCTTCTACCTGCCTGGAGGTGCGCACGACGAGGTTATCCCCGCTGACGGCCAGCTCCCCGGCGGAGCACTCGAGCAGCGCGGGATGCCGCAAAATACCAATATCCCCAGTAACCACGTCGTAAAAGACGGCGCCGCCTATGCCGTTACAACCTTCCCCGCTGTAAAATTTGTAACCCGTCCAGATTTGCCCCGGGGCTCCGGTGGACAGGCCAATCTCCGTTGAGTAAGTCCAGACCGCCGCATTCGAGCGATACTTTTTAAAGAGCGATTCGTCGGGGACCGGGAGCTCGGCGATAATGCACCACTTTTCTTCATCCGCGCTGTAGAAATACACGCCTGTCCCGTATACAAGGAACGAAGTAGTCCCGACCTTTACTTCCGTGACGCCAGGTGTCTGCGCGGTTATCTTTTCCTCGGGAGGAGAATACTGAGGCCGCTCATACTCGGGCGGCATACCGACCACAAGTGTTTTTCCGGCTTCAGCCCGCGGCTGGTTGCCCGGCCCGGAAACCGCCGAAGCAACACCGGATGCTTCAACACTTAACGGCGAGACAGCCTCCGGCCCGTAAAAAGCGTAAACAGCAGCGGCGATAAGGGCAGAAAGGCCGATGGCCTTAATAATGGTTAAACTTTTCATTCCTGACGTATTCCCCTATCGCAAAGAATATAACTTCCGCCATCTACTGTCAACGTTTGAAGGTACTGCCAGATGATAGACAGATATGCAGTTCGAATCAGGCTGTTCAGGCGTCAAAGGGATGGTGCATACCGGACACATCGGTAACACATTATACCGGATACATAGGTAACACTTTGAGCCCAAAGGGATTCCCGATGGGCTCAAATCTTTTTCCCTCGGTGTCAAAGCCTCGCCTAGAAGAGTTTGGAATAAAAACGTCTTAACACTTCAAAACCTTCCTGCAAATTAATTTCCAGACCGCACTCTGCAGCCATTTCCACGAAGCGTTTCTCCCATGCCACTGGTGACGGTTTAAGAACAACCGGGAGGGCATGGCTTTTCCTCCGGCTGAATACTGATTGCAAAGCTTCCCTGGTTTTAACCGGGGATATTTTTGCTTCTTGGATAAGAAGGACCATGTCAACCAGGTCCCTGACACGGGAATTAGGCACCGGGCGCGGAATGGTATAGGAGTGCAGTTTTTCCGCGAACTGAATCTCCTTCGGGATCACCTGAAAAGTCGAAGATTTTATACCTGCAAATGACAGCAGGCCCTGTTCGTGTGCTGTTTCAAGTTTTACCGGGATAAAGTCGCCCACAGCAACATCAACGTGAAAAGAAACGAACAGCCTCCCGTCTATTATTGAACGCGCCGGATATCTTGCCCCACCATAAAGAGGGCCATCCAATTCTAGTTGAACCCCGCCGATATCGAAGTCAAAGAAATCTCCCAGATCAGCTTTAGCGGTATCGGCCAAAAGCCGCTGCAAGTAATCAGTTTGAGCTTCGGTGCCGGACTTTGGCGCCCCACGGAAACCAAGGTCCACGTCCAGCGTGGCGCGCGCGCTATGCAGGCGCAGCTCCAGGGCATACCCGCCTTTCAGCACCCATGGTGAAAGCCTGTCCGCAAAGATGCGGGCCAGGAAGCGGTTAAACGCTACAGTCCGGCGCAAGCGCTGCAGGTTGAGGCCCGAATCAGCGGCATGCTTCTGCAGCCGGTGCTCTAGTGCCACGCGAAAATCCTTCGCCGATTTATAAGATTTGGATTCAGTCATTTTTCAGAGATGAAACCGTATCCGCCTCTGTGGGCGTCATAATCCCGAGCCGAACAGCCTGCTTAGCCGCCAGCTTAATCTCATTAGCGTCCATAAGTTGGGCTGAAAACATATCCTGCAGCGTTTTTAGCGGGGTCGTCACACAGTAGCCCTGTTGTTTTCTTATTTCCGACTCTTTGAGTTCAGCGCGATGGAGGACGATACCCTTAGGCGGTGAATGGAATTTACGGAACTTAAGCGGGACAGTCATGTGAAGCTTGGCCGGATTAGCGTCAGTAACTTCGTAAAAGGCAAGAGCTGTCTGGTAGGAGTAAACCCCCTGCACCTCCCCCCCACGGTCCGTAGACCAAAGCGACCACAGCACAAGGTCAGGGCGCTCGGATACCGGGAATCTGGCAAGACGATAGATCCCGCGTTTTACACGCAGCCATTCCCCGGATTTGGCATGAAAATGGGCGGCATCCCGGTAATAGCCGGCGGATAGCGCTTGTTTATAGGTGAAATAGCCCTGCTGACTTTCGGCTATCTCAAACAGTTTTTCTGAAGCAGTGCGATTCTTTGACATACATGATATACCGAGTTACTAGGTATATTATGTATTACAAAACACGCTTTGGCAAGGGGTAAAAACTCGAATCCAGTTGTCCAGGTGTCAAATGGATTCGATTTTTTTATGTTTCAAAAGATATCATGCACTGCGGAGAGGTTTTTCTCTGCACCTTTTCCCCCTACCCGGAAGAGGTCCAGCAGCAAAGTAAAGGGTGCCATGCAATTGACTTTACCAATGAGAGGCTTCCGCGAAAAGTTCGTTTTCGGGTCCCCTTGCTCGCGCCAATTTGCAGTCTCCCCAAAATCCGCGCTGCCGAACCCCGGCAGCGCGTGCAGTTTCTGCACTTCCCCCGACGCTGATACAGGCCCGATTAAGAAGGCTTTTCGGATATAAAAAAAACGCGCCATCAGAGGCACGCTTTTAATTTTTTCGCAATTTAGCCGAGGGGATCAGTTAGCTGAAGATTCCGAGATCAATTCAAAAGTCCACGATGCCGG
>MNUR01000042.1:33897-34994 GCA_001871115.1 Elusimicrobia bacterium CG1_02_56_21 | reverse complement strand
CAGTTCCCTGGCTGCTGATGTAACGGCCGCCCCCGATGACGACCCTTATGTGGGAACAGGGAACGTGACCCCGTCTATTGAACTCAGGGTGCATCAGTTATCTTCAGGGCAGTATATTTGGGATTGGTCCGGCAATGTCTGGGAATGGGTGGATATGACCTGCGTAGGCGGCACCGGTACAGGGTACTGGTATAACAGTGCCGCCTGGATAGAGTGGACCGATGGGAATTTGTCGGACTATGAGAAAGTGCGGGCCGGTCCGGCAGGGGTTTATACAAGCGTTCAAAATGCCGGGCTCTATTATGGCTGTAGCACAACCGGAAATGCGGTGTTCCGGGGCGGCGACTTGGGCGCCGGCGCGATCGCCGGGGTGTTCGCCTTCAACGCGCTCTACGCCCCGTCCCTCGTGGCCGCGGGCTTCGGGTTCCGCTGCGGTAGGTAAAATTAATCCGGGATCCGGAATCTTAAAATCCGGAATCTCTCGCGGGGATGGGGTCAGGTCTTGACTTTTGACCTTTACGCGGGAATGCGGGGAAGCAAAGAATTTAACGCTTATTTTGCGATGGGAAAAGGGAGGTATCATGCCGGTTCTATCAATGTTTTATGGGATTATTATCAGGATGTTCCATTTTGACAGGGACAAACATAAAGCGCCCCATATTCATGCCCAGTATGGAGATCAAAATGCGGTAATCGCTATTCCAGGCGGGCGTGTTTTAGGTGGAAGTCTTAAGCCCGCAAAACTGAGGCTGGTACAGGCGTGGATCGAAATTCATAAAGATGATCTGATGGCTGACTGGAAACTGGCCGTCGAAGGACAGAAGGTCTTCAAAATTAAACCGTTGAGGTGATGTGAAATGACACCGCAAATAGCAAAAGTAGAGGTGCTGCCTGAATATAGGCTTTATGTCCGGTTCCGCAACCGTGAAGCCAGAATGTTCGACATGAGACCTTATCTGGATAAAGGGGTTTTTAAAGAACTTAGGAATGAGGCCTATCTCAAAAAGGTACGCATTATTGCCGGCGGCATAGAATGGCCCCATGACCAGGACCTGAGCGCCGACACTCTGTATCGCCGAGGAATACCCCTCAGAAAA
>MNUR01000042.1:0-33879 GCA_001871115.1 Elusimicrobia bacterium CG1_02_56_21 | reverse complement strand
TGGGGTCAGGTCTTGAATTTTAGCAGGCGGGAATAGGCAGAAAAGCAGGAAGCCGGGAATATGAAAAAGAAAAAAACTGATTTTAAGAATAAGCCGACTACGCGGAGCCTGCGCGAACTGGCGCGGCTTATCATGCGGCTGCCCTCCAACCGCGATAACGCCGATAAACTTTGCGTTTATGAAAGCCAGCGGATATATACCGCTTATTTCAGGGAGGTCCACAGGTGACTGCCGCTAATCCGTATCTGGCGCTTATAAGGGAATTGCGCCGCAAAAGGGTGCGCTTTCTGCTGGTCGGCGTTTTCGGCATAAACCATTACGCCCCCGGCCCGGCTTTCGCGTTTTCTACCCTGGACTGCGATATCCTGGTCGAGCCCGATCTGAAAAATTTGTTCAGCGCTTTGCGGATATTGGCGGCGGCCGGCTACTCCCTTGAAACCAACGGCGAACCGCTGGGGAAACCTGACCTCTGGCTTGCGGAAAGAATTATCCGCAATAAGGCGTCAGTAGGCGCTATAAAAGATAAGGCGGCTCAGGTTGACATCCTGACCCGGGTTGCGGGATACTCTTTTGCAAAGCTTTACGCGGGTAGGCGGTTGTTCAGGGCCGCCGGAATGTCAGTGCCGGTGGCGAGCCTGGCGCAGCTGCTTGAGTCAAAAAGGATATGCGGACGAAAGAAAGATCTTGAATTTCTGCGCATATACAAGGCGCGGCTGGGGAACGTAAAATAATGCGGTCAAGTCTTGAGTTTTAGGGCGGGAAACTGCCGGCAGACAGCTAATGCGGTTTAGAGATAATGAAGATAAAAAGTCTTATAGCCATCGCGGCGTTCTGCCTGTTCCTTGCACAGGCGGCGGCGGCTGAAAAAACAGCGGGGAATGTGACCGTCCTGGGCGACGCTTCGGAATTTTCTTCCGGGGCGCTGTGGGGGAAGGGGTCAGGTCTTGATTTTTGACCTTTACGAAGGAATGAAGGGAAGCAAGACGGTTGCAGGAGAAAAACATGGAAAAGACGCTGGCTGCGGTAAATCGGAAAAAATGGGGACAGACACCATTTTCAGGGGGATGGGGTCAGGTCTTGACTTTTGACCTTTTCGGAGCGTGGTCGGCAGCAAGAGGTAGCGCAAAAACAATATGCTTGTTTTTATTGACGAATCAGGGGATACGGACAGAAAAGTTGAGCTGGGCTCAAGCCGGTACTTTGTTGGCTCTATAGACATTCTTTGCTATTATACTTATAGGTATAATACCTTAAAGTATAATTCAGTTTGCCTGGAGACTGCTGTATGCTGAACCCTTTTTTTTACGGACAGATCGCCACGGGCGGGGATTTTACCGACAGGACAGCGGAGCTTAAAGAGCTTGTCGGCGAACTGGACAACTGCGCGCGGGTGTTTCTTATCTCCCCAAGGAGATATGGTAAAACTTCGCTGGCTTTCAACGCGCTGGCCGCGCTTAAAGAACGCGGCGTTATAACAGCCCAGCTGGATATGTACGATGTTTCCACCGTGGAACAGTTCGCGGCGCATTATGCGAGGGCCGTAGCCAGGGCGGCGGAGACAAAAACTGAGAACATAATCAGTTTTATCAGGGAAGTTATCCCGTCGCTGCGGCCAAGCGTAACGATAAACCCGGAAGGGGAAATAACCGTGGGGATTGAAGCTGCCCCCAGGAAGACGGAGCTTTCCCTTCTTGTCAAGGAGCTTCTCGAAATTCCGCAAAAGGCCGCGGTAAGGAAAAAAAATAAGTTTGTCGTATTTTTTGACGAATTTCAGGAAATAAGGAATGTGGGCGGGGAAGCCCTTGAAAAGGCAATGCGGTCCGTTTTTCAGCGCCAGAAAGACGTGGGCTACCTGTTCGCCGGTTCGAAGCAGCATATTATGTCCGACATGGTCTTGAATAAGAATAAGCCTTTTTACAAAATGGGGAAGGTTATTTTCCTGGGCAAGATCCCTTCGGACCAACTCGGCTCATTTATTTCCGCCAAGTTCGGGGCTTCGGGTAAAACTCCGGACTCCGGAACTACGGAGGAGATCTTAAAGGTTTCACGGGCGATTCCGTATTATACGCTGCATTTATGCCATGAAATCTGGAGCGGCTGCGCGGATATGCAAAATGTGCCGCGCTCCGCGGTCGCAGAAGCTGTCGCCAGGATTGTGCAGGGGCTGTCGCCTATGTTTCTTTCAATGTGGGATTCCCTGGCGCTTTCGCAGCGGAAACTGCTGCGGGCTATGGCCTTGTCGCCAGAAGCCGACTTGTTCTCAATGGGGTTTATTAATTCCTACCGCCTCGGTTCGGCCTCCTCCGTGCAGAAATCAGAGGCGCTTCTGCTGGCCAAGGGCCTGCTCGAGAAAGAAGGCGGTCTTGCGGCGTTTTCGGATATCTGGTTTTGCGAGTGGATAAGGAAGAAGGGGTAACCGGCGGAATAGGGTCAGGTCTTGGACAAAGGGGATGGGGTCAGGTCTTGAATTATAGCAGGAATCGAGTTTTGGCTTTTTGTTTAAAATGAAGATGTTAATGAGTACGGCTGTCGCGGCGGTCTGCCTGTTCTTCGCACAGGCGGCGGCGGCTGAAAAAACAGCGGGGAATATTATCGTCCTGGGCGACGCTACGGAATTCTCTTCCGGAGCGCTGGGCCAGGCGGGGGGGGCTTTTGCCCTGGACGGCGCTCTGGGCGGGGCGGCCTACGGAACTTCCTTCACTATCGGGACGGCGGTTCTTGAGTCCGGCTTTTACTCGCGCATGGTGAGCAGCGCCGCCGCGGGTTTCCCCGCCGCTAACATAAGCAGCTATACCCTGTCCCTTGTCCAGTCCAATCCCGCCGGCACCACCTACGACGTTTATGTCTCCACCTGGGCCCTGGCCGACCCCTATATGGTTTATTTCACTACGGACGCCACGGGCCGCCCGGTCGAGAGCCTTTACCCGAACACGAGTTACTACAATTTCGTGATGGCCAATTATATGGAGGGCGACTATTCCGCCTTTACCTCCACCACGGCGGTAACGCTTGCCGTAGCGCCTTCTACCGGGGCTTTCACGCTGGCCGACGCGGGATAGAATCCGGGGACATAACACCTATTTCCGGTTATATCAGGGAAAGGCGGCAAAGAAAAGTCGTAAAAGATAAAAGCGCGGGCAGGCAGTCCGGACAGGACGTTCATGAGGCGGAGGGAATATGCTCGATTATCTGGGGATTTTTTCAGAGTTGAATAAAAGCAAGATCTCCTACGTGGTTGTGGGAGGCATAGCGGTAAACCTTCACGGTATTCCGCGCATGACTTATGACGTGGATCTGCTGCTGGATTTGAGCGATAAAAACCTGGCGAAGTTCTTAAAGCTGGCGCGAAAATGGGGTTTTAAACCGAGGGCGCCCGTGGGAATTATGGAGCTGGCCCAAAAAGAAAAGAGAGAAGACTGGATAAAAAATAAGCACATGAAAGCGTTTTGCCTTGTAAATCCGGACTGGGCAATTTCGGAGATAGATATATTGATAGATTCCCCCGTGGATTACGGGAAAGCGGCTAAAAACGCCAAACGGATCAAGCTTAAAAACACTCCTATCCAGTTAATCGCGCTTGATGATCTGATCGAAATGAAAAAAAATACCGGCAGGAAACAGGATGAGGCGGATATCAGATACCTGCGCGGAGTTTTAAAGCGAGGCTCTGCCTTGGGGAAATTAGGCTGAGCCTCAGGGAGTTGAAAAATGAAAAAAAATGGAAACAGGGGATTTGCGTATTACGTAAGCGGCGTGATGCTGGCGGCCTATAAAGAGAAGCCTTTAGAACTGCGCCTTGCCTGGCTGTACGCGGGAAATATTTTCAGGCAGGCGTATCCGCTAAAGCTGAAGAAGCTTCAGGATGCGGGCAGGGAAGGCGGGGCGGGGGGAGTCTAAAGTGTAAAGTTACGGAGAATCGGCACTTTATGAATATGGGGAAATGGGGGATGGGGACGCTGATTACTAAATGACTAATTCGTAGGGGCTTAGGGCTTTACTTAAACGCTTAAACTGGGAAAAGCAAATGTGTATTCAGGCAAGGCAGAAAAAGCTTCAGAATACGGCCTGGGGGACCGGGACTTGAATTTAACTGCGGTTTATGAAATGAAAATATTAAGGTTTACGGCTGTCGCGGCGTTAAGCCTGTTCCTTGCACAGGCGGCGGCGGCCCAAAAAACAGCGGGGAATA
Source organism: Elusimicrobia bacterium CG1_02_56_21 (assembly GCA_001871115.1). Lineage (GTDB taxonomy): Bacteria > Elusimicrobiota > Elusimicrobia > Elusimicrobiales > UBA9959 > UBA9959. Next base: position 29,690 of record MNUR01000042.1, on the reverse strand, counting down.
TTACCGTGCTCGGTGACGAGACGGGCTATAGCGCCGCCTCTTCAAGCCAGGCGGGCGGCGGCTTTGCTATGGAGGGCGGGCTGGGCGCCGCCGCTTTTGGCATTTCTCAGAGCGGGGGGGTAGAACTTGAATCCGGTTTTTATTCCAAACTGGTGTCCACCCCGGGGGCAATTAATTATGCCGCGCAGGGGATAAGCAGCTACACTCTGGCCTGGACCGACCCGGGCAATCCCGCAGGAACCACCTACGATCTTTTTGTTTCTACCTGGGCGCAGGCGGACCCGTATATGGTCTATTATTCCACTGACGCTAACGGCTACCCTGTGGAGACACTGGCCCCGAATACCAGCTTCTACAATTTCGCTATAGCTAATTATATGGAGGGGGATTATTCTGCCCCCGCAGGCACTACTGCCGTAACTTTCGCAGCCGTCCCCTCAACCGGAGCTTTTACGCTTACGGACGCCGGGCATAATACCCTGGGTCTTTCTTTTGCCGGTTTCGAAAACCCGCCGCCGGTTACCGCGCTGGACTGGACCCTGCCCGCAACGCCGCTCCCGGCGGCGCGCTATGGGCAGGCCTCGGTGGTTTACGGAACGCATGTCTTCATTTCCGGCGGCTTTACCGGGGTTTACTTTTCAAGCGAAGTGCTGCGCGGTGTGGTTTCACCCGACGGCAGCGTGGGCGGCTGGGAAACAGCCGGTTTTATGCCGGCCGGGCTTTACGGACACCGGTCTTTGGCCGCGCGCGGACGTCTCTATATACTTGGAGGGTACTCCGCCGCCGGTTCCCGCGCGGAAGTCTGGTCCGCCGATATTTCATCTATCGGCGTGCCGGGGGCCTGGGAGGCCGAAACGCCGCTGCCCGACCGGGTTTATTTCCATGCGGCGGAACTTGTGGGGGATAAAATTTATGTTTCCGGAGGTTATAAAAGCGGTTCCGGAGTGCAGGGGGGGCTGGACTATTCCGTTATAGGGGATTCCGGAATTTTAAGCGCCTGGTCCGATTCCGGAGCCGGAGCGCCTCCGCCGCTCTACGCCCATTCAATGACCTTGTTGCCCGGCCGGCTTATTATTGCCGGCGGCAAAGACGGGGCTTCGGCCAGGAGCGAGGTGTGGACCTGCCCGCTTGATGATTCCGGCTTCCGTAACGGGGCTTGTTTCGCCTATACGTCGCTGCCGGCCCCGCGCTACGGACATACGGCTTTGGCGGCCGCAAACCGGCTTTATATTTTGGGCGGGAATAACGGTTCCGCCGCCCAGGCGACGGTCTTTGTTACCACCGTTCCTGCCTCAGGTAACGCCCCTTGGGAAGCCTCTGCGTCCCTGCCCAAACAGCTGCAGTTCCTGGCGGCGGAACTTATCGGTTCGCGGCTGCAGGTCTTCGGCGGGTCAGAAGGTTCAGCGCCCTCTGATTCGGTTTATGCTTCCGCCTTGCGGGGCACTGAATATCTTTTGGAAATTGCGCTGGACACCGGTTTTGGGGCGGGGCTAAAATCTTCCGGCTGGGTCAGTAATCCAGAGTCAGGTTTCGGCGAGCTCCTGCCCGGCACTACTTATTATTTCCGCGCCAAAGCCAGGAACTGGTCCGGGGTTGAAACTGGTTTTTCCAAATCAGGATCAACCGTTACTTATGCCGCTATTCCCGGGACCGCGCCCTGGACCGAGGTCTGGGTGGATTCGGCTACGGCTAACTGGCTGCCCAATGGCAACCCGCCTGAGAGTTCTTACGAGCTGGTCTATTCTTCCTCGCCTGATTTCTCTTCGCCCGGGGGAGCGGGCGGGTTCCTGCCTACTGCTACCCTGCTGGGCCTCGAGCAGAGCACCACGTATTATGCCAAGGTTCGGACCGTGGACTCTTTCGGCCGCGCCTCCAGATTTATCGAGCTGCTCCCGGTGCGGACCAGTTTCAACCCGGCACTGGACGTGGATAGCCCTACTATTAACAGCCTGCCTGCCGATTTTGCGGAATGGAAAGGAACCAATACTTTCCTTTGTGATTACGACTTCACCGACAACGGGGCTTCCGGCATAAACAGGTTCCAGCTGCTGGTTTCAACCGGGAACCCTAAGGTAATTGTTCAGGGCTGGCAGGACGCGGTTACAGGGATTAATCAGCCTTCCTACAATGGAAGCATTCCCTTGCCGCAGAGCATCTGGGAGGCAATGCCGGAGGGGACTTCCAGCTATATCTCGGTGCGCGTCTATGACAATTCCGGTAATTATACCGACTCTGTTTCTTCGTTCAGCGTTATAAAAGACAGTACGCCTCCTTCTATAAGCGTGCCGTACGCGGCCCTTGCCCCTACGGCCTGGCTGACAGATTATCCCGGGAAAATAACGGACCTGCGTTTTGACGACGCACTTTCCGGCCTGGCCAAGGTGCAGTACAGCGTCAGCACCGGCAAGCTTTTTGCCGACGGCGCTATTATCCCCTGGACGGATATAGGCCCGCTTAATTCTACCGATACCCTGACGCCGGGAACAACCTGGTTCCAGACCGATCTCACTTACAGCTTTAACCAGCTGGCCAATGCCGCCTCCAATTATTTCAGCTTCCGCGCGGTGGACGTAGCCGGCTCCACCCGCACTTTCGCGGACGCTTTCGGCCTGGCAAAAAGCATAAGCGGCCCTAATGTTACAATCTCCACCCCGGCGCTGGCTTTCTTATCCACCTTTACCCGGGTTTCGGGTAACACTACTGAAACCAATTTGCACGCCGTGGAGGGAACGGAGGTTTCTATCCGGGACCTTTCGACCGGGCTTTATTATAACTCGGGGACTTTCCTCTCCGGTTCCCGCGCCTGGCAGGAAGCCGAAGACCTGGCCAGCACTTTTACTATAACTTTTAATAATTTGCCCCTGGTCAGCGGCCGTATCTACCAGGTGGTTGCGCGGTCCTCTGACTCCGCCGGAGACTATTCGCAGCTTTTCGCCACGCATACTTTTACTTATGACACCGCCGCGCCATCGGTGCATGTTCTTTATCCCGTCGACGGTTCCGACGCGTTCTCTGCGGCAAATATCAGCGGCACAGCGGCGGACCCCTTCTCGGGCATAAGTTCGGTTGAGGTGGTCTTTAAGCGTATTTCGGACGGTAAATGGTGGAAGAACAGCCAGTCTTTATGGGAAAGCACCGGCACACCGGAGGCCCTGCAGGCCGGAACCACTCCTTACTGGACCTGGAATTTCCAGCCCTACCTCAGGGACTCACTGGCGCACGGAGCTACTTACTATGCAGGGGTCCGGGCTTCCGATAATGCTTATCCGGTTAATACCGGGGCTTTCTATATCACCGGCTCTACTTTTACCTATTACGACACTACGCCGCCTCCGCCCACTACTACTCTGTCCGCCGCGCCCGGTTCTGTCAGCGGGGCAATAAACCTTTCCTGGCGCACTGCCGGAGATAATGCTCTTACGGGTTACCTCCTATCCGGCGCCTATAAAATAGCCTATTCCACTTATAGCGGAGCCGGTTTGTCTACGGCCGCAGCGCAGGTTTCAATAACAACGGCCACTCTTACTGCCGGGGCTACGCAGCTGGCTGTTATCCCGGGCTTTGCGGCTTCCGCAACTTATTATTTCACGCTGTGGACCGCTGACGACGCGCAGAACTGGTCTGCGGTTTCAAACGAGGCTTCCGGCCTTTCCGGCGCGCCCGATACAGGCTCGCTTACAGGCAGGGTCACCGACGCTTCTACCCAGCCGGTCACCGGGGTCCTGGTAGAGGCCCTCACCCCGTCCGGGGCGGTGGAAGGAAGCGATTATACCGATACCTTCGGTAACTATTCTATCCCCGCGCTTAACTCGCTTTACCTTACGGTAAGGGCGGTCTGGGCGGCCCAGGATATAGAGAGCTCGGTGTCCAAGGACAATATCCCCAACGGTTCCGCCGGGGTTAATTTCACCCTGAGCGTCACTTACCAGCTGGCCAGTATCTCAGGCTTTATCCCGTCCAGTTTTATGCCCAGGTCCGCTGCGCCCCGGCCCGCCGGGGCACGCTATACTACCAAAGAGGTCCGAACCTCTTCAGGGTCGGAACCGTTCATAGAGATTTACAGCAGGGGACGCCGTATAGGCGCGGCCTTTACCGACCTTTCCGGAGGCTTTGAAATTCCTAACCTGCTGCCCGGAACTTACGGGCTGCGCGTTTACAACGGCTCCGAATACAGCAAGCTGGAAACGGTGCGGCTGCTGCCGGGGCAGCGGCTGGTGTTCACTCCCAAGTTCGACCTGCTTAATAAAGCCGGGGTTTACGCCTACCCCAACCCGGCCAATACCGCCGTCAATTTCCATTTCACCTCGGCCGCGCCGCAGGCCGAGGTGGAAGTATTCGATATCGCCGGGCGCCTGGTAAAGAAACTTACGAAGGTATCGGACGATAGTGCCATGGTGCCCGGCGTGAACAGCAAAAAGATCTACTGGGATATCTCCCGAGAAAATATCGCTTCGGGGGTGTACCTCTATATCTTGCGGGTAAAAAATACCGCGACAGGCGCGGATGAAAAAGTGATAAAGAAATTTGCGGTGATACGGTAATGCATGGCCGGAATTTTACCCCGCGCACCCTTTGCGGATGGGGGGGCCCCGCCTTAATTTCCCAAGGCGGGGGGAAACCACGCAAGGGTTTCCATCTTCCAGGGTGCGCGGGGTAAAATTCCGGTCAGGCCCGGAGCGGATTCCGGCTAATGCTCAATTAAGTTATAATTTAAAATTCAACATGAAAAAGAACAATGTCTTTGCTTCCCTGCTGCTTGTCTTACTGATGACAGTCCAGGCCCTGGCCCGGGACAGCGCCAGCCTTCAGTTTACCGTGGCCGCCCCGGATCCTGTTATGGCAGGCGAGGAAGTGAGGCTTCAGACCCTTGTGGTGAACACCGGCGGCTCAACCTGGGCCAGGGGTTCTTATTACTGGATAGGCGAGGTTTATGCGCTGGAAGGGGAGGAGAGGCGGTTCCTGTCGCAGACAGTTTCTGTCTCCCCGGCCGAAGACGTGCCCCCGGGCGGGGCGCAGGGAGTGCAGCTGCCTTTTGTAATCCCCGATAATCTGCAGGGCCGCCGCCTGCTCTACCGCGTTTTCCTTATTAAGGACGGCAGGCGCATCCTGGAGACGGATTTTAAAGGCTTCCAGGTTATAGAAAAAGAACTGCGGCCGAAGATAGCCGAGGATTTCAGGGTGGGGGGAGACGTCTCCTTCACTTATAAGAACGCCAGCCGCGACGGTTGGGACAACCACCAGGCCATTACCGCCGCCAACCTGGTAGGCAAGGTGCACCAGTCGTCTTTCCTTTTTAATACCTATATAGTGCATACTTATCACCGGCCCATAACGCCTACTATAGTCCTGTTCAATTATTACGCCCCGTGGGGCAACCTCAGCATCGGCGATATAGCGCCTTCCCTTACCCCGCTGTCCATGGACGGGCAGGGCATGCGCGGCGTTTCTTTTGAGCGCAACCGGGACAAGCTGTCCCTTACCGCGCTGATAGGCCGGATAGTGGCCCCGGAGGAACCCGGCCCTAACAGCGGCGGGCGCTTTGCCCGGTTTTCCGGCGGGTTCAAGGCGGGGTGGCAGTTCAGTCCTGACTTTAAGATAGCGGCGGACGCGGTGCTCAGCCGCGACGATGAGCATTCTATAAATATCTCCACTGCCGCCATCACTATAAAGCCCCAGCAGTCGGCCGTTTACGGCCTCAACGCCGAGTGGAAGTTCCTGAAGAGCTTCTCGCTTAACAGCGACTTCCAGCTGAGCTCGTACAAAGAGGACCTTAACTCCGCGGAGTCCGGGGTGGGCGGCTCGGCCTGGAAGCAGGAAATTAAGTACCGCGCCAATCTCTTTACCGCCAGGGGCGCGCTCTCGCGCATAGACCCCAACTTCTATTCCTTCGCCAGCCCTTCGGTAATTTCCGACCGGCAGGTTCTGGACGGGGAACTGGGGATCTTCCCCGCTGACTGGACCACCTTTACCCTGGCTTACAATAAATATACCGACAACCTCGACGCAGACCCGGCCAAGACCACTACGGAGCAGGCGCAGACTACGGTAGCCAATATGCTCCGGATACTGGGCAAAACGGTTCTCAATACCTCGATGATGACCAATACGGCCAAGGGCAAGCCGGCCGGGGTGCAGGACAACCAGACCACCACCCTGAACTTTTCCGTAACCCAGCCGGTGGCGGCCCATACCCTCAGCGTCGGCTACCAGTCCAGCGGCTTTAAGGACAATACCGGGCTGTCTCACGACCTTGATACTTCCCTGATCTCTTTGAACGGGTCTTTTAAACTTACGCGCAAGATGGCTATGTCCGCAGGCATGGTTAATTCGGCCACCAGGGACAAAGTGGATTCCACTACCGGCAAGAATACCAGCATCACCGGGAATATCTCTTATTCTATGCCGCGCAGAGGGATGGCCGTACAGTGCTGGACAACCATGACTTCGGCAAAGAACGACTCGGTCCTTTATCCGGCGGATGCTTCTACCCTGACTCTCAATGTGGAAACAGTCTGGCTGAAAAGCCAGAATTCCAGGTTTACTTTCGGACTAGGGGGAATTTCAAGGAAGGATAAAATAAATCCCGCCAATGACTCAAGCGAGGTTAATATCCTGACGCGGTATAATTATTCTTTCTAGGCTGTGATCGTGGGGGCAGTAAAGCTAGGCCGGGCTAAGCCCGGCCTAGTCTTTTAGCGGCCTGCTGACTTTCCGCTCCTGGAACTCCCTTCCTCGGCCGCCTTTCGGAGCGCTTCCAGATATTCTTTAAGCTGTTCGTCCTCGGGGGAAACCTTGAGGGCTTTCTGCCAGGAGTTCCTGGCCTGGCGGTAGTCTTTCATCTGGAAGTAAGCCGAGCCCGCGCGCTTAAGCGCGGTGACGTCGCCGGGGTCCAGCCTGAGCACCCCTTCCAGTTCCTTTACCGCGAGATAAAACTTTGAATCGTAGATCTGGTGGAGGGCCTTTTCTTTTTTGTGGTCCAGTATGCCGGAGTTAGCGGGCTTTGTGTCGTTTAGCTTAAGCTGGGGGGCTTCTTCTTCCAGCGCGGAAGTCAGTTTGGTGAAAGCTCTGTCGGACGGGGCAAGTTCGGAAGAGTAGCGCAGCGCGTCGTAAGCGAAAGGCAGGTCGCCCTCTTCTCCCAGCCAGGCAGAGATCCCCTCGGAGGCGGCGTTCCAGGCCCTGGAGGAGGAAGGCTTGGCAGGGGCGATAGCTGAAACTTTGCGCAGCCGCTCCTGGGTTTTCAGGTAGTAAGGGTTTGTAGGGTCGGTGGCCAGCAGTTCTTCCAGCTTAAGCAGGGCGTCGGCATAGTGCCCGCGGTCCAGCAGGCGGTTGAAGACGCGCTTGATCTCAGCAGAAGCCCCGGCCATTTTTTTCCGGGCTTCCTCTATCATGTTTTTCGCCGTGGTCTGCTTCGGGTCCGCGCGCAGAACCATGTTCCAGGTCTCGATGGCCTTTATATAGTCGCCAGCTACGTAGAAGCTGAAGGCCTTGTCGTAATAATCTTTTACCTCGGCGTTCTCGGAAGGGGAGTTCCCCTGGGCGCGCGCGGCCGGGGCGCAGAATAAAAGGACCGTAAGCAGGACATAAATTTTCATGATTTCTCCTCTTGTATCTCCGCCTGCCGCATTATTATCATTTCTATCCTGCGGTTCTTCAGGCGGTTTTCGTCGCTGTCATTGGGCGCGGCCGGCCGGAATTCGCCGTAGCCGAAAGCCGTAATCCTTTCTGGCCGCACGCCTTTTTTGACCAGGTAGTTGATCACGGAGAAAGCCCTCATGATAGAGAGTTCCCTGTTGGAGGCAAATTTATGTCCCAGCATCCGGGCCGAGTCGGTATGGCCCTCTACCACCACCTGGTTCTTCATTTTCATCAGGCTGGCTGCCACAGGGTCCAGAACTTTAAGGGCTGAGTCCTTCAGCCCCGCGGAGCCGGAGTCGAAAAGTATCGGCGAGGAGAAGGTGAGCTTTATCCGGGAGGTGGTCACTTCCAGGCCCAGGCTGCCTTCCTCGATCTCTTTCTTCAGGTCTTCCTCTACCTGCTTGGTAGCTTTCATCTCTTCCAGCTTTTTTGCCGCCGCTTTAACCCCGAGCTCTTTTTGCAGGGTGGCTATGGCGTTTTCATAATCGGATTTCTTCATCTGGAAAGAAAGGCCGTAGAGCGCGAGGAAAAGGATGACCAGGCAGGTCATCAGGTCCGCGAACGGAACCATCCAGAGTTGTGAGTTGTTCTTGCTGCTCATTTGCGTGAAACTATTATCTCTATCCTTCTGTTGCGCGCCCTGCCCGCCGCCGTATCGTTGGAAGTAACCGGACGGTGCTCGCCGTAGGCCGCGGCTATCATCCTGCCCTGGGGCACTGAGTATTTATCCGCCAGCAGGTTTACTACCGCGTTCGCGCGCGCTGCTGAAAGTTCCCAGTTGGTGGAGTAGTCGCCTGATTTAATGGGGACGCTGTCTGTATGGCCTTCCACAATTATGTCGTTGGACAGCCGGCTAAGAACCTGCGCTACCGGCTGCAGTATTTTCGAGGAGCTGCGGCTCAGCCTGGCGTTGCCGGAAGCGAAGAGGACGGGCGCCGCGATGTTTATCTTTATCTGTTTGTCCGTAATCTGCACTTCGGCCATGTCTTTCAAGCCGGCTTTGTAAAGTTCTTCCGCCAGTTTTTTCGCTATGTCTTCTTCCGTGAATTTCTTTATTACCTCTTCGGCTTTTTTTTCTTTTATTTCCCGGGCTTTCTCTTTATCGAAGCCGTTCATGAACATCGCTTTGGCTTCAGTTTCCGGCTGTATGTTGAAGACGTAGAGGATGAGGAAGAAAAGCATGAGGTTGGTCATGATGTCCGAAAGTACTACCAGCCAGAGGGGGTTCTCCTCCGTCCTGTGCTTTGCGTAGCGCTCTATAAAAAACTTCATTTTACCGTTGCTTTAGCCTTGCGCCTGAGGGCCAGGGAAAGGTAGCCTTCGAGTTTTTTTGAAACCAGCCACGGCACGTCGCCCTCGTAGATGGAGAGCACGCCCTTGGCTATTATTTCGCGGCTGAGTATGTCTTCGTCGGAATGGTAGCCCAGCTTGCTGGCTATGGGCAGGAAGATGAAGTTGGCTGAGAAAATTCCGTAGAAGGATGCCGTCATGGCTATGGCCATAGAGGAGCCCATCATCTGGGGGTTGGAGATGTTCCTGAGCACCTGGACGACGCCGATGAGCGTGCCCAGCAGGCCGAAGATGGGGGCGAAGGTCCCTGCCGAGTTGAAGACATTGGTCTGCTGCTGGTGGCGCAGGCGGGTGGTGTTTATGTCGTTCTCCATGCGCTCGCGCAGGATATGGATGTCCACGCCGTCTATCATCATCTGGGTTGCGTCGGTCATGAAAGGATGCGGCAGCCTGCGCAGCTCGGCTGTGAGGGACTCTATCCCGTTCTTTTTGCTTTTTTCAGCGAGGCTGACAAGGGCGCGGACAAGCTCCGAAATAGGGGGTCGCTTGGGGGGGAAGAGGACCATCATAAACGAGGACTTTGTCCACTTGAGGGAGGCCCAGGGGTAGGCTATCATTACCGAGCCGAGCGTTCCTCCGAAGATAAGAATGATAGCTTCCCAATTAAGCAGGAACCTCAGCATGCCGCCAGCTGACAGCACAAAGACTATCACCCCGAGTCCTATCATGCCGCCGAAAAGTGTCATCAAGTCCATTTCAGTTTACCTCTTGTTCGCTCTGGATATCGCCGCCAGGTTCCGTTGCTGTTCAGGGTTTGGCGGCCGGGATCTCCGGCTTTACGGCAGCGGCGGGCGGTTTCACCCAGGGCGCTGCCGCGGCGGGCCTGACTCCCGGGAGGGGGGCTCCGGCCGGGTGCGGCGCTGCGGCGGGCTTGCCGGAATTAAGAATTAAAAGACCTTCTTTAGCCATCTGCCGCATTGTTTCTATAACTTTGGCGCGCTCGCTCTTGTAGGCTTCCGCGGGCAGGTTCCGGGTAAGGTCGAGCTCCTGCTGGAAGCGCTCCTTCATGCCCCCGGCAAGCTTGGCGGTGAAGGTTGCAGCGTAGGCGGAGCCTTTAAGCGCGGCCGCTATTACCCGCATGGGCAGCCTGCGCGCGAGCGCCTGGGCGTGCATGGGTTCTATACCCTGTATATTGGAGAGGCGCACGATGGAGGCGTTAAGCTTTTTCGCCATGGCAGGGTCTATCTTGGTCAGGGCGGCAAGGGCTTTGTCCTGTACCGCTTCTCCGAGCCCGTCAATAACGGACACGGCCTTGTCTTCTCCGCCTACTACATAGTCCAGGGAAGCGAGTATTTCAGCTTCCAGCGCCCTGATGCGTTCTTCGGGCATAAGTGTTATTCTGGGGAGTGCGGCCATTGCTTCCGCGCTCTTAGGGTAGAGCGCCTCGGCCAGCCTGGAGGCGAAGTCCCCGGGGGCGTAGCTGAGAACGATAGTGAGGTCCTCCACGGGGCGGGTCCTCATGATAAAGGCGAGGCTGCCGAGGTGACCTGGGTTCAGGAACCAGAACGGAGGCTTCCTGCCTTCTATTTCCTGCGCCGGGCGGGCTTCTGTTGCGGCCTGGGCTGCGGAACCTTTGATTTCCGCTTCGGCTCTTTCAGGGCGGTCTCCGTCAGCGCCGGCCGCGCTGCTTGCGCTGAAAGCTTCCACAAAAGCCTTCGCGCTTTTTGACAGGGGAGAGAGAAAGACCGTAATTGTGACCAGAGCAAGCAGGGCCACAACCACGATCCAGATCAGGCTCCAGAGGTTGGGGGGGGCGAAGAGGGCCGCGGCGGTGATAGGTCTGGCTTTTCTGAAATCCATTTTCTCTACCGTGACCAGGTCCTGTCTGTCCGCGGGCAGGCCGAGCAGGCCGGCGGCCAGCTTCCTGGCCAGCTGCGTATCTTCTTCTGTTACTGATTTGTCCAGTATCAGGCTGGCTGAAATTTCTTTAACCATCGTCAGGCTGCTGGACAGGGAGGGTTCTCCCATTTTCTCTTTCTGCGGGACGCCGGGCATTATCTCTGAAGTTTTTTTCTTCTGCTCCTGCAGTTCCGCGGAAATTATAACTATCACATCCTCGGTCCCCAGGGCTTCCGAAAGAACCATGTTCACCCTTTTTTCCAGGGCGCTTTCCAGGGCCAGCTTTGATTCAAGCGAGGACCTGCTTGCCGTTTGCGCGTGCAGCAGGGGGCCCGCGGCCGCCTGTACGGCCAATAGTGTGAGTATTAAAATGTGTCTGATCATTTATATATTTCCCCCGCTGGTTAAAGCGCTGATAGTAAATTATATTATACCATGACCAGCCTTGGTAGGGGAATAACTCAAAAATGCGGCCGGGTCCGCAAACTGCCCCGGCTGTATTGTGAGCAGCCGGGAATCGCATCGTGCCGGGCTGATTTATTGTTTCAGGCGCAATTCCTGACTCCCTGTCTTTTGCCGGCTGTAACAATTCGGCCATTGAAATTAATTGTCATTAGTGTATACTATTATATCGGCGGAGCCTGTACACTCCGCGCTTCAGTCTTTTAAGGCGAAAAGCGCGGTATGAGAACAGACTGCGGCCGCTTAAAATATGAAAACGCGGGCTTCTATCGCAATCCTAATCATTCTGGCCCTGCTGGCCGTCTGTCCTTGTCTGCCCGCCCGGGCCGGCGGCGCCGGGACCACAGCCGCCAATTTCCTCAAAATACCGGTAGCGCCCCTTCCTTCCGGGATGGGGGAAGCCTATACCGCTATGGCCGGGCCTGATTCAATACTCTATAATCCCGCGGGACTCGGCTTGCTCAGCTACTCCGCTTTCTCCGGCGCCCATAACCAGTACCTCGACGGGATAAAACAGGAGTATCTCGCTATGGCCTGGCGCTTTCCTTTCGGAACTGTCGGGGCGGCATTCACTACGCTTTCCAGCGGCGATATCGACGCTTACGATAAAGACGACATGCCTATAGGTAAAACCTCTACCGGGCACAGGATGGTGGTTTTCTCCTGCGCGCAGAGCTGGCCCAGGTTTAAAAAAGATCTCGGCAAGCTTGATCCGATGCTGATAACTCCGAACTGGACACGGATTAAGCCCGTAGAAGATTACCGGCCCAAAACCTACCGCCTGGCCGCGGGCGCCAGCGTTAAAAGGATCAGCGAAAAAATGGACGGCGAGTCTTCTTCGGCCTACGCTTTTGACGCCGGCCTCACTCTCGTCCTGCCCCATCACTTTCACGCCGGGGTTTCCGCTCTTAATTTCGGGGCCTCCGAGAAATTCGTGCAGGAGGCCTACAGCCTCCCTTCCTCTATGCGCTTCGGCCTGGCCAAGGACTTCCATACCGTCAACGATATTATGGTTTTCGTAGTGGCCTCCGACCTTGTGAAGTATTCCGACAGCGAATATATGGCCGCGACAGGGCTCGAGGTGGACGTGCTCAAGATGTTCCAGCTGCGCCTCGGCTATAAGACACAGAAAGATACCGGCTCCCGGGTGAGCGGCGGCTTTGGAATGAATTTTGACCGCCTGGCCGACAAGAACAGTTTTATGCGCGGCGCGCGGATGGATTATTCCTACCTGGACTACGGGGCGCTGGGCTCAACGCACCGGTTAGGGGTGCAGTTCATCTGGTAAACAATAAGAGAACCATTGCGGGAAAAGCAGGCCGAAAACCGCCGGGCAACCGTATTGTTCAACTCCGGGAGCCGGCCCCGGGGATGTCCCGTTATTCTTTCCCCGGTTAACAGCCGCCGCAAACTTCTTTTTTGTATAATTATATCAATGGATATCGAGCGATACATCAGTGAGCGAGCCCGCGCCGTAAACAGGGCGCTCCCGGTTCTGGCCGCCCAGGTTAAAGATCCGCATTCCCGCCTCGTTGAAGCGATGCTTTATTCCCTTTCCGCGGGAGGCAAGCGCCTGCGCCCCGTACTGATGATCGCGGCCTATGAGGTCTTCGGCGGCAAAGCCTCCGATATCGTCCCCGCCGCCTGCGCGCTTGAGATGGTTCACACTTATTCGCTTGTGCACGACGACCTTCCCGCGATGGACGATGACAGCCTGCGGCGCGGCCGCCCTGCCAGCCACAAAGTTTACGGCGAGGCCCTGGCTATTCTTTCTGGCGACGCCCTGCTTACCGACGCTTTTACAGTGCTTCTTTCCTCAAAGTACCCGTCCAAAATAAAGCCGGGGGCCCTGCTCGCGGCGGCTTCTATTCTGTCCCGCCGGGCCGGGGCCGGCGGTATGGTTTCCGGCCAGGCCGCGGACCTGGAGGCGGAGGGTTTTTTGCGCTCACGGGGTGAAATTACCCCGGCCCGCAGGCGCGCCGGTCTTAAGCAGCTTTCCTACATCCACCTTCACAAAACCGCGGACCTTATTATGGCCGCGGTTGAAATGGGCGCGGCCCTGGCCGGCGCCCCTGAAAAGGATTTCAGAGCCCTCTCTGAATTCGGCAGGGAGCTGGGGCTCTGTTTTCAGGTAGCTGACGATATCCTGGACGTGGCGGGAGATAAGAAGAAGCTCGGCAAGAACGGCAGCGACGCCCGCAACCGCAAACTTACCTATCCCTCGCTCCTGGGCGTGGAAGGCGCCCGCGCCCGTGCCGAAGAACTTATGCGCAGCGCCGTTTCCCGGCTGGCCGAGGTAAATGGCTCTGCGGCGGCCAAGGGCGCCCTGGCCGCTATCTCCGGCTTTGTCTACAGGCGGGAAAACTAATGGGCTTACTTTCCGGCATCAAAGGCTCCGAAGATATAAAAAAGCTCTCTCTCTCCGAGCTGCCGGCGCTTGCGGCCGAAGTCCGCGGCCTGATAATAGAAGTGATAAGTAAAACAGGCGGACATCTTTCTTCCAGCCTGGGGGCCGCCGATCTTATCCTGGCCCTTCATTACGTTTTTGATACCCCGCGCGACCGCCTGGTTTTCGACACCGGACACCAGACTTACGCGCATAAGATACTGACCGGGCGCGCCGGCAAATTCCGCACTATCCGCACCCGGGGCGGCATCTCCGGGTTTCTCAAGCGCTACGAGTCCGAGTATGACGCTTTCGGCGCCGGGCACGCCTCGACGGCTCTTTCCGCCGCCGCCGGCATGGCCGCGGCGCGCGACCAGGCCGGAGAGCGCCACCGCGTGGTGGCCGTAGTGGCGGACGGCGCTCTTACGGGGGGGATGTCCTGGGAGGCCATGCAGAATGTGGGGCAGCTCGGCACCGATATGCTGGTAGTCCTTAACGACAACCAGATGTTCATCTCCGAGCGGGTCGGACGGCTGGGACATATACTTACAAAAATGCTCACCAGGGGCTCCGTGCAGCGAGCTGTGCGCAAGACCGAGATCTTTCTTGGACGGTTTTACTTCTGGGGCCGGATAATACGCAGGATCATAAAACGCGTCCGTGTGTTGTTTTTTCCGGGAATGATATTTGAGGAAATGGGCTTTTCCTATTTCGGCCCGGTGGACGGCCATAATGTAGCGGAGCTTGTAGATGTCCTTGGTTATGTTAAAAGCCTCAAGGGCCCGGTGCTGCTTCACGTAGTAACAAAAAAAGGCCGCGGTTATGAGCCCGCCGAGGACTTCCCCATAGAATTCCACGGTACGCCTAAATTCGACATAGAAACAGGGGAAGCCCTCAGCGGGGCCCCGTCCGAAAACGCGGCGCCGACTTACACTTCGGTATTCGGTAAAACCCTTGTGAAGCTGGCCGCCAAAGACAGAAAGATCTGCGCAATAACGGCCGCAATGCCGGAAGGCACCGGCCTCGACCTTTTCCGCGACCAGTTCCCAAAGCGCTATTACGATGTAGGGATAGCGGAGGAGCATGCCGTAACCTTCGCGGCCGGCCTGGCCGCGGACGGCATGAAGCCTGTCGTCGCCGTCTATTCCTCTTTCATGCAGCGCTCCTTCGACCAGGTGCAGCACGACGTGTCCCTGCAGAAACTGCCCGTGGTAATAGCTATGGACCGCGCCGGGATAGTAGGGGAGGACGGCCCTACCCACCACGGCGTATTCGATCTCTCCCTTTTCAGAATGATCCCGGATATTACGGTGATGGCTCCCGCCGACGAAAACGAGCTTCAACATATGCTGGCCACGGCCTTCGCCTGCGGCGGCCCCGCGCTGCTCCGCTATCCGCGCGGCAGGGGCTGCGGCGTAGCGATGGACCCCGATCCGGCGCCCCTGCCGGTCGGCAAGGGCCGCCTATTGAGGAAAGGCAGGGACGTCAATTTTCTCGCTATCGGCAGCAGGGTGCATCCCGCTGTAAAGGCGGCGGAGTACCTTAAAGGGCTCGGCATAGACGCGGGAGTGGCCGACCTCAGGTTTGTGAAACCTCTCGATACCGCCCTCGTTAAAGAACTGGCCCTGGCCGGGCCCGTGATCACGGCGGAAGACAATGTCCTGTCGGGCGGCTTCGGCTCCGCCGTGCTTGAATACCTGAATTCGGCGGGGATAGAGGCCGGGGTTCTGCGGCTGGGCATACCCGACTCTTATGTGGAGCAGGGCAAGCCGGAAGAACTTTATTCGGAGATCGGGGTTACCCCGGAGAAAATGGCCGCTGCCGCCGCGCAATGGCTTGGCAAGCGCGCAAAGACAGCCACAATTTCTATCTGAACAGTTAGGGAATAAGGAGTCACATCGTGAAAAAACAACCCGGGATCAGCAAGAAAATATTAGCCCTGCGCAAATCAAAAGCTTACAGGAAAGCCTACGCGGACGAGGAATTTTTGAGCCGCGACGAACTGCGCCCGGTGCGCCTGCAGCTGGAACTGCTCAAGCCGGAGATGACCCTGGCCGAGTACGGGGTCAAGTCGACCGTGGTGGTTTTCGGCAGCGCCCGCATCTGGGATAAAAAACAATCCGCGGCCCGCGCCGCCGAAATAAGCGCTCTGCTTAAGAAAAACCCGAACGACAAGGTTTTAAAGAATAAACTGGCTTCGGCGAAAAGACTGAAGGCCTCCAGCAGGTATTACGAGGTGGCCCGCGACTTCGGCAGGCTGGTCTCCACTACCGAGATCTCCAGGGACCGCAAGCTGGTGGTAGTAACAGGCGGCGGCCCCGGCATAATGGAAGCGGCCAACCGCGGCGCGCATGAGGCCGGAGAGAAGAGCATAGGCCTCAATATCACTCTGAACATGGAGCAGGGCCCCAATCCCTACGTCTCTCCCGAGTTCTGCTTCCGCTTCCACTACTTCGCCGTACGCAAGATGCATTTTGTAATGCGGGCGCGCGCGCTGGTGGTCTTCCCCGGCGGCTTCGGTACCATGGACGAAATGTTCGAGGTTCTGACGCTGGTGCAGACCGGCAAGAAGAGCAGCCTGCCTATCGTGCTTGTGGGCGAGGATTACTGGACCGACGTTATGAACTTCCGGAACATGGCCAAGTGGGGTTATATCTCCACCGAGGACCTGAAGCTGTTCTCTTTCGCCGAATCCGGCGCGGAGATAGTTAAACGGATACAGGACTTCTACAAGGTTAACCCGATAAACGGGGAACGCAAGAAATGACCGCTAAAGGGCGGACTGCGGCAGCGCTGATGTGGGCGGTTTCGGCCGCCGCTCTGGCTGTTGCCGCAGCCGCCCTTATAGCTTTCTGCCCTCCGCCCTCCACTTTCGCCTCTCTCTACCAGCCGGAGAACATCCATGTCCGCCCGGGCGCCTTTACCCGCCCTCTCTGCAACGGGGCGCAGCGCAGGCTTTGCCCTATGACCGCTTCCTGCCGGATGAGTTAAAGGCCGCTGCAAGGTGCGTATCAACTTCGGCGGGGAAATTAAAACTTTGGTTAATTCTAATTCCTGAACAGTTATTAATTAATTTCCGGCTCTCAGGCCGCAGCTTACTCCAAACTCGATATGAGACATTTTATTCTGTCCCTGGCTTTAATTATTGCCGCTGCAGGCCAGTCCCGCGCCCGCGAAGCCGCTGTGGCCGGGCAGTTTTATCCCGCCGATCCGGCAGTGCTTGCGGACGTAGTAGACCAGTACCTGGCCGCGGGCAGGGGCATAAAGCCCGTCGGCAGCATAGCGGCTGTACTTGTGCCGCATGCCGGTTATGAATACTCGGGGAGGCTGGCCGGCCTGGCCTATGCCCGGGTAGCCGGCAGTTACGATACCGTGGTCATACTCGCGGCGGGACATACAGAAGGGGTAAAAGGCGCCGCGCTGCTGGCGGCGGATTTTTATAGAACTCCTCTGGGCAAGGTGCTCCCGGACCGCGAGCTGGCCGCCGCCCTCGTAAAGGCCAGTCCGCTTTTTGAGGACAGGCCCTCCGCCCATCTCCGCGAGCATGCCGTGGAGGTGCAGCTGCCCTTCCTGCAGCGGCGGCTCAAGAAACCCTTCAGGCTTCTCGCCGCCGTCCTTAACACTAAAGACCTCGGGGCACTTAAGACTATAGGTTCCGTGCTGGGAGCCTCTCTTAAAGGTAAGAAAGTCCTGCTTGTTATCTCTACCGACTTTTCTCATTATCCCGGGGCGGCCGCGGCGGCTTCGGCAGACGGGGCAATGCTGCTTGCAATTAAAAGTATGGACCCGGAACTGGTGTGGAACACCTCGCGGTTCCTGCTGAACAAAAATATACCGGGGCTGGAAACCTGCGCCTGCGGGGAGGCCGCGCTGGAGGCCGGCATGGAGGCCGCGCGGGTGCTGGGTGCGCGGTCCTTTTATCCCCTGGAAATTTCAGAGTCCTCTGCCGAAAAACCCGGTACGGCGCGGGACAGGGTGGTGGGCTATATTTCAGGGCTTTTTATCAAATCCGGAAAGCCGGCCCCGGAGCTTTCGGCCAGGCAGAAAGCCGCCCTTCTTAAGGAAGCCAGGCTGGCACTGGAAAATCATTTCTCCGGCAAGGACAAGCCTGCCGGCCTTGAGGCTGACCCGCGCCTTAATCTGCCGGCCGCGGTTTTTGTGACCCTTACCAAGGGCGGCGCGCTGAGGGGCTGCGTCGGAACCGCGGTTCCGTCCATGACACTGGCAGACGCCGTCAGGTATGGCGCCGTGGCCGCCGCTTTCCGGGACGGCCGCTTCCGGAAGCTGGAGCGGGCGGAACTTGACTCCGTTAAAATAGAGATCTCCCTGCTTTCGCCGCTCAAGTTGGCCCGGCAGGAGGACTTTAAGCCCGGCGTGCACGGCGCCGTAGTTGTTAAGGAAGGCAAGTCCGGCCTTTTTCTTCCGCAGGTCTGGGAACAGATAAAGGACAAGCAGGATTTTATGGGGGAGTTGTGCGAACAGAAAGCGGGGCTGCCGCGCGATTGCTGGAAAGACCCAAAAGCCCTGCTTTACTCTTTCACCGCGGACTCTTTTGAGGACTAGGAGCTCCCGCGGCTCCTTCCTGTTTTCCGAGGGGAAGGCCCTGATACTGCGCGGCGCAAACTTGAGACCTGTAACAATGAAATCACCGCATCACGCACGGAAGAAAGCAGCTCCTGCCGGAGTTTTCGGGTGTTTTATTCCGGCTGAATATTTTTTTGTATGCCCGGCGCTTTTACCGGGAACAGCGTTTTTTTAGCTCTGGGCCCCGGCGGCTATCCGGGATGTTTACAGGCTGGTACCGCGCTAATTTCCCCTGTAGATCTCCGGATTTTATATGATTTTTGCGCAGGGCTAAGAACTGTTATCAGGAACAACGGAGGACGGATGAACGAAGGAAAATGGCTGGAACC
Source organism: Elusimicrobia bacterium CG1_02_56_21 (assembly GCA_001871115.1). Classification (GTDB taxonomy): domain Bacteria; phylum Elusimicrobiota; class Elusimicrobia; order Elusimicrobiales; family UBA9959; genus UBA9959. The sequence goes on along the minus strand of MNUR01000042.1, from coordinate 11,105 downwards.
GCGCTATACCAGCAAAGAGATCTTTGCGAAAGACTATTCCAAGCTGGACCTTTCCGGGCTGGACGTAAAATGTCCCGGCTGCAAAGATTCGGTGACGCTTAATCATAAAAACCATACCGGCAAAGCAGCGGGCTGGTGCAAGCGCTGCAACCGGGCCGTTAATATTTAAAAGTGCCGCAACTTTTCTCCGAAGGCTTTCTGCTCGGCCTTTCTACGGGCTTTTATTGCCTGTCCCCCTGCCTGCCCCTGCTGGCTCCCCACCTTATGGCGGAGGGGAAAGCCGTCTGGAAGTTCAACTTCTATATTTTTATCCAGTTCATGGGCGGGCGATTCGCCGCCTATATGCTCTTCGCCCTCCTGGCCTCTCTCGCCGGTAAAGCCGGGCAATATACCCTGCCCGCATGGCTGCTCCCGGCCTCTATGACGATCTGCGGCCTTCTTATGGTTATCCTGGCCGGGGCCGGGGTTTCAGGAGAAACAGGCGCCTGCGTTCTAAAAGACCTTAACCCTTATTTCAGGCGCCTGCCGCTAGCTCTCGGTTTCGTGACCGGGATCAATATCTGTCCGCCTTTCGCCTCCGGGTTCATCCGTCTTCTGGGCCTGGCGGACATTCCTAAGGGCTTCTTCTATTTCGGCGGATTTTTCTGCGCTGCCTCCCTGTTTATTTCTCCCATGCTGCCTGGAACTCCCTGGCTGACCCGCCGCGCTAATGAAATAGGCCGTCTGACCCTGCTCCTGGCAGGACTCTGGTACACTATCCTGGGGCTGAAAGGCCTGGTTTAGCAGGAAAGACCGCAAATCAGCCGGAGGAAGGATGGAAAACTTGTGACATAGGCCCTAAGGCCTATATAAGCCTAGGCCCTTTGGCCTTGCCGGTTTAGCCTTTGCGCTATATAATTATATAGTCATTGATTTTAGTCAATATTAGCGGCAGTGGAGGCTTTTCAGCATGAAGAAACTTCTTATCTCGGCAGCACTGATAAACTTTATCGCTTTAAATACATTCGCAGGGGGGACTGAATCTCCTGCGAATATTTCTTTTGACCAGCTTTTAAGCCATATATCCGCCGCCCCGGTCGCGGTACCGGAGCCCGCTTCGGATAAAGTCTCGACACCGGCCGGGGCCGATGGCCGCTACTGGATTACAGTAAAGGCCGCGGACAAACAAACGCGCACCAGGCTGCTTGAAGCCGGCCTGGATATTGTTGAAATAGACAAAGACAGCGTTTCCGGTTTTGCCGGGGCGTATACTATGGACCTTCTTTCGTCCAAAGCTTACGCCGTAACAAGCAGGCTTACTCTGGCCGAGTATGCCGCCTCGGTAAACAAGGATTTTCCCGCCGGGGACGCCGCTTATCATAATTTCCAGGAGACCACCGGCCTCCTTAAACAGATGGCTTCCGCAAATCCCGAGATAGCTTCCCTTTTCTCCATCGGCAAGACCACCGAGGGGCGCGATATCTGGTGCCTGCGCATTAATTCCGGCGCGAAGGGGACTGCCGCCAGCGCCAAGCCCGGGGCGCTCTACATAGGCAATCATCACGCCCGCGAGCATCTCTCTAACGAGGTCCCTTTGCTGTTCGCGGCCTGGCTGCTTGAACATAAGGGCGACGCGGATATTAAGAACTATATAGCCAAGCTGGATATTTACATAATACCTATGCTGAACCCTGACGGCGTTGAATACGACATAAAGAGCGGCAATTACAGGTACCACCGGAAGAATATGAGCACTAATTCCGACGGTTCCCGCGGAGTAGACCTGAACCGCAATTACGATTCCTGGTGGTGCGAGGCCGGCGCTTCCTCCTATCCCGGCTCGGACACTTACTGCGGCCCCAAAGCCTTCTCCGAGCCCGAGTCCCAGGCCGTGAAGAAATTTATAGAAGCCCGCAAAAACCTTAAGACCCATATCAGCTACCACACCTACGGCAGCGAGATACTTTATCCCTGGGGCGGAAGCGATTCCGATATTCCGAACCTTAAGGATAAACAGGTGTTTGAGAAAGTGGGCGCGGAGATGGGGAAAATTACCGGCTACTACTCCCATAAATCCAGCGAGATGTACGTGGCCACGGGCGACAGCTGCGACTGGGCTTATGCGGCCGGCGGGATCTTCGCCTATACCTTTGAGCTGGACGGCAGGGGCTTTTATCCCGGCGCGGCTATTATAAACAGCACGGTAACAAAGAATATAAAAGCCGCCGTGTATCTGTTCAGCGTGACCGATAACCCTTACAAAGCGATCTAGCTCTATTAACCTGTAAACAGAAGAAGCCCGGAAAGTTCCGGGCTTCTTTCTGTCTGTGGCTTAAGGACGCTTACTTAAGGGTAAGCATAAACGATTTTGTCTTGCAGGCTGGATAATAGGATTCTTTGGTTTTCGCCAGGCCCGGCTTGCCCAGGTCGCTTTCTTTATTTATAAAGGAATAATTGGGCGGGAGGTTTTTAGCCAGTTCATTATCTAAAAACTGGTAAAGGCCCTTGATATTATCGAGGGCTTTTTCAAAATTCAGAACAAAAACGCCTTCGGAAAGACGGGAGCCGAAGGCGAACCCCGTGATTTCTCCGTCTATTTTTACTAATACGCCGCCCAGCTCCAGCAGTTCGAAATGCTTAAGCCCGTTTACTATGGCTTTCCTCTCGCAGTTGAGCATATCCAGGTGCGCTCCGGCCTCAGGGTCATGCGCCCAGCGGTCCAGAAGCGTCAGGCAGGCGCTGTTATTGGCCGGGGTGAGGGCTTCCACCTGTACATTCCGGGCAGCTGCTGTCTGTTTGTTGAACTGGGCGATAAGATTGCGTTTCTTTGAATATTTGCGGCCCTCAAGCCCGGCCATGTCCCGGGTATTGTAGAGATAGTCGGTGTAGCCGGGCTGCTCTGCCGCTGTAAATAATTCTTCCAGGCCGGCTTTATGTTTCTCAAAATAATCCTGCGGCACATAGTAATAGCGGCAGTGGCGGTTTCTGCGGGCGATATCCGCCAGTTCTTCAGGCGCGATGTCCCGGAAGGGGGCCGGCATAGGCATAAGAAGCCGCCTGGCGGCCGGCGGCTCAATGTCGGTCTCCGCTATCAGCAGCAGGTCCCCGTCCGGTTTCCAGCTTACCTCGTAAAGGCAGCGGTTCCAGGCTATGATGGAGGCCAGGGAATACTCGCAGAGCGGGTAGCGGTGCTTTTCGAAATATTTTTTAAGGTCCGGGTAGTCTTCCGGTTTAAGGCGGTTAAACATAACTCTCTTTGGAGATCATAGGATGCGCTTTTTTAAGAGACCTGAACCCGGCTTTGCGGTAGAAATAATCCGAGTTGTCCTGGGCGATGAGGCCCACCCAGTTTACCCCGTCTTTCTTAAGGCGCTTCAAAATTGCTTTAAGCAGAGCCGCTCCGGCTCCCGCTCCCCGTTCGGTTTTAAGGACGGTCATATCCTGTATATAGGCGTCGCTGGCGCCGTCGCTTATAGCGCGCCCGATGCCTATTATTCTGCCGTCCAGGGAGGCAGTTGCAAAGCAGTGACTGCCCTTTATAAGCTTCCTGAGCCGCGCGGGTTTGTCTTTTGGCCCCCACCAGCCCTGGGCGCGGTAAAGTGTTATAATTCCCTCAAGTATTTCGGGGGCCGGATTTATTATAAATTTTACTCTTAACCGGGAAGCCATAAGGTTATAATATAAACTTAAAGCCGCCGAATGAAAGGGGGAAGTGAAAATGCATATTGAAGAAAAAGACGGACTGAAACTGCTGCGTTTTGACATCTTTAAAGGGCTGCCCGGGCTGGAATGCGCCGTTTCTACGCGCCGGGGCGGCGTCAGCTCCGGGGTTTACGCGGGGCTTAACCTGGGCATGGCCTCAGGGGACAGTACCGAGTCGGTTGAACAGAACCTGGCGCTTTTCTGCGCCGCGCTCGGGGCCGAGCCGGCCCGCCTTGAGAGAATGCGCCAGAGCCATACCGCTAATGTGGCGGTAGTGGAGTCCGGGGGCGGCGTACCTCCTGAAAATACCGACGCTCTTGTCACCTCCGCGCCCGGCGTCCCCCTGCTGGCTATCTCGGCCGACTGTGCTCTTACTGCTTTCTATGACCCGGTCCGCAAGGCCGCGGCCGTTATCCACAGCGGCTGGAGGGGGGCTTTGCTGGATATTTACGGCTCGGTGCTGGCGGTTATGAAACTGCGCTACGGCAGCGACCCCGCGGACATAATAGCCGGGATTTCACCTATGATCTCGGCGGCTAATTACCCGGTGAAAGAGGATTTTCTGGAGAAGCTAAAGGCTTTTTACCCGGATAATGAAAGCAAACGGTTCCTTACGCTAAGGGAAGGACGGCATTTCTTCAGCCTGCGCGGGCTTCTGCGTTCAAAGCTTGAGACGCAAGGCGTCAGCAAGCATGAGTTTATACACCTCTGCACTTATTCTGAAAAAGAAATGTTCTATTCCTGGCGCCGCGAAGGAGAAAAGACCGGGCGCTTCGGCTTGATAGCGATGTTGCGCTGACGCTCTACCTGAGCATATCCCAGGCTATTTTTGCCAGCAGGGCCGTGGAGACGGAGAAAAGCATAGGCCGTATGACCCACGCTCCTTTTTTAAGGGCCAGGCGGGACCCCGCATAATTCCCGGCCATCCCCGCCAGGCCCATTGCGAGCCCCAGTTTTATATCTACCAGCCCAAGATAAAGAAAAGTGGCCAGCGCGGCCACGTTTGAGACCAAATTGAGCAGTTTCGCCAGCGCCGTGGAGCGCAGCAGGTCGAAACCGCAAAGCCTGGCAAAACCTACAGCCAGGAAGGTTCCCGTTCCCGGCCCCAGCAGTCCGTCATAACAACTTATAAAGAAAGAGAGCGCTCCGGAGCGCTTCAGCAGCGACGCTTCCGAATGCGACTTGCTGGTATCAGCCAGCCCGAAGCTTTTTCTGGCGGCCAGGAAAATAGCCACCGGCGGCAGCATGATTATAAGCAGGTAGCGTATTATTTCCGGGGGAACCGCCGAGATGGCTTTAGCTCCGAGGAAGGAGCCTCCCGCGGCCAGTACTATGAGAATAAAAAGGAAGTCCGCTTCAAAGCGTGTTTCTTTAATGAATTTTGCTGCGGCCACCGTGGTGCCCATTGAGGAGGAAAGCTTGTTGGTTCCAAGGAGCAAAGCTGGATTGAGCCCGTAGGCCAGGTAGGCCGGCAGCGTTATCAGCCCCCCGCCGCCGGCTATAGAGTCTACAAACCCGGCGAGGAAGACCAGGAAGGCGAGGGGGAGATAAGGCTGGGTCACCTGAAAGAAATCCATCAGACAATTATATATGTTTTGCTCCGCGGGCCATAACAAGGTAAAATTATTATTGAACTGCAAGAATAAGGGGTTGTATTATGGACATGGATTCACGCCTTAAAAAGCTCGGCAACACTATCGAAATTTCAGGCGGCGGCAAGCGCGTCGACCTGCTGCTTAAGAACGCCCGGGTGATAAACACTTTCTCCGGCGACATTCATAACACTCACGTCGCCATACATGACGGCCGCGTGGTCGGCTTCGGCGACTACAAGGCCGCCAGGACCATGGACCTTAAAGGCGCCTATGTCTCCCCCGGTTTCATCGACGGCCACGTCCATATCGAGAGCTCGATGGTGAAGATCCCCGAATTCGCCCGGGTCGTGCTGCCGCACGGCACCACCTCCGCCGTGATCGACCCGCACGAGATCGCCAACGTCCTGGGCCTGGACGGCATAAAATACATGCTGGCCTCCAGCGAGGACAGCCCCCTCAGCGTCTACGTGATGCTGCCTTCCTGCGTTCCCGCCACCAGCCTGGAGACGGCCGGGGCCGAGCTTACCGCCCATGACCTGGGCCTCCTCCTCAACGACGAGCGCGTGCTGGGCATCGGCGAGATGATGGATTACCCCGGCGTCATCAACCGCAACGAAGAGGTGATGCGGAAGATAGCGATCGCCAGGAATAAAGTTATAGACGGCCACGCCCCCATGCTCAAGGGCAAGCAGCTCTACGCCTATGTCTCCGCCGGCATCCGCTCCGACCATGAGTGCACCGACGTGGCGGAAGCGCGCGAGAAGCTGCGCGCCGGGATGTATATCATGATCCGGGAGGGCACCGCCGCCAAGAACCTGAAGAACCTCCTGCCGCTGGTAAATTCCGAGAACTCCCGCAAGTTCCTCTTCGTCACCGACGACCGCCACCTTGAAGATATAGCCCGCGAAGGGCATATAGATTACCTGGTGCGCACCGCTATAAGGCTGGGGGTGGATCCCATCCGCGCCATCCAGATGGCCACCATCAATACGGCCGAATATTTCGGCATCAAGAACCTGGGCGCTATAGCCCCCGGCTACGCCGCGGACCTGGTGGTCTTCGACGACCTGAAGAAGCTGAAGATCTCGAAGGTGTTCAAGGGCGGCCGCCTGGTCTCAAAGGCCGGCGAGATAGAGCCCGGGGTCATCAAGGAGTACAAAGGCAAGACCCGCGGCACCATAAACGTGCGCTGGATAGAGCACGAGGATTTCGCCCTTAAATCGCACGGCAAGTACGCCCGGGTTATGAACGTGATCCCGGACCAGATCGTGACCAAGGCCACCATAGAGAAAGTTAAAGAGGACGGCGGCTATGTTTCTTCGGACACGGAGAAAGACATTCTTAAAATAGCGGTAATCGAGCGGCACATGGCCAGCGGGCGGGTAGCCCTGGCCCTGGTAAAGGGTTTCGGCCTTAAGAAAGGCGCTATAGCCTCCTCTGTATCGCACGACTCTCATAATATAGTAGTGGTAGGCACTCATGACGGGGATATGTATACTGCTGCGGTGCAGGTAGTTAAAATGCAGGGCGGAATTGTAGCCGCGCTAAACGGCCAGGTGCTGGAAGCCCTGCCGCTGCCGGTGGCCGGGCTTATGTCGGACCGGAGCGCGGATTATGTGCGCGAGAAGCAGAAGCGCCTTAACGAGATCGCCAAAACCCTGGGCTCCAAGCTTTCCGATCCTTTTATGGCGATGTCTTTTCTCACCCTGCCGCCCATCCCCGAGATCCGGATCACCGACCGCGGACTTATAGACGCGGTGAAGTTCAAAGTGACCACGCTGTTCTGCGGGTCCGACGGCAGTTCCTCCGAAGCGCCGAAGAAAAAAGCGCCGGCGCGGAAGAAGGCGCCCGCCCGCAGGAAGGCCAAATGAGAGGGCTGCTGGCGGCCGTTTTTATAACGCTTGCCTGCTCGCCGGCCGCAGCCGCCGGGCTTGAGCGCGGGCCTTATCTTGAAAGTATGGCCAAAGACAGGGTCACCGTCGGCTACCGCACAGACATGTCTTCGCCCTCCTGGGTTTCCTACGGGGGCGCGCCCGATTGCGAACGCTTTCTTACTCCGGTAGCGTACGGCAAAGAGCATAAAGTCGACCTGTTCGGTCTTCTGCCGGATACTACCCACTGCTACCGCGTCTACCTGCCGGCTTACGAAAGCACCGGCGTGTATAAAGCGTTTGAAGGGAACTTTACTACTTTCAGGGATGATGACAAGCCGTATTTCTCCTTCCTCGCTTTCGGAGATTCCGGCTCCGCCTCGGAAGAACAATTCGAGCTTGCGGCGCAGATAGAGAAAACCAGTCCGGATTTTGTGGTTCACACAGGGGACGTGCTTTCGGACGGCCTCGACGATACCGCTGACGACCAGTATTTCCGTCCATACGCCGGGCTGCTTTCCCGGGCGCCGTTTTTCCTTGCTCTCGGCAATCATGATTACGGCAAGGATTTCAGGACCGCCGCGGGCAAGGGCTTTATCCGGACCAATTTTGTCCCGTTTCACAGCGTCCCCTGGACCGGGCTGCCGCCCCATTATTATTTCTTCGACGACGCGAACGCCCGCTTCTTCGTGCTGGATACTAACGACTTCGGCGGCGCCAAGTTCGCGCCCTCCTTGCGTCCCGGCTCAAAGCAGTATAAATGGCTGGAACGCTACCTTGCCAGGTCAAAAGACAAGGCCTGGAAGTTCGTAGTGGTTCATCACCCGCTTTACTCTACCGGGGCGCACCCCACCTCGGAGGAGCTTGTGGCCGCGCTGGAGCCGCTTTTCCTTAAGTACAAAGTGGACATGGTCCTGCAGGGTCATGACCACGATTATGAGCGCACCCTGCCGGTGAAAGAAGGCATGCCCGACCCCGCCGGCATTACCTATATCACTCTTGGCGGCGGGGGGAGGCCTCTCTATATTCAGCGCCGCAACGAAGACTGGTCCGCCAAGTTCCTCCCGGTCTATCATTTTGCCGTGTTCAGCATAAACGATAAGAACCTTAAAATGTCGGTTTACAATAAGGCCGGGGAAGAAGTTGATACTTTAGAGATCCAAAAGTAAACGTTTCCTTTGCTATGTTCTCCGCGGAGTGGTGTAGTAACCCCGCGGGGTAGAGCAGTCTGGCAGCTCGCAAGCGGATCTCCTGACGAATCAGGAAAAGCCGCCAGACAGACCCGGCAACGGCGGCCATCCCCGTGGCTATACTGAGCTCGCAATCGCTTAGCACGGAGCAGCGCGCCGAGCAGCAGGGCAATGCCGTGGCCCTGCTTTCCAAGGGCGATGTGGCCGCCAGGGGCGGGGTGGACGATATAAGAAACGCGCTGCTGCGGGTAATTAAGGATTAGGGGGAAGCTATGGCAAACAGGAAACCGGGCGTGCTGGTGGTAAACGACGATGAGGGCGGCCGCTGCCTGACGGTAAGGGCGCTGCAGCCCTATTTCAGAGTAGCCCAGGCCGCCACCGGCGCCGAGGCGGTAAACGGCTCCCTGGCCCTGCCGGATCTGGTGCTGCTGGATGTGAACCTGCCGGATATGAGCGGCTTTGAGGTGTGCCGCTCTATAAAAGAGAACCCGGCCACGGCTCATATCCCGGTGCTGCATATGTCCGCCACCGCCCTGGATACCTCCTCCCGCACCAAGGGGCTGGAGAACGGCGCCGACGGCTTTTTAACCCAGCCGGTGGACGGCGAGATTATCGTAGCCACCATAAACGCCCTGCTGCGCACCAAAAAAGCCGAGGCGGAGCTGGCCGCCAGGAACGCCGAGCTAAGCATGCTGACCGGTATAGACAAGATCTTCCTTACCACCAGCGGCGAGGAAACCTGGCAGGCTTTGCTGGGAGCCGTGCTGCAGTTCTTCTCCAGCCCGGCCGGTGCTATGGGCTATGTGAACGGACAGGACGAAATGGTGTTTTGCGCCTTTTCGGGAGCGGGCCGGCAAACAATAGCGGATAAAGGCGCGAGGCGGAACATTCCGCATTCGGACTGGGCAAAACGCCCCTGGGGCCGCGCCATGGAGAGCGGGGCGGTGCTGGCAGGCAATGAGCCCGCCGGTTTTGAACTGCCTGAGGGTCACCTCAAGATAGAGCGCTTTTTAAGCCTGCCGCTCATGGATGGCGGCCAGCCTGCAGGCCACATTACCATGGCCAATAAAAAGCTGGATTATACAACTGAAGAAATCTCGCTGGCCGGGCGCCTCGGCGGCCATATAGCGGCCCTGCTTAAGGGCCGCCTGCAAATGGAGGAGCAGGAAAAGCGCAACCGGCAGATGACGCTGCACCTGGCCAATGCGCAGAAGATAGAGTCCCTGGGGCAGCTGGCGGGCGGCATCGCGCACGACTTTAACAATATACTCACCGGTCTTACAGGCAACCTGTCCGTGCTTAACGCGCGCAGCGGCCTTGACGGGGAGGCGCGCGAGACAATTAAGGATATGCTGGCCGCGGCCTCCGAAGCCCATAAAGTAACACAGCAGCTGCTCACTTTCGCCAAAGGCGGCCAGCCGGTAAAAAAGATCTTCTCCTTCAGAACCGCGCTGGCCTCCTGGTGCAGCTTCGGCCTGCGCGGTTCTAAAACCAAACCCTTCGTGGACATACCGCTGGACCTGTGGGCGGTGAACGGCGACGAGGGGCAGCTGGGCCAGGTGGTAAACAACCTGCTGCGCAACGCCCTGGAAGCCATGCCGGAGGGGGGCGGGCTGAAAGTGCTGGCTGAAAACCTGGAGCAGGCCGGCGGGACGGGCCTGCCCCTGCCCCCGGGCAAATACCTGCGGCTTACGGTGGCCGATACCGGCGTAGGCATACCGGCCAAATACCTGGACAAGATCTTCGAACCCTATTTTACCACCAAGCAGCGCGGGCACGGCCTGGGGCTGGCCATGGTGCAATCCATAGTGAAAAACCACGGCGGGGAGATAGCGGTGAGGTCCGGCCCCGGCTCCGGCACGGAATTCACTGTCTACCTGCCGGCCGCCGACGCCGCGCCGCAGCAGGACCTGGCTGCCCCGGGCAAAGCGCAAAAGGGCACCGGCCGGCTGCTGGTCATGGACGACGAAGAGATTGTGCAGAAGGCCCTTGCCCGCATGCTGGCGGCCCTGGGCTATACCAGCGCCTGCGCCGCCGACGGCAAAGAAGCGCTGAAGCTTTATAAGGAAGCCCTTGGGGGCCCCGGCGCATTTAAAGCCGTCATCATGGACCTCACCATCCCCGGCGGCATGGGCGGCGCCGAAGCCATAAAGGAACTGCTGGCGCTGGACCCGGCGGCCAAAGTCGTGGTCTCCAGCGGCTATTCCGGAGACAACCTCATGGCCGATTATAAAGCCCTGGGCTTCCGCGCCGCGCTGGTCAAGCCCTATAGATACGAGGACCTGGCCGACATGCTGGCTACGCTGTAGGGGCGCCGCTGTTCGTTTAAACCTGAAGGCTTTAACAAGAGCCCTGCGCAGCCGGCAGCTCCAGGTAAAAAACCGAGCGCACGCCTTCTTTGGACTCCGCCTTTGCGCTGCTGACCTTCCCCCGTAATGTGTTCCGGTTGAAATAGGGGGCAGTTAATCAGCAGGCATCACCAGGCAGCACATCACGGTTTTTCAACCAAACCGATCACAAATCCGATCACTGTTTTTAAACGATCACTTTTTCCAAGTGATCACTACATATCACCGTCCGGAAATATAAATTCTCTGGTCGTGAAATGTTGCAACTGCCGAAACCTTGTGCTATAATACATATGCGGGGTAGAGCAGCCTGGTAGCTCGCAAGGCAGTTTAGGGGCGAAATCAGGAGTTATCACAAGGCATCAGCACGACGAGAGTCGTGCTTTTTTATTCTCCTGACGAATCAGGAGAAGTCGCAAG
>MNUR01000087.1:914-5031 GCA_001871115.1 Elusimicrobia bacterium CG1_02_56_21 | reverse complement strand
TACCACGGCGGTAGTTATGGCTATGTCATGGAAATTCTCGTAATCCAGGCGGCGCATCTGGTAGGCGCCGCCGAAGATCACGCCGGGAACCTTCTCCGCGAACTTGCCGAACTTTATAGTGGTGGTCGGAGAGTAGATGCCGCGGCCGCGCAGGTCGTAGTCATAGAACTGCGGTATATTGGCCAGCACGGGCGTGCGGACGCCGAGCTTCCTGGCCATGGCATGGAGCTTGGCGAAGTAAACGGCGTAATACTCCTTGTAGTAGTCGCCCCAGTCCAGCAGGCAGCGGAGGTTCCCCTCTTCCAGGATATTGGCGGGCTGCTTGATCCCGGCAAAGTCCTTATAGGAAGTTTTATACGCCGAGTTGAGTTTCTTTATACCGGCGTACCTCTTTTTAAGGAAGTCCCGGTACATGCGGTCGGAATAGGGCGCGTAGTCGCCTATCTTGCCCAGCCAGTTTATCATCCCTATCTCATTGCAGAGCTGGAAGAACGGTATGTTGCCGGCCGGGTACTGCGACGAGGTGAGCAGGGGGACCAGCTTCTCATACCAGGCCTTCACCTTGGCCAGGAATTTGGGGCTGTTATAGGCGGGCGGGGACTGGTGGTGTATGGTTTTCCCCTCGTTAGCGGCCAGGAAGACCTCCGGGTATTTCTCGGAAAGCCAGTCGGGCAGCCCCTCGTTCATCATTTCGCCGTTCGAGACCGGGCCGATGCGGGGAATAAAATAAAGCCCGCTTGCTTTCACGAGACGCATGAATTCCAGCAGGTTCCTGCGCGGCTGCGTGCGCCCGGTAAAATCGAAAACGCCTTCTTTCACCTCGTGCCAGCGCCAGGGGATATAGGAGGCCACGGCGTTGAGGCCGGCTTCTTTGGCTTTAGCCAGGCGGTCCGCCCAGTCCTTGGGGTCGCACCTGAAGTAATGGAACTCGCCCGAGTAGATGAAGGTCGGCCTGCCGTTGAGGATGAAGTTGCCGCCGCGCATTTCAGGCGTGGTCGAAGTTTTCACAGGGTCTCCGTTTCTATCTTGTAGTTCTCGGTCAACGTGCCGGCGGGTTTGCCCACGGTGATGCGGGTACGCTTGCCGCGCACCAGGCGCTCCATGGCGAAGCCGTCCCAGTGCGCCGGCAGCTTGGGGTCCACCACCAGTTTGCCGTGCTCTACGCGCACGCCCAGGAGGCGTTCCGTTATACATTTAAAAAGCCAGGCGGAAGAGCCGCTGTACCAGGTCCACGCGCCTTTGCCTTCGTGGATGGATTCGGGGCCCTCTATGTTGCCGGGCGTCACGTAAGGTTCGCCTTTGTATTTGTCCGCGTCCTTCATGGAAAGCAGCGGCGGGCAGAGCCGCGCCACGGTCTCGTAAACTTTTTCAGTATTGCCGGCCAGCGCCTGCGCCCAGATGGCCCAGGTGGCCGCGTGGGTGTAAACGCCGCCGTTCTCCCGTATCCCGGGCGCGTACCGCGTAAGATAACCGATATTCTTGTCCACTACCGAATAGGCCGGGGTGAACAGGAGCACGCCGTAATCCCGGTAAAGCCGTTTTTCAGTCAGGGCCATGAGCTTTTTGGCCTCTTTGCCTTGCGCCACGCCGCTGATCACCGCCCAGGTCTGGGGGTTAAGGTGGAATTTGCCCTGCCTGCATGATTCAATTCCCAGGATTTCGCCGCTGTCTTTGGTGGCCAGCATGAACCGGTCGCCTTTGAAAGCGTGCTTCATCAGGGCAATCTTGAGCTTCTGCGCCGCCAGCGCATAGCGCGCGGAGCGCTTAGCGTTCTTGTCCTGCCGGGCGCAGAGCTCAGTAAAGGAATTAAGCACCACCACAAAGAACTGGGACAGCCAGACGGATTCGCCCTTCCACTTTACGCCCACGCCGTTCAAGCCGTCGTTCCAGTCCCCCTCGCCCATCAGCGTAAGGCCGCGCGGACTGAGGCGCTTCAAGACGCGCTCGATGGAGGCCACGCAATGCTCGTAGACCGTGCCGGAGCCGCCGTCGAAGTACGCGGCTTTCTCTTTAAGGATGCCTAAGTCGTACGTTTCGCTGATATAGCCGGCCACTACGAAAGGAAGCCAGAGGAGATCGTCGGAGATGTCCGTGAAGCGGCCTTCCTCCGAGATAGGATGCCACCAATGCTGCACGGTGCCGTCTTTCTTCTGGTGGGTGGCATGCTCTTTGATCTGGGCCTTGGTCCTGGCCGGGTCCAGCGCCAGGTAGAGCTGGCTGTCCTGCAACTGGTCGCGGAAGCCGAAGGCTCCGCCGCACTGGTAATAGGCGCTGCGGCCCAGGATGCGGCAGGAGATGGTCTGGTACTTTAGCCAGTAATTTACCAGGGCGTCCACTGCGGGTTCGGGCGTTTTTACGATGAACCTGTTGCACAGTTCCAGCCAATGGTCCCTGGTCTCTTTAAGCAGCGCCTGCGGTTTCTTGAGCGCCTTGATGTAGGCCGGGTAATCTTTGGCGAAAGTGTCGTGCTTGAGCGCGCCCAGCATGAAGTTGATATCTTTTGTCTCGCCGTCGGCAAGTTCCAGGTCGAACTTCATTGAAATAATGGGCTCAAAGCCCATGCCCGTCCTGCCGGACAGGGCGCCGCCTTCTTTAAGGAAGCGCGCGTCGTGCCAGGAGTTGTAGGCGCCGAAGATCTCTTCTTTATCGCAGGTGTACGACGAGGGTGCGGCGCTGGCGGCGAAGACGGCGGTGAAAGGCCAGCCCTTGTTCCAGCCGGCGTCGCCGGGCAGCGGTGCGGTCCACAGGTTGGAGTCGGCCAGGAGGGAGTTGGTTTTGCGGTCGAACTTCGTTTTAACGAAAAGGTTGTGGAATTCGCGGTGCCAATCGGGAAAAACACCCAGCAGCAGCTCCAGGTAGCTGACGAGGGAGATATTGCGCTTCCTGCCGGAGACGTTCTTAAGTTTCAGCGTCCAGACTTCGCACTTAATATTCTGCGGCACGAAGATGGTCCACTCGGCCTCTATACCGAAGGCCCGGGTGTTGAAGACGGTATAGCCCATGCCGTGGACGCAGCTGTATTTTTCGAAAGCGGGTTTTAGCGGCTGCGGGGTTATGGACCAGGACTCGCCGGTATCGTTGTCGCGCAGCAGCAGGAACTTGCCGCAATGGTCGCCCACAGTGTCCTGCTGCCAGCGGGTGATGCGGTTGAGCATGGAATGCTCCAGCCACGAATACCCCCCGCCTGCCTGGGAGATGGCTAATCCCCACTGGCCGTTGGAGATGACGTTTATCCAGGGCCTGGGGGTGCGCCAGTCGGTGACCGTGTAGGAAGCGCCGCCATCGGAAAAATGACCGTATTTGTTCTTAAGCATGTTAACCTTTAACCGCGCCGGCGGCTATGCCCTTTATATAATGTTTCTGGGCCAGCAGGAAGATGATCACCGCGGGCAATACCACCACCACGGCGCCGGCCATCAGCAGGCCCCAGTCGGTGTTGTACTGGCCGTTCAGGCCGGCCAGGGCCACGGGCAGGGTGTACTTGTCCTCGCGCAGCATGATGATGAGCGGCCAGAGGAAATCGTTCCACGCGCCGATAAAGCTGAACACGGTAAGAGTGGCTATTATGGGCTTGCACAGCGGCAGCATGATGCGCCAGAAGATGGCGAATTCCGAGAAGCCGTCTATGCGGGCTGCCTCCAGGATCTCTTCGGGGATCTCCGCCATGAACTGGCGGATCATGAAGATGGCGAACACCGCGGCGGTGCCCGGCAGCACCAGCCCGGCGTAAGAATTCAGCAGGCCCATGGATTTAAGGATCAGGAACACAGGCAGCATGGTGACCTGGCCCGGCACCATCATGGTCACCAGCAGCAGCGCGAACAGCCTTTCCCGGCCGGGGAACCTGAGCTTGGCGAAGGCATAAGCGGCCATGGCGTTGAACAGCACGGACAGGGCCGTAATACTGACCGCGTAGATCACGCTGTTGAAGAAGTGCAGCCACATGTTGACCGCGGCGAAAAGGTTCCTGTAGCCGTCCAGCGTCCAGAGCTGCGGCAGGATGGTCGGGGTCTTTGTGAAGATCTCTCCGGGGCTCTTGAAAGAGGTGGACAGCATCCAGACGAACGGGAAAAGGGTGACGACCACGGACACCAGCATGAAGCTGTAGAAAGCGAAT
>MNUR01000087.1:0-877 GCA_001871115.1 Elusimicrobia bacterium CG1_02_56_21 | reverse complement strand
CTTTTTCTGTACCCGGAACTGCACGGCGGTGAAAGCGAAGATAAGCCCGAACAGGATATAGGCCATGGCCGAGGCGTAGCCAAGGTTGTAGAACTTGAAGCCCTGCTGGTACATGTAGAGCACCACGGACATGGTGCTGTTAAGCGGGCCGCCGCCGGTCATGATGTAGGGCTCGGCGAAGAACTGTAGGTAGCCTATGGTGGTCATCACTATCACGAAGAAAGCGGTGTTCCTGAGCATGGGCAGAGTGATGTACCAGAACTCCTGGCGCGTGCCTGCGCCGTCGATAGCTATGGATTCGTAGAGCGAGTCGGGGATGGACTGCAGCGCGGCCACGAAGATGATGGTGTTGTAGCCGAAGCCCTTCCAGACCGCCATCAGGATCAGCGACGGCAGCGCCAGCCACTGGTTGGACAGCCAGTTCTGCCCGGGCAGGCCCAGATACCCCAGCGCCAGGTTGAACAGGCCAAACTCGGGGTTGTACAGCCAGCGCCAGATCATGGCCACGGCCACCATTGTGGTGATCACCGGGATAAAGTACGCCACCCTGAAGAAAGCCTTGGCCTTGAGCAGCTGGGCGTTAAGCGCCAGCGCCATGGCCAGCGAGAGCGTTACGCTTACCGGCACGCCTATAAAGGCGAACACCAGGGTATTGCGCAGGCCGGCCAGGAAGACCGGGTCCCGCAGCAGGCCGGAGTAGTTTTCAAGACCTACAAAAACCACTTTGCTCCAGTCGTTAACTCCGTACATGTTCCAGTTGGTCATGCTGGCGATGAAAGAGGCGATGATGGGGATAAAAAGGAAGACCGCCAGGATCAGCACAGCCGGGAGCAGGAAGAGTATGGCTATGGGCTGGAACTTGCCGCCCGGGGCGGGG
>MNUR01000069.1 GCA_001871115.1 Elusimicrobia bacterium CG1_02_56_21 | reverse complement strand
TAGGGACAGCGACCTATTTTACCCAAACCTAAAGACTGTAAA
This sequence comes from Elusimicrobia bacterium CG1_02_56_21, assembly GCA_001871115.1. Classification (GTDB taxonomy): domain Bacteria; phylum Elusimicrobiota; class Elusimicrobia; order Elusimicrobiales; family UBA9959; genus UBA9959. The sequence continues at coordinate 4,353 of MNUR01000069.1, read as the reverse complement.
TAATAGGTCGCTGTCCCTAATTTACCCGCGGTGAGTATTAGCCGCATTTTAGCGGCAGCGTAAAATGAAAGACCGAGCCTTTCCCCGGCTCCGACTCCGCCCAAAGCCGCCCGCCATGGGCCAGGATTATTTCTTTGGCGATGGCCAGGCCCAGGCCGGTGCCGCCGGCCTTCCTGTCTTTTCCGGCGCCCAGCTGCTCGAAAGCCCGGAATAGTTTAGGCAGGTCGCCGGCCCCGATGCCGCAGCCCGTATCGCTGACCGCAACCTGCAGCAGGCCGTTTTCACAAAACGAACTCACGGTAATGGTTCCCTTCTCAGTATGCGCTATAGCGTTGCCCACCAGGTTCGTAAGCACCTGTATGATCTTATCGCTGTCGAAGCAGGCGAGGGGGAGGCCCGGGGCCAATTCCGTTTTCAGCTCCAGGCCTCTGCCTTTCGCCACCAGGGCCATGCTCCGGGCCGTCGCCAGGATTATAGTACTGATATCATTTTCACAGATCTCAAAAGGCATTTTTCCGGCCGCCATTTTCTGGAAATCCAGGATATTGTTTATCAGGCGGCGCAGCCGCACGGCGTTGTCGTAAGCGAGCTCCAGAAGGGTCTTCTGCTCCTCGTTCAAGCCCGCCGTGTCCTCCAGGACAAGCCCGACGCCGGCCAGGATGGAGGTGAGCGGGCTTCTCAGCTCGTGGGAAACCATGGAGGCGAACTTCGTCTTTATTTCCGCGGCCTCTTTTACAGCCGCCTCCGCCAGATTGCGCGCTGTGACATCGCGGGAAATATCCAGGAACAGGCTCCCGTCGCCGCCCTCCATCTCCCCCACCGAGACCTCCAGATCGATTACAGAGCCGTCCTTGCGCTGGTGCCGGGCAGTGAATACCGCCCCCCGGCCGGACTGCGCCTTGCCGGTGCGCTCCGCTATCAGGGCGGGCGGGGTATCCTTCGCGTCCAGGAATGAGATCGGCTTGCCTACAACCTCCTCGCGCGTATAGCCGTGCAGCAGCAGGGCTGCAGCATTGGCGTCCCTTATTATCGGGACCGCGTCCGGCTTCATCTCAAGGATAAGGATAGAATCCCCGGCCTGGTCGAAGAGCGCCCGGTATCGGGCCTCGCTCGCCCGCAGCGCCGCCTCCGCCAGCTTCGGCCCGGTGATGTCCTTTACCGTAGCCAGCAGGAACTTTTTTTCCGCGAATTCGACGCGCGACAGCAAAACGCTGGCGGGGAAACACTCGCCGTTCAGCCGCTTATGCGTCCATTCAAAGAAATGCGAGCCGCCGCTCATGGCTTTTTCTATCATCTCTTTGGCTTTTTCGCCGGAGGCGGCGCCGTCCGGCTGCAGCTCCGGCGACAGGTCCCCGGGGGTGCAGGAAAGGAACTCCGCCACGCTCTTCGCCCCGAACATCTCTGTCATCGCCTGGTTCCCGGAAGTAAACCGCCAGGAGGGAGGCTCCAGGGTCATCAGGGCTTCGCGCGAGTGCTCGAAGAGTTTACGGAACTTTTCTTCGCTGTTTTTCAGCTCGGCCGCCACCCGCTTACGCTCGGTTATGTCGAAGCTGATCACGGCGAACTCGGCGCGCTCGCCTTTAGCCACGGCTACCGGGTAAACATAGGTTTCCAGCGCGGCGCCGCCGCTTTCGTGCTCCAGGCCCACGGGGCCGCCGCTTTTGCCGCAGTCCTGCACGGCTTTTTTTATTTCGGCGCTGTACCGGCCCGGCGCGGAAAAGATATCCGCCCCCTCTATTTCCGCCAGCCCCAGCGCGGCCGATGCGGAGGTATTGCCGAGTATTATTCTCCCCTTGGCGTCAGCCAGGAAAAACGGGGCCTTCACCGCGTCGAAGATTATCCTGCGCGTCTCCACGGCCTCGCGCAGCTCCCGCTCCGCCGCCTCTCTTCTTATGTTTTCCTTTATCACTTTCATCGCCCTGCGCACGGCGGGGCCCAGCCTGCGGAGATTGCCTTTCAGCACGAAGTCCGCGGCGCCGGCCCTGAACAGTTCCCCCGTTTTTTCTTCCCCCACCGAGGCCGAGATCACTATCACCGGCGCAAGCGGCGCTTTTTGCCGGGCCAGCCCGATAACCTCCAGGGCCGTGAAGCCGGCCAGCCTATAGTCGGTTATGATGATATCCGGCGAAGACCGCTCCAGCGCCTCGCCTAGTTCGGCCATGGACTCACCCCGCCAGGGCAGGCAGTTTATCCCCTCTTCGGCCAGCGCCCTGAGCTCAAGCTTAAAATCCGCCGATTCGTCCTCTGAAAACAATATCCTCGGGCGGGTATAAGCCAGCCGGCTCAAGGCCGCGGCCGCCGCCCCTGGCAGGCGCCCCAGCCTGTCTTTGGGCAGGTATTTAAAAGCCCCCAGCTTTTCAAGTTCCAACCCTTTCTGGTCGGAAACTACCCCGGACAGCGCGATAAAAGGCGCCAGCGGCGCGCCCGCCTGCGCCATTTTCAGGATCTCCGGGCCCTCTATGTCGGGCAGGTGATAATCCGAAATTATGAGGTCCGGCCGGAAAGTTCCCAGCAGTTCCGCGCAGCCGGCCCGGTCCGCGGCCAGGGCGCTTTCAAATTCCAGGCCGCTGCCGGCCAGCTCTATCTCCGCCAGCCGGTAAAAATCCCGGTCGTCCTCGATGAAAAGTATTCTGTTTTTGTAGCTCATATTTAGTCAGCGCTTGCGCCGCTCTTTTATGCAGAACATAAATTCCGGCGTCGACTGTTTCTGCTCGCCTTGCGGCACCGGGGGCGGGCTCTTGACTAGTGGTACTATAGCTGGTACAATAAGACTATGACTACACTTACCACCAGCCAGGCCCGCGCGCAGCTCTTCAGCCTTATTGACGCGGCTGTCGTTTCGCACAGGCCGGTGCAGATAAAAGGGCGCCGTGCCTCCGCGGTCCTTGTTTCCTCCGAGGATTGGGAAGCTATCCAGGAGACGCTTTATCTTCTCTCCACTCCCGGCATGCGCGAGTCCCTTGTTAAAAACATGAAGACGCCCATAGCGAAGTGCTCCAAGAAACTTCCATGGTGAACTGGAGCCTTGTTTTTACCCGGGACGCCTGCAAAGACGCGAAGAAGATCCAGGCCTCCGGGCTTCGCGGCCGCGTCGACGCCCTGTTCGCGGTCCTGCGCATCGATCCCTTTCAAAATCCACCCCCTTACGAAAAACTGGTGGGCGATCTCGCCGGCGCGTATTCCCGGCGCATTAATATCAAGCACCGCCTCGTCTACCAGGTCTACAAAACCGCGCACACTGTAAAGATATTGCGGATGTGGACCCATTACGAGTAACTTTTACAGCTCCTATTTTTTAGCCAGCAGTTCTTTTATCTGCGCGGGCAGCTCACGGGTGTTTATGGGCTTGGCTATGTACAGGTCGAAGCCGGCGGCCAGCACTTTTTCCTTGTCGCCTTTCATGGCGTAGGAAGTGACCCCGACTATCTTGATATCCTTAGTGGCCGGGTCGGCCCGGAGCGCTTTGGCGGCCGTAAAACCGTCCATCACCGGCATCTGTATGTCCATCAGGATCAGGTCCGGCTTGGCCTCCCTGGCCATTTTTACGCCCTCTTCGCCGTTCTTCGCCTCTATTATCTCGTGACCGTGCAGGGTTAAAATATCGCGCACCAAAGTGGTATTGTTTTCATTGTCCTCTACTACAAGTATTTTTGCCATATTTTCCTTTTGTTTATTTTCCCGCTTTCGCTGCCGGAATTCCGGTGGGCAGCGTGAAGGTGAAGACGGAGCCCTTTCCAAGACCCGCCGACGCCGCGCTTATGCTGCCGCCGTGCATTTCCACCAGTTTGCGGGTGAGCGCCAGGCCCAGCCCGGTCCCTTCCTGCGTCTTTGTATAACTCGTATCCAACTGGCCGAACTCTTTGAACAACCTGGGCAGGTCCTGCGCTTTTATGCCCGGGCCATTGTCGGCCACGCTTATCGCCAGCTCCCGCCCGCAGTTAATGCCGGCCCGCACCGCTATGGCGCCGCCGGCGGGCGTAAATTTAACCGCGTTCGACACCAAGTTGAACATTATCTGCTTCAGCTTGCGCCGGTCGGCGGCTATCTCTATATCGGCGGCCGGCTCCACCTCAAGGCTTAGCGCCAGCCCGCGCTCCACCGCCTTGGTCTCGAACATGGCGTTCACGCCGGCCAGCACTTCCTTCAGCCCCACCCGCTCCGGCTCAAAGTCCATCCTGCCGGCCTCCACTTTGGACAGGTCCAAAATGTCGTTTATCAAATTGAGCAGATGCCGGCTGCTGCCCAGCACCCGGCCAAGGTATTCCCCCTGCTTGGCGTTCAGCGGCCCGAACAGCCTGTCCTCCAGCGCTTCGCTGAAGCCTATGATGGAATTCAGCGGGGTGCGGAACTCGT
>MNUR01000099.1 GCA_001871115.1 Elusimicrobia bacterium CG1_02_56_21 | reverse complement strand
CTGGAAGCCGAGCGGGCCTCGGTAAAAACCGCCGCCCTGCCGCATGGCGGCCACCTGGAAGAGGAGTTTGCGGCTTCGTTCCCTTTCCAGGAGACTCCCGACCAGGCCAGGGCTATTGCCGAGGTTCTGGCCGACCTGGAGGGGGAGCTGCCTATGAACCGGCTGGTGGCCGGGGACGTAGGCTTCGGCAAGACCGAGGTCGCTATGCGCGCCGCTATGCGCGCGGTGTCGAACGGGAAGCAGGCTGCTATCCTGGTTCCTACTACAATCCTGGCGGACCAGCATGCGAGGAATTTTGAGAAGCGCTTCGCCGGCTTCCCGGTGAATATCAGGGTGATCTCGCGCTTCGTCCCGGTTTCGGAGCAGAAGAAAATACTTGCGGACCTCGCCCGCGGGAAGGTGGACATAATAGTAGGCACGCATCGCCTGCTGCAGAAGGATATCTCTTTCTCCGGGCTCGGCCTCATGGTCGCAGACGAGGAGCACCGCTTCGGGGTTAAGGACAAGGACCGGATAAAATCCATGGCCAAGGGCGTGCACTGCCTGCTGATGAGTGCCACTCCCATCCCCCGCACTCTATACCAGTCGCTCTCTTCCCTTAAATCAATGTCGGTGATAGAAAGCGCCCCGGTAGGGCGGCAGGCTATTTCCACCTTTGTGCGGCCTTTTTCCGAGAAAGGGGCGGCGGAGGCCGTAACCTATGAGCTGGCGCGCGGCGGCCAGGTTTATTACGTGCATAACCGGGTTCAGACCATAGAAAGCCGCAAAGCCTATTTAAAAAAGATAATGCCGGATTTGCGCGTTGTCGTTGTGCACGGACAGCTGCGCGCCGAAGCCGTAGAAAAGCATATGTGGGAGTTCCTGGGCGGGAAATATGACGTTTTGATGGCGACCACTATTATAGAATCCGGCCTGGATATCCCGAACGTCAACACCATGATTGTGGAAAACGCACATGAGCTCGGCCTGGCCCAGCTTTATCAGCTGCGGGGGCGTATAGGAAGGGAAAAGCAGAAGGCTTACTGTTACCTCTTCTACCCGGGCTGGATGAAAAACGGCGCCGAGCGTCTCAAGCAGAAGGCGGAGCTTCTGAAATCCAGGGCGGAGGGCAATGACGAACCGGCGCCCATCAGCGAGGACGCTGTCAGGCGCCTATCCGCGCTGGAGGAATTTACTGAGCTCGGGTCGGGCTTCCGCCTTGCTATGCGGGATCTGGAAATACGCGGGGCCGGGGAACTGCTCGGCGTGCGCCAGCACGGGTTTATTAACTCTATCGGTCTTGAAATGTATATAAAGCTGCTGAACGGTGAGATAGACCGTATAAAGGGCCGCCTGGAGGCCCGCGAACTGCCCGAGCCGAAGATGGATATCCTGGTGTCCGCCTTCATCCCTGAGGATTACGTCGGGGACGACATGGAGCGGCTTAATTTCTATAAAAAGCTGCTTAATGCCAAAGAAACGGAGCTGGCGGGCCTGTTTAAGGATTTTGAGGATATCTCCGGGCCGGCCCCCGAGCCGCTCAGGAACCTGGTGGAGCTTATCCGCCTTAAGAAGGTTATGGCCAGGAAATCAGTGCGCGCGGTAACCCAGCGCGGTGAGGACCTGGAGATTTTCTTCCTGCCCGGAGCCAAGGTGGACGCTAAAGTGATAGGCGGCTGGAATAATTTCTTTGGTTCCCGGCTCTCTTTCCTGCCTTCAAAGTCAGGGGACGGCATAAAGATCTCTTCCGTTGAAGACCCGCTTGCGGATATCTCGCGGGCGGCGGCTATCCTGGCTTCCTGAAAACCGCAAAAAAAGCCGCCCGGTTCCCCGGGCGGCTTTTTTTATCTCCTGCTGTTTTAGAGCAGCCCGGAAAAGTGTCCGGCCAGATGGTCGAGCAAAGTAGGAGAGTAGTTATTCATCAGTTCGCTTTCTGGCAGGTCCGCGTCGAACAGGCGCATCTCAATTTCCTGCGCCACCCGGTAATCGGTGATGATCAGGTTCAATTCGTCGTTATTGTAGAGGCTGCGCGCGTCCAGGTTGGAGGAGCCGAAGGTGGCGAACCGTCCGTCGAAAACCGCCACTTTCTCATGCGCCATACGGCCCTTGTATTCATAGATCTCTACGCCGGCCTTTATCAGTTTGCGGTAGTAGGAACGGGAGGCGTGCTGGACTATGGCTATATCGTTATCCTGGGGCAGAACCAGCTGCACTTTTACCCCGCGCTTGCCCGCCCAGCGGAGGGCTTCTACCACGTCTTCGTCCGTGAAGTAGGGGTTAGCTATCTTTATGGATTTCTGCGCCGTGCCTATTGCGCGGAGGTACATAGCTTTAATGTTCTGGTCGCGCAGGCCGATATGCTGTATCACCTGGGTCTGGGCGCCGCCGGGATATTCCTCTATGGCCGGGAACAGGTCTTCTCCGGCGCCGATGCTGCCTTTGGCCGCCTTCCAGCGCTCAATGAAAGCCTCCTGCAGCTTTGCCACAGCCGGGCCCTCTATCAGGGTCTGCTGGTCATGCCATTCTACCTGGTACCACCTGCCTATATTCATTCCGCCGGTGAAACCTACTTTCCCGTCTATCACCACCACTTTGCGGTGGTCCAGGTGCTTTTTAAGGAAAGGGGCTTTCTTTACTATGATCTGTACCCCGTTAGCACGCATAGAATCAAGCATCATTATCAGTTTTTTATCGTCTTCCGCGCTTGAGCCGTGCTCGTCTATCATCAGGCGCACCGTCAGGCCGGCCTTGGATTTGGCTATAAGCAGGTCGGCAAGGCCCTGCCCTATACGGTCGGGCTGGAGCTGGAACACTTCTATATGTATGGATTTTTTCGCATTGCCCAGGGCTGTCTTGGCTTCGGCTATAACTTCATTGCCGTCTATCAGGAACTTTATAAGGTTGCGGCCGGAATGGGCCGACTCCGATACGGTATTTACATATTTGGCCAGGCCTGCCCAGTCCCCCGGGACGGCGGTTTTGCGGTATTTCCTGACCCGCTCTACTATGTCTTTATACCAGCCTACGGAATATTCCAGCTTGTCTTTGCCTATGCGGTAATACATATAGTCAAAGTCCGCGGCGTCTTTGGCCGAGTCGAGAACGCGCAGGATAGTGTCTTCCACATCTTTCTGGTCCCAGTCGGTGCTGTCTGAATTGTTGTTGTTCGGGCTGGAGTCTCTTACCAGGGTTTTCAGCATCTGCAGCCTCTGCTCAAGGGAGCAGGCCGCTATGGCCTGGTCGCTCATCTTTATTATCCGGAGTGATTCCCTGCTGGCGGATTTATCTCCGCTGATGGAGGCGAAAGCGGCCGGCGGGGCTTCGGGGGCCGGTATGCTGATGTCTCCGGCGCCGGCAGCCAGGGCGGAGTAGGCTCCGGCTTGGGCGTAGGCGTTGCCGGATGAAATTAAGGGGAAGAGGGTACCGAGGAGAATTGCGGCAGAGATAATGTTTTTGCGATTTGTCATACCTATATGATACCTTCCCGCGGGGTTTTGCACTAGGGTCTAAAGTTTAAAAAAGCCTAGTCTTTGGACCTCCCGGGAGTAGGCCCATTGGCCTGAATAAATATGATTATCCGGAAGCCCGGCTTCTCCAGGGGATAGCTATGGTTTCTCCAATGAAAACCTGCTAGAATATAGGCAGGAAGCGTCAGTGAATTGTTCTTTGAGAATCCGTTTTGCGCAGAGTCACCGGCCGCTTAATATAAGAGGCCGGGGAAGGCCGTTGAGGCCTCCGGCTCAGGCGCGGCAAACGGGGGTGAATAGGTTCGACGTTAACTTGTTCTGTCAGATCAGCAGGTCATGGTTGACCAGGCCATGCAAAACAGGGTCAAAAAACATAAAAGCCAACTCCAACGAGATGGCCTGGGCGCACGCTTAAGTGTGCCTCGCTTATAGCCTACCCGCCTGAGCGGGTTATACTGCGTTAAATTCAGGCTGCTGCCTACGGGAGCGCACTTCGTCCCGCGTAGGCTTAAGACAATACGGAGCATGGCCGGGAATTGTTGCCTTGATCTAATCCCGGCCGAGACAAACTCAGGGCTAAGCCTGTAGCGGTTCTGACAAGCGGTTGGCGGACCCGGGTGCGAATCCCGGCACCTCCATAATTTAAATCCGGTCTTCGTAAGAAGACCGGATTTGAATTTCCAATCCGGCCTTCCGCAGCCGGACAATCCCAGGCCGGTCCGTGTCCCCATAGCGGGAATTGCCGGCAAACCGGAGTTTGGACCGCCGCGGTTTCCAGTGGTCCGCATAATTCCGCATCATTCCGTCAGTGTTCTATCCGCGCGGTTTTCCTCCGTACTTAAAAAATAAATCGCCCCCCGTTCACCGGGGGGCGATGGGTTCATGGTAATCCTGGTTTAGTCCGTCAGGTCGGTCGGTTCAGCGAAGCGCTGCTGCATCTGAGTGACGCTGGCGATGGTATTGTCGAAGCCGTTGTCGCGGGTATTGAACATGGTGTAATTCTGGTTCACGTCTTCCTCGCCTTTTACGCGCTTGTCGGTGTGCACGTAGATCTCGGAGGAGAGGTGCCTGGTGTCCACCAGCTGGATCACCACTTTAAGGAAGTCTTCGTACTTCATCTCTCCGTGGGCCGCCACTTTGGCCAGGCGCTCTGACTGGCCTTTCCAGGTTGACTCTTCTTTGACGGAAGTGATCTTCTCTATGAACTTGGTCGCCGCGTGCGCCAGGCTGCGTACGATGTCGAGGGGGTTGGTCCCGTTGTCGCCGGAGATGCTGGTGTCGAAACCGTTCGCGTCCAGGCGCTTCTGCATAGCCCTGTAGTTGTAGGAAACC
>MNUR01000076.1 GCA_001871115.1 Elusimicrobia bacterium CG1_02_56_21 | reverse complement strand
CAGCGGACCTGCTGGCCGCGCCTGGGTTGCTTGCCGGGGCGCTGGGGCGCACCAAAGCCGGGTGGCTGGAGGGATACTTCGACGTGGGGCCGGACCTGGCCTTTACCTCTTCGGGCCCCCTGGTTAACGTGCAGCAGGTGGGTTCCTTTACGGTAGCCGTGCTTACCGGCGCCAATGCCGATTTGTCCGACGGGGTGGAAAAACTGCTGGCCAGGCGCAGCTATACGCCAAAGACCGGTTGGTGCGGACTACCAAGCCTACCACGCCTATGAGCTTGACCGCGTTAGGATCTTCGCTGTTCCCACGGGGGCCGTCACAAGCGCCGCCGATTTCATGGCCGCAATGCCGTACAATACGTATCTGATAAATGGCAGCAGAGGTGTCCAAAAAACTATGCCCAACCAGCTTCCAGATTTAAGCGATCCCTTCCGCGCCGAATTTGATTATGGCGGCAGTACCGCCGAGAATGATAACGCTTTCCCGCCCTTTATTAATAATACCGGGGGTTTATACAAAAGCGACGGGCAACGGACCGGTCTTCTCCCTGAGGGGAGTTTGGAATTCAAGCCTATAACCAACTTCGTCTTCAACCAGTGGAACACGCGGATAAATAAAAACTTCCAGAATGAATTAGTTCCCGGCCTTGCATACCGCAGCCAGGATGCGGCTTATCCCGATGGTGAATATGCCTTGCTCGCCGTGGCTGAAAGCGTGGACCGGGACCCTAATGAAATGTTCGTCAGCAGCCCGGTTTTAGTGGGCATAGATAATTTCCGTCCGTATCTTGAAGACGTGAAGGTATTTAATTCCGGGCCCGGGTTCTCCACGCCGGTCTATCACCGGTTCTGGTCCCTGAACGGGGAGGTACTGGGCTCTACCGGCCCCTTCACGGAGACCCCCCTTACAAACGGCGAGTACAACGCGGTATTCACCTTCAGCGAGCAGATGGACAAGAACCTTATCTCCGCCTGGCTCGATAACGGAACTTCAATAACCACCGAGCTCTTCTACGACACCGCCACGCATAAGAGCAAAGCGGAAGGGCATTTGGGCATCTACTCCCCGCAGGATGCGCTGGTCTCCCTGCTGGTGACCAGCACCGATATAGCCGCCAAAGGCCTGCTGGAGCTGTACCCCTGGCGTACCGAGATCCTTCCCGCCGCCGAGCTTACCCGCGACCCGGCTACCGGCAGGATGCAGGGCATGGGCGGGATAGACCGTCTTCACAGTTTCAGGGTAGAGGTTTCTTCGCCGGTAATAACCTGGACGGCCCGTGACACCGGGTACAGCTGCCCCGGTGACTGCGGTACCGAAGCGGCGCCTATAAACCTGCCGGTCAACCAGGCCAGGTTCACCTATACCGACAGCGGCTCGGGGCTGGCGGCTGTCACTATATATAAAGACGCCATAGGCGGCGAGCCCCTGGTCAGTACCTGGACCTACACCGGAAATACCTACACCCTTTCCGCGGAGCCCACCCTTGCGGACGGCAAGTATGTGCAGGAAAGTACCGCCAGGGCCACGCTGCCCCTTAAGGGCTGGGTTTAAGGAATTATTAATCTTATTGATATCTATAGAACAGGTCTTGCTGGAAGTAGAATCGTGTGCTATAAACTAGATGGGGACGTGACTTGGGTTACACAGCACCGTTAAACACCATTTATTGAGACATGCATAAGTAATGTCCTATTTACGGCATGAAAAAAGTGGCGTGGCGTAAAGGAAAGATCTTAAAAGTTTACCCCTGCGACGCAGCCGCCCTGCGTGATACCGCGTAGCAAGCGACAATTCGCTGAGGTCTTTCGGCGCCCAGTTGGCGAGAGGGTTCCCTTTGAGGTAGCCCCAAAGCGGCTCGACCGGATTAAGTTCCGGGGCGTATGGAGGAAGAAACTCGATATGCACATTCGGATGCTTTTCCAGCCAGCGTTTTACAAGGACGGCGCGATGTGTGTTGAGCCTGTCCCAAACGATAAGAAGCGGCTTCTGTATCTGACGGGTAAGCGAGCGTAAAAACCGCACGATACGCGGGGCTGTAATATTGGCGTCAGTATGAAGTGAAAAATAAAGCCCGACCCGCTCATAGTGCGGCGGCAGGGTTAAAGCGGCTATCGCCGACACTTTACGATGGGAGCGCGTCTTTTGATAGATAATCGGGGTGGAGCCGCGCGGTGCCCAGGTCCTGCGGACAAGCGGAGCCATCATAAAGCCGGATTCGTCTATGAAAACAAGCCGGGCGTTCAGTTTTTTGGCTTTTTTTTAATGCGAGGCCAGGTTGTTCGGACCCATTGTTTGATAGCTTTTTCGTCACGCTCCCGAGCCAGTCGTTCAGGTTTTTGCGGGGTCCATCCCAGGGAGCGCAGGAGTCTGCTGATATGGTCAACATGATAATGGATGTGAAACACCTTCTCAATCAGAGCTGCCACGCGTGGGCATGTCCAAAGCTCTGTGGAATATCCAGCGTCTTGAGCGCCTTTCAACAGCAGTTTTTCCAGTTGAGGTCTGCGCTTAGCGGAGAGTTTCGGGGGGCGTCCGGCTGCCGGCTGGGCCTTCAGGCTTTTGGGCCCGTCATTCAGGTAACTGGCCTTCCAGCGGCGAACGGACCGGCGGTCGACTTTGAGTCTTTTTGCGATTTCAACAGGCTGGAATCCATTTTTAAACAGAACGGCGGCCTGCAAACGCCGTTGTTCCAATTGTTTCGGGCTGCCGTATGGGCGCATGGCGCACCTCCAGCCCATAGCATAGGACATTACTTATACAGGTGTCAATAATACTGGGACGCCGACAGTCTGGAGTTTCATGCTGGATAATACCCCGCCGCAAACTACATTCAGTGTAACGGGAGCATCCTACAACGGCGGTGGCAGGGTGTTTGTGAATCAGGTCTCCGGCCTGGCGCTTAGCGGCATTGATATCAGTTCCGGCGGCGCGGCCAGCGGCCTGATGTTGACCAAGTATAAGCTGGACGACGTGGTCTGGCAGGTTTATAGCGGCAGTTTCACCATACCCGCGGAAGGTCTGCATGCGCTGGTATATTACAGCCTCGACAAAGTGCAGAACAGCGAGGCTCAGCGGTCCCAGACTATTATTGTGGATAATACGCCGCCTGTGGCAACAATAAAGCTCGGTGCGCCCAGGTTAGAGGCTTTTGGCCTGCCTGTGATCACGCCGGAAACCTTACTGACGCTGACTGCCGTCGATCCCGGAACTGCCGGCCTGACCTCGGGATTGAAGAGCGTATATTACGAACTGATAGACGCCAATGGGAACACCTCCGGAACGCTGAATTATATAGAGCCGTTCCGTATTCCCGCCCAGGGAACGTATTTAGTCAGATGCTGGGCGGTGGATAATGTAGGCAATATCGGGAACCTCGCTGAAATGAAACTTGCGGTGAGCGCCCTGCAGAACGACGCGCTTGTGGTCGTGGACAGGCTTGATATGACGGGATCCGCGGATATCACGGGGCGTGTAGAATCGATGGGCGTTGTGGAACTTAACGGCAACCCGCGTATACTTGGCGACGTGTATGCTTCCTCTATCACACTAAAGGGTAAAGCGCAGATAACCGGCATACAGGCGCCCGTGGCCGCTGGGTTCAATCCCGAGCCGCTGGATATGGCGTATATAGTGGCCAGAGCCTCCGCTATAAATAACAATACCCTTGTGCCGGCGCAGTATGTGCGCGGCGGCGGCCTGGTGGCTTCGGCTAATATGGACCTGACGCTGACAACCGGGACTTATTACTTCAATGGTATAGACCTTTCCGGCGGCTGCAATGTGCGCATAGACGGCAAGGTGGATATACTGGTGGCTGGTGACGTAAAAATAACCGGCGGCAGTTCCCTGAATGCGGATGGCGCTTCTTCCGGGCTTAATCTTGTCATAAGTACCGCGTCCGAACTGATATTCACCGGCGGCGGGGATCTGGCGGCTTATGTTTATGCGCCTTATGCTGAGCTGAAGCTTACCGGCAACGCGTTGCTGGGCGGGCACTACTTCGTAAAGACGGCCAAAGTGAGCGGCACAGGCAATATCCTGCAGTCAGGAGAGGCCTTGCCGGCGGCCGCCCCTGCGCCCGGCGGCGGGCCGAAGACCAGGGCGGCGGCTATGCCCGCCAGTAACTTCGGCGTCCTTGCCGGCCCAGACGCGGCGTTCAGGCTGGGCGAGGTTTATGTGTTCCCGAACCCGGCTAAAGGAACTGAAGCCCCCGTATTCCATATAGAGACCGGCATAGCCGACAGCGTGAAAATAACTATCTACACCGTAAGCGGCAGGGCGGCACATGAGCACACGCTTACCGGGCTGCCTGCCGAATTGGATGACGGTAATGGCCTCAGCTACGCCTATGAGTACACATGGAGCGGCCATATTCCAAGCGGGGTCTACCTTTACTACATAGAGGCGCAGAAGGCCGGGGTTAAGCTTAAGAAAACCGGCAAATTCGCGGTGGTGAGATAAGGAGGGATTATGAAAAATAAAACTAACCCTCATGAGATGATGAACCGCACTGTTTACCTGCTTTCAAGACCATGGGTTTTAGCCGCTGCGCTTGCCTTTGTTTTTACTCCTTCCGTAAAGATAAGTCAGGCGCTGGAAAGCGGCGCAGAGTTCCTGCGCATAGACACGGACGCCCGGGCGGGCGCCATGTCTTCAGCCGGCGCTGCTTCAGCCATGGGGATAAGCGCTATCAGCTATAATCCTGCCGGGCTTGCTTCTATAAAGCACGGCGAAGCCGCTTTAAGTCACAGCGCCTGGTTCCTGGGTTCGGCACATGATTTTGCCGGGGCGGGTTTCACCCTGCCGGGGTCGGCTGGCTGGAAGATGGGTTTAAGTTTTGCCCGGCTATCCAGCGGGGAAATGGAGGGGCGTACGGCCTCAAGAAGC
>MNUR01000105.1 GCA_001871115.1 Elusimicrobia bacterium CG1_02_56_21 | reverse complement strand
CTTCAAGCAGGCGGTAATGAATTTGGTTATTAACGCCAAAGACGCTATAAACGGCTCCGGCGGTATAATGATAAATACCTTTAACTCCGGGGCTTCGGACATCCCCCCCTCCCTGCCGGAAGGAACTTACGCCGTCTTTGAAATTTCAGACACCGGGCCGGGGATCCCCAAAGAAGTTCTGCCGAACATCTTCGACCCGTTCTTCACCACCAAACCTAAAGGAAAGGGGACCGGCCTCGGTCTTTCTACCGTCTACGGCATAGTAAACCAGAACAAGGGCCATATTTTCGCCTCCAACCGCCCCGGCGGCGGCGCCGTATTCACTATTTATTTCCCCGCCGTGAATTGAACCCGGGAGCATTACTCAGGCCCGCGCCAGGTTTTAGCCTGGCGGTTACTGCTCCCGCATTTATTTTAATGCCTGAAATGCCGCAGGCCGGTCAGGACCATAGCGATCCCCAGCCGGTCGGCGGCCTCTACTACATCTTTATCTTTGACCGACCCGCCCGGCTGTATTACAGCTGTGGCTCCAAGCTTCACGCCTTCTTCAAGCGCGTCAGGGAAAGGGAAGAAAGCGTCGGAGGCCATGACCATGGTTTTTGGCTTCGGGTTATCCTTAAGAAAAGCCTCTAATTTGTGCCCTGCCATGTAAACCGAGTCCACCCGGGACATCTGTCCCGCACCGATGCCGACCGTGCGGCAGGTATCGGCCAGCACTATCGCGTTCGAGCGCACATACTTTGCCGCCGTCCAGGCAAAACGCAACGCTTCTTCCTCTTCTTTGGTGGGCTTGCGCTTCGTAGGAACGTCCCATTTATCCCCCAGCAGAAGCTTGTCGTCGGAGCTGACCAGAACTTCGTCGCCGACCGAGCGCAGCACAAGGTTGTCGGACGGGAAGCTCCCCCATTTGAGGAGGCGCAGATTGGTTTTTTTGGAGAATATCTCGAGAGCCCTTTCGTCATAGTCCGGGGCGCAGATAACTTCCACGAATTTCCTGGCCAGGAACTCGGCAATCCTGCCGTCCAGGCTGCGGTTCACCGCTATGATCCCTCCGAACGCGGACAGCGGGTCGGTGCTCCAGGCCCGCTCAAAAGCTTCCGCGATGTCGGCCCCGGTTCCGAGGCCACAGGGCGTGACGTGCTTAAAGATGACAGCGGCCGGCTTTTCAAACTCACGCACGGCCTGGCAAGTTCCGTAAGCGTCCAGGATATTATTATAAGAGAGCGCCTTTCCCTGCAGCTGAATGAAGGGCAATCCTTCTTTTCTGGAATAAAGCGCGCAGACCTGGTGCGGGTTCTCCCCGTAGCGCAGCTCATTTATCTTTTTAAGACCGACCTCAAGGACTGACGGGAAGGACCCGGGCCCGGTCTTCGAAAGTTCAGTTGCTATGGCCTTATCATAAGCGGCGGTATGGGCGAAAGCTTTTACCGCAAGTTCTTTTTTCAGCTCCGGAGGGATAGTGCCCGAGCCGGCGCTCATAGCCGCAAGTACCGGGCCGTAGTCGGCCGGAGAGGTCAGCACAGCAACGGACTGATAGTTCTTGGCGGCGGCGCGCAGCAGGGCCACGCCCCCTATGTCTATATTCTCTATAAGCTCGTCGGACCAGGGCGCGGCTTTTTTGGCCGTCTCGGCGAAAGGGTAAAGATTCGCTACGACCATATCTATCGGTTCTATGCCGAATTTAAAGACAGTCTCCACATGCGCGGGGTTATCCCTTCTGTAAAGGATGCCGCCATGAACGGCGGGGTGTAAAGTCTTGACCCGCCCATCCAGCATTTCGGGGAAACCTGTCAGGGTTTCCAGCGCGCGGACCGGTATTCCGGCCTCTTTAAGCAGTTTATAGGTTCCGGAAGTGGAGACCACCTCCACCCCGGCCGCCGCCAGGCCTTTACAAAATTCCACAGCTCCGCTTTTATCCGAAACCGAGATAAGCGCCCGGCGCACTTTCTCCGTTTCAGGCTGAGGCCCGGAGATCTCTACGCTGCGTCCTTTGACTTGCAAATGGCCCGAGCAGAACAAAGCCGCAGCCTTTGGATATATGGCAAGCTCGGCCGCATTCACTCTTTTAGCGAGCTCCTCGGGGGTGTCCCCTGGCAATACCGGCACGGGCTGCTGGATTATTATTGGCCCGCAGTCGTAATTTTCGTCCACAAAATGAACAGTAGCGCCGCTCACCCTGGCCCCTGACTGTACTACAGCCTGGTGTACCTTCATTCCGTAAAAGCCCTTTCCGCCGAAGCCGGGCAGGAGCGCCGGGTGGATGTTCAGTATCCTGTCCCTGAACGAGGAAAGCATTTTAGGGCCGAGTTTAAGCATAAAGCCCGCAAGACAGACCAGGTCGGCCTTCTGCTCCAGGCAGAGGGCCGCCAGACGCTCGTCATAAGCTTCAGGGGAATTAAAATCTTTAGGAAGAACCGTCTGCGAGGGGATTCCGGCCCTGCCGGCGCGTTCCAGGGCGCCCGCGCCCGTCTTGCTTGAAATCACCAGCGAAATCCTGCCCAGTATCCGGCCGTCTTTGGCTGCGTCAATCAAAGCCTGCAGATTAGTTCCGCTCCCTGAAGCAAATACAACGATATTTTTCATTGGAGGTCCTTTGGCAAACTGAGTTGGATGAAAATGTACGAGAAGCTTTATTGAAGCAGGACTTCATTCTTCCCGGTAACGATCTCGCCGGCCACCACGGATCCTTTAAGGGTTTTAAGGGCCGTTTTTACGGCTTCCTTGCGGACTACGGCGATCATCCCCAGGCCCATATTGAAGGAGTCCCACATGTCAGCCTCGGGAATATTCCCGAGCCGCTGCAGTTCGCGCATTATGGGCGGGACTTTCCACGCGTCGGTGAACATTACCGCCGACACGTTTTTAGGCAGTACCCGCGGCAGGTTTCCGGGGATACCCGCACCGGTTATATGGGCCAGGGCCAGCACGTCCTGTCGTTTCCTGCGCAGGCCGGCCCGCAGTTTATTTATGTCCTTAACATAGATCTTTGTAGGGGTAAGCAGCCGGGAGGCGTATTTCTTAAGCAGCTTTTTATCGTCGAGTATTTTGCGGATAAGCGAAAAGCCGTTAGAATGAAAGCCGGTTGATTTGAGGCCGATAAGGATGTCGCCGGGGCGCACTTGCTTCCCGTTAAGGATTTCAGAGTTCTTAACTATGCCCACGGAGAACCCGGCCAGGTCGTACTCGCCGGGCCGGTAAAAACCTGGCATCTCCGCGGTTTCCCCTCCCAGCAGCGCGGACTCGCCCTGCCGGCAGCCCTCCATTATTCCTTCTATTATCTTTTTGGAGCGTTCAAGGTCCAGTTTGCCCGTGGCGTAATAGTCCAAAAAGATCATAGGCCGGGCCCCGCAGCAGAGCAGGTCGTTAACGCACATTGCTACGAGGTCTATGCCTATAGTGTTGTGCTTATCCAGGAGAAAAGCGAGCTTGAGCTTGGTACCTACGCCGTCGGTAGAAGCGACCATGCTGAACTCGTTCTTGGTTTCGGCTATGGGCAGCAGGCCGGCGAAACCGCCTATTGCTTTGGATTTTTTTTCAAGGAATTCTGTAAATTTATCCGCGAGTTTAATATCCACGCCGCTTTTTTTATAAGTTGTCATCAGTCCTCCCGGACCTAAAGTCTAAAGAGAAATTAATTAAAAGCCGCAAGGATGCATAGTCGGGGTCCTGTCAGGGATTCTATCCCGCGCACCCTGTAAGATGGCCGTCTGAGGGGCATAGCCCTTTGATACGGCACTAGCAGAGCTTCGGAAACCGTCGCGGGTTCGCGGGGCAATCCCCCGCCGCCCCTCCGTGAAACTCCGCTGCCACATTACGTTAAAGGGAATATGCCTGAAAAATTTATTATCGTGCTCGACCAGGGAAGCTCCAGTTCCCGCGCCCTCGCTTTCGACCTGGAAGGCAGGATCCGCTATAAAGCCCGGCGCAAAATAGAGGCCGCCTATCCCTCCCCCGGCCGCGCAGAATACGACGCAGAAAAACTTTTTCTCTCCCAGTCTGACAGCCTGAGTGAAGTGCTGGGCAAGCTGCCCGCGGGTTCCGAGGTCGCTGCCCTCGGCATAGCCGCGCAGCGCTCCACCATAGTCTTCTGGGACAAGAATACCGGAGCGCCGCTGGCCCCCGCCCTCAGCTGGCAGGACGGCCGCGCTCTCGACCTGCTTTCAAAGATCCCTCTCTCCAATACAAAGATACACGGCCTGACGGGGCTTTATAAAACGCCTTATTACAGCGCTTCCAAAATAGCCTGGGCCCTGGAAAACTATCCCGAGGTCAAAGCGGCAGCCGCCGGCGGGCGCCTCCTTATCGCCCCGGTAGCCACCTATTTAATCTGGCGTCTTTCCGGAGGTAAAAGTTTTGTAACGGACCCATCCATGGCCCAGCGCACGCTCCTCTTAAACCTGCGGCGTTTCAGCTGGGAGCCGAAGCTGCTTTCCGCTTTCGGAGTGTCCCGGGAATTTCTGCCGGAAATAAAACCGAGTATCGGCCCCCTGGCGCAGATAGAAGCCGGCGGCCGCCGGATCCCGGTAACGGCCATGCTCGGAGACCAGCAGGCCGCCATGCTGGGCCTGGGGCTTGAAAAGCCTGATTCCGCCGCCCTTAATTACGGTACCGGCGCGTTCCTGCTGGTAAATACCGGCAGTGCCCCGCTTAAAATACGCGGCCTGCTTAACTCTATAGGCTGGCAGAAGGGAAAGGGCAGGAAAAATGTCTGTTATTTTAGCGAGAGTACCGTCAATTCCGCCGGGACCGCCCTGGAGTGGCTACGCCAGAATTTCGGCCTTTTTGAAGATATCGGCGACGTTGACGGGATGTGCCGCAAATCAAAGAACCGGGTGCACTGTCTTCCGGCTATAGGCGGCCTCGGAGCGCCTTACTGGGATTTCACCACCTTTACCACTTTTACCGGGTTCTCATCCCGCACCGACAAATACGACGTGGTGCGCGGGGTTACCGAGGGAATAGCTTATATGGTAGGGGACGCTTTCGACCTGCTGAGAAAAAAAGGGATAAAGATAGGGGAGCTCAAAGTTTCAGGCGGGCTTTCCAAAATAGACTGGCTGCTGCAGTTCCAGGCCGATATTACCGGGGTTCGCCTGGTCGCGCTTGAAGAAAGCGAAGCCACAGCCATGGGAACCGGCCTGGCCGCCGCCCGGGGCCTGGGGCTTGAGCCTGAATGGACCCCGAAAGTGTCCGACAGGGTATTTGAGCCGGCGATAGGAGAGGCAGAGCGCCGGAACCTGATAAAGGGCTGGCGCATATTCGTAAAAGACAGCCGCCGCACCAGCCGGGACCTGCTCAAACTGAACATTTTGCCCCATGGGTAAAATGGAGGACGGAGTAATAGAGGATTGGAGGACTAGTTATAAGGTTTCAACGCCTTAGGCTAATCCTCCAATCCTCTAGGAGCCTGTCCGACATAAGCAATTTCGCCTGCAATTGTCCCTTTTGTCCTGCGCTTTCGCGCCGCTCAACTCACAACCTCCGTTGAGGGTGCTCGTCTCGCGGCGCTTCGGCTCGGCTCCAAAATAGACAATTTCGTCATGAAAGCCTTATGTCGGACAGGCTCCTAGAGGAATAGTGACAAGACAAGTTCCCATCATCAGATCTCCCGCCTGGAAGAAGATGGTAGA
>MNUR01000023.1 GCA_001871115.1 Elusimicrobia bacterium CG1_02_56_21 | reverse complement strand
TCATAATTTTTTTCACAATTTCCCCCTTATAGTTCTTAATTGCTAACCTAGGAGCCTGTCCGACATAAGGCTTTCCTGGCGAAATTGACGATTTTGAGGCCGAGCCGAAGCGCCGCGAAACGAGCACCCTCGACGGAGGTTGTAAGTTGAGCGGCGCAAAGGCGCAGGCAAAAAGCGGCAATTGCAGCCGAAATTGCTTATGCCGGACAGGCTCCTAGAACAAATTATACACTTTTTACCCAGAAAAACTACCTCTATTCCGACAATGGCCGCCGTCTATTTCCAGGGGCTGCCTTTTACTTTGCCCTTTACGAAAACCCTCAGGCCGTGTGCGGGGACTTCAGTCGAAAGCGCTCCGCCTTTTACCCTTAATTTCGCTCCTGTATAAAGCTCCCGGTATTTGCCGTCGGGAAGGTCCGCGGCCTTGAGCCGCGCTGGTTTCTCGTCCTTATTAAGGAAGACTGCCGCGGTTTCATCCCCATAATCGCGGCGGAAAGCGTACTGCTGCGGAGCCGAGAGCAGGCGGCCCTGTACGCCCTTCCTCAGCGGTGCGGCGGCGCGCCTTATCGCGTTCAGTTTTTTTAGATGTAGATAGACCGGGTCGGACTTGGACTTTTTAATGCCCGCCGTGCCGAGGAACCTCCGGTTATCCGGATCGCTGCCGCCGGCCATGCGCAGTTCTGTCCCGTAATAGATACAGGGGATGCCGCGGGCGGTAAAATAGAAGTTCAGCGCGTCAAAATACTGCTCTGTACCCGCCGGCGTCCCGTCTGCGCCGGCCCCGTTGAAGCGCGGCTTGTCATGGTTGTCGAGGTAGGTGACCAGGTAAGTGGCGTCTTTATAGTCCCCGTCATGTTTTAGAATATTATCCGCCAGGGAATAATCCCCGCCCTTAAAGACTTCTTCCATCGGGCCCCAGGTCCCCATAGAGGACAGCGGCATGTCCAGGACGCTCATTGACGAGTTCATAGAATCGCCTTCGGAAAGGCGGGTATAGGAAGATAACATCACGAAATCATCCCTGGTCCAGGCCTCGCCGAACATGAAGAAATCTTTTTTACCTTTATGCATCCCCGCCGCGAAGTCCCGCCAGAAGCCGTCTTTCATCCAGACCAGAGTGTCCACGCGGAAAGCGTCCACGCCCATATCCCTGTACTTTCCGTAGATAGCCGAAAACCACTTCAGCACCTCAGGGTTCTCATCGTTAAAGTCCAGCAGGTCCGCTATAGCCGGACCTTTATGATTGAACCAGTCTTTATCGTCGGAATAATAGTCATATTCCGGGCCGGGGCCGCGCGCCTTCCCCCGCTCTGAATGCCACTTTACTGAAGGATGGGTGTCTGCGCCGTGAGCGTGATTGAGCACTATATCCTGTATCAGTTTCATACCATTGGAATGCACGGCAGCTATCAGGTCGGCGTAAGAAGCGCCCTTCGACTCCAGGTGCGGGTCGATCTTTGAAAAATCCCAGGCCCAGTAGCCATGATAGCCTGCCGCGTCATAAGTCTGAACACTGTTAACATAGCGGCCGGGCGGCTGCATTACGGGCGGGGTGATCCAGATGGCGGTAAAGCCCATCTCCTTTATATGGGCCAGATTATCTATCAGGCCACGGAAATCTCCACCCTGGTAATATTTCAGGTCGCCTGGCCGGTATTCGTCTCCGTAAATATCGTTATTGGAAGGATCCCCGTCCGCGTAGCGGTCGGTCATCAGGAAATATATGGTCTCGTCCCTGAAATCGGCTGCGCAGCCCGCTGAAGGCAGGATAAGGAATAAAGCCAGAAAAAAAGCGTTTCTTAAAACCATCTTTCGTTTGAATATCTCCCGAAAACAGTTTAGCAAATGACGTCCTGCGCCCATAGGCCTGGCAGTAGCAGGCTTGCCGGGAAAGTGGCACTGCAAGCGCTGCGCGAGCCCCGCAATATTGCCCTAAGGGCCTATGCCGGGGATGAGCCCTCCGTACCTATCGTCCTGGAGCAAAAGGTGTCTATAATACCTGTATACTATTAGCAGGGGGTAAAATGATAAAAAGCCTATTAGCAGTAATGTTTACTTTCTCAGCCAGCCCGGTTTTCGCCTTCGATCTGCAGTCAGTGAATGCCGCGGGCATTAAAGAACTGGAGCCTGTCGCCACAGTGGCCGCAGCCCCGGTCCCGGCCGCGGATAAAGCCGCCAGCCGGCATCTCTGGATGAGCGTGCGCAATAATCCTTCTTTCAAGGAAGCCCAGGCCAACGACTGGGGCGCCCGGATCGAGGCGCGAGTACGCGAAAGCTTCCCCGGCAGTTTCGACGTTAACCTGCGCACGGACTCGGATTTTTCCTGGGCCTCCGTCCGCAAATCCGGGAATTCCTATTACACCCTCTCCGGCTCGGGCATTTACCTCAGCATGAGCGGTTCAGGGGGGTCCTACTTTCTGAACGGAACCGTCGCCGAGAACGGAAAGACCACCCAAGTCAGCGTTAATCTCAGCAAACGCTTCGACGACTTCTCCTTTAACGTATTCGGCTCCGGCCTCAATCTCTACACGGACCAGAGCTCCATGAGCGGCAGCTTTGATTCGGACCGCTTCTCCAAGAAGGCCGTGGCCGCCGTAACTTCCATGCTACTTGCCCTACAGGTGGAGAAAGGCCAGCCCAAACAGGAGCAGAAGAGCGCGAACTATAACCAGAGCATCTGGCTCACTATAGGCCCCGGCTTCGGCTGGGACACCGTAGAGGCCAGAGACCCTTTCGCCCGCATAGAGGTGAACCTGCGCAAGATATTCGATAAAGAGTACGACGCCGAAATAGTAGCCGGCAATAACCGCCAGTGGGGCAGGGTCAGCGGTTTCTTCTCGCGCCGCCACGAATTGCGCGCAGGCCGCACTGACCTCCGCATGGAAGAATGGGCCGGCCGCTGGGAGATACGCGGCAGCGTTGAGGCAGACCGCCCTGGGCAGCAGCAGGCGGTTAACCTGGAGATGCGCGAGCGTTTCTACGGCGACCATTCTTTCTATATCCAGGAAGAAGGGATACGCCTCAATATTGACCGCAGAGGCATAAGCGGCGACATTGATACCAGGCTCTACCCGCGGGAAGTTGTCGGGGCAATAACTTCCCTGGTGATGGCCTATTACCAGGATACCCCCCAGCAGCCAAGGTAAACAGACTTAAAATAAAAAAGGCCGGGCAGCCGGCCTTTTTTATTGCCCCGCGCCAGCCAGAACTATTCCCGCCGCCTCGCCTGCCTGGCAGCACCGCTCCTGCTCCCGCGGCGGGCTTTTATAGCGTCGCGCTCCGACATCTCCGCTACTTTACCTGCCGGCTGCTTCAGCTCCCCGGTAAGATAAAGACTTATCAGGTCTCTCAGGCGGGACCGGGAAATAGAGTGGGTCTGCCCGGTCCGGGAATAGAGCCAGTCGCTTAATGCGAGAAAATTACCGAACTGAGAAACCTCTCCGCAGATCAGGGCGACGGTTTCAGCAAAAACCCCGCTATTAGAGATCAGCTCCCAATACCTGGCAAAGCGGCGCAGTCTCTGCACGGCAAAAAAGTCCAGGAGCGAGTTCTGTCGCAGCTCATAAGGCGGATAAGGGCTATAGACCATCGCCCGGTCCGTATCATGCCGGGAAATAGGCGCGCCGCGCAGCCGCTTAAGTATCCCTACCTGTATTTCCTGCGGCCCGAGGGCCGCCAGCCTGTCGAAGCCGGCGGCGAATGATGCCAGGTCTTCTCCGGGCAGACCTGCGATAAGGTCCGCGTGCAAATGCGCAGAGGTTTCTTTTCTCAGGCGGCGGATATTTCTCTCCACCGCGCTATTGTCCTGGCGGCGTCCTATCCTGTACGCCACAGCTTCATTAAAGGTCTGCACCCCCACCTCAAGCTGCAGCGAACCCTCGGGGAACTTTTTAACCAGGCAATAAAGCTCTTCAGGAAAACGGTCCGGAACCATCTCGAAATGCAGGAAAAGTCCCGGCTTATAGCGCCCGAGAAAAAACTCGAGTATAGCGGCCGCTCTGGCGGTGTCCAGGTTGAAAGTACGGTCCACGAATTTGAACCGGAGGGCGCCGCGCGACAGGAGCTCTTCCCAGGCAGAGAGCAGAGGCTCAAGCGGGAAATCCCTTACTCCTTTATCCAGTGAGGACAGGCAGAACTCGCAGCCGAAAGGGCAGCCGCGGGAAGTCTCAGCGTAAATAACGCGGTTGGCTATATCGTCTTCATTATAAAGGCCGTAGGGCAGCGCCAGCGAAGAGAGTACGGGAACCCGGGCTTCTATTATTTTTAAATCCGGAACAGTTCCGGAAAGAACCTTGAGGCACAGAGCCGCGAAAGCCGCTTCCCCCTCGCCTTTTATTACATAATCGGCGTCGCGGCAGATCTGCTGCTGCAGTGTTTCGTAGCTTACCTCCGGTCCGCCCAGAACTATTACCAGCTCCGGCCGCAGCCGCTTAAGCTCGCTTACGAGCAATGCGCTTTCCGCGGCGTTCCAGACATAAACCCCCAGTCCAAGTATGCGCGGCTTCAGCGCAAGGATGGCCTCGGCGGCTTCCGCGGTGCGCAATCCGGAATTCAGCTCCAGCATGGCCGCGCGCCGAGCCAGCCCGCCCAGATTGGCCATAAGGCAGCGCAGCCCGAAAGAGCTGTGTTCGTAGCGCGCGTTAAAAGTTGCGAGGACTATATCGGGCATAATAAAGCGGATAAAATACGCTGTTTATAAAACAAAACCGCCCGGCTGCCCGGACGGCGGACCAGGCTGCCGCGGGACGTGTTTATTTTCCCGGTTTTGCTATCTTTTCAAGAACTTTTGCCAGCTGGTCTGAGCAGGAAGTAGAATTTTCTCCGCAGGTAATGCCTTTAAGTTTTGAAACAGTTTCTTCCACAGACGCCCCTTCCAGCAGAACAGAAAGCGCCTTCAGGTTCCCGGAGCAGCCGTTGGAAAAAGACACATTTTTCAGACGGCCGTCCACCACGTCAAACTCCACTTCTGTCGCGCAGACATCTTTTAATTTATATTTCATATATCCTTCTGGGGCGTTTGACAGGCCGTTTTCCCGCCGCACATAAGCAAACCATATCCGTCTTATGACTGATCGCTATCCGCCGGAAAGCAGATATCGAATGTGGTACCTTCACCGGGACAGCTTGTGATGTTTATCCCGCCCCTGTGAAGCTTAATAATAGAATAAACTGTGGCAAGGCCCAGGCCTGTTCCTAGGCCTTCCAGCTTTGTGGTATAGAAAGGCTCAAAGACATGCTCCAGAACCTCTTGAGACATTCCGCTGCCTGTATCGGAGACCGAGAGCCTCACGACTCTATCCGCCAGGGCCAGTTCCTGAGCGCAGCTACGGGCAGTTTCAGCCGAAGCCTCGGTAGTCGTTATAGAGAACTCTCCCCCGTCCGGCAGCATCGCGTCCCTGGAGTTTACAGCCAGGTTCATCAGAACCTGTTCCAATTGGCCCTTATTAGCTGAAATAGCGGGCAGCCCGGGGGCCAGGCATAATTTAACCTTGACCTTCTTTTCAAGGACCATTTGCAGCATCGGCCGCGCGCTGTCCAGGACCGAATTAAGGTCCACCCTGGACATAACCGCCGGCTGCTTCCTGCTGAAGCTCAAAAGCTGCTTTACCAGGGCTATCCCTTTGTTTATGCCGGACGAGGTTTCTTTAAGGAACCTCTGCGCTTCATTGTCTCCCGGCAGGGTTTCCTTGGCCAGTTCGTTGAAGCCCTGTATAACAGTAAGGATATTATTAAAATCGTGAGCGAGAGCTCCCGCCGATTTTCCCAGTGAGTCCATCTTCCGGGCCTGGTAAGCCTCGGCCTCAAGACCCTTATACTCTATGGCATTTGCGATTATAGCGCAGGAGGCCTCCAGGAAATCCAGGTCGCTTTTCTCTTTTTCAGTTCCTGTGTATATATTCAGGACTCCCGCTAACTTATCACTTATCTTTATAGGCAGGCAGTAATGCCCGCGGGTTTTTACGCCACCGCAGAAAACCTGGCAGCTATCTTCCGGTAAAGCCCCCGCTTCCTCCCTCCCGGCGGCTTCTTTGCCGCATAAGCCCTGGCCGAAAGGAGTAGTAACGCAGAGTTTTACCTCCTCGTCCGTAAGCCCGCTTTGGGCGGCTATTTTAAGGCCCTTGCCGGGGCTGTCCGCCAAAAAGATGGCTCCCCTGGGCTCTGCGGACAGCCAGGGGATAGAAAGCAGCCTTTTCAGGAACTTCGCCATCTGCTCCTGAATAGAGATAGGCTCCGTGGATATTGCCAGAAGGTCGGCGGTTACGGAACTTTTCTCCGTATCCCTTTTAATAGTGGAAGACATCCTGGAGAACGTCTTGAAAAGATTTCCCACTTCGTCGTCAAAGGTCTTAGCCTTAAGCTCGGGGAAATTCCCCGCGATGATCTCTTCAGCCGCATTATCCAGAACGAGCAGCGGGACGGCTATCCGTTTGAATGCGGTAGAAATTACGAACGCCCCGAACAACAGGCTCAGGAATATCAGCAGCAGCATAAGCCGGGCCATCTTGCCGGCAGCGTCCTCCGCCGTTTTGCGTAAAGCATCTGTCAAGTCATTACAGGCCGCAAGTATTGTATCGGCGTGCACCTCGATATAGTCGAGGGACCTTTTAAAGTCAGGACTTCCTAGCCGGGCTTTATGAACTACAAGCACGGCATCCCTGTAGGGCCTCCATTCATTTTCTTCTTTTTGTACAAAGGGAACCACGGAGGCGGGGGCGGGGGCTACAAAAAAGCCTCTTGAGTAACCGCCCTGTTTAAAAGCCAGAAGAGTCTCTTCGAACTGGGCTATCAGGACTGCAAGTTCTTCGCGGTGGGTGTTGCGACCGTCCGCTATCAGAGAGGCCATATAGGCCATTTTCTGCGACAGCATCCGCTGCAGGCCGGCGGCGTCCACCGCGGTAGCGGTCCTGTTCAACTCGCGAAGCAGATAGTTATACGCGATAAAATTGACCGAGAACAGCCCGGTAAAAGTCAGAACGACTATAAGAAGTTTTCTTCCCAGAGTAAGTCTTAAACCCTTTTTGGCAGATACTTTGTTCATTTTCTGCAATTTTTCGTTTAACAGGCCCGCCGACTGATTCTCCAGAACATATAATACCAAAAGAGAGACTGATCCACTCAGCTGAAGCCTTACTGGCCGCAATCGCGCGGGCAGCGCCCTGCATAGGCCCGCTCAAAAGCGTCACAGATCCCGTCACCGCAGTAGCCGGTTTTATCCGGCTTTCTCTGGCGGTTAGGGGGCCCGAATATCATTTTCCCGACTTTGCCGTAAAAGGACCGCACCGGCTTGAGCCTGGGGACATCCTGCCTGGTGACGTCCTGCGTGGAGACCTCTGGCTCAGGTTTAAGGCTCTGTTTTTTCTTTTTTTTAAGAGGCTTTATGGCAGCCGCCTGTCTCTCCGTCAGAATTTTACCCGCCGCGAGAGCAGAAACGGTGCGGCTGCGCAGGCCCTCCGGGTCTATGCTCCTTAAAAAAGACAGCCAGGAATAAAAAGCGCCGAACTCGTTCGGGGAACTTTTAAACGACGCGCCGTAAGCTCCGTCGCTCAGTCCCGAGAAAGACAACTTGGCGGCTTCTATCCCGGCTTTATCCGCGGGGTGAAAACAAGCGAGGGTTTTCTTCACGCTTTGGGCGCCGCCTGAGACGGCAATAAATTCGCTTATCCCTCTGCCGCCGGCCCCGGGCTTTTCGCTTTCTACGGCTATATTCCGCGACAGGCCGCCGCAGATCTCGTAAACCGGCGAAGCCGTCAAAAACTTTTTATCCGTCCTGTCCTCCATGCAGCCGGCTTTAAGATCGGGCTCAAGGCCGTCCAGCGCGGCAAAATACTCCTGATGCCCCGGTACCGGCCGGCCTCCCGGCTTTTCTTTCCTTATAGCGGCCAAATCTTTCGCCGGCAGGTCAGAATACCCGTCCCACGCACGGCTGGCCGGGCCCTGATGATATGCGCCTATCTCATGCCCGTTCTTTTTCCAGCCGTTCAGTTCCTCTAGGCGGACAGGCGCTGAGGCGATATAAAACGCGTACTGCGGGCTGAACAGCAGCGTCAGCCGGACATTCTGCGCATTCGCCAGTTTAACCATCCCCTGGAGCGCTTTATATGACTCTTCAAGCTGCGCCTCCCCGCCCGCAAAATTATAAGAGCCGTTCTGGACGGCTATAAAATAATAAGGGCCGGGCCCCGCGCCGCGCGCGGCTCCCGGCAAGAGCAGCAGCAAAATTATCAGTATGCGCATGCTTAAGTTCCGCAGTATCTAATGGACATTAAAGCCAAAAGGCCGGGACAGCCCGGCCTTTCCAGGAGCTCAGGACCATCAGCTGCGAAGCCTGGCGTTAAAGTTCCTGGTCAGCTTATCCATTACGGCCGTCATCCTGGCGCCTACTTCCGCGTCGTTAAGGGTCTTCTCCGTGGACGAGAAAGTAAACCTGACCGTAAGGCTCCGCGAGCCTTCGGGAATATTCTTGCCCTTATAAACGTCTATAAGCCGCGCCGAAGCCAGGTCCTGCACTCCGGAAAAAGAACGCTCCAGTTCGGCCCAGTCGTACTTCTCTTCCAGGACTACGGAAAGGTCGCGCCAGTTCTGCGGGAATGAAGAGACGGGTTTTATTTTCGCTATCTTCTGCCAGAACTCCGGCTTCCAGGCCGCCGCCATGCAGGAGAGCGGGATCTCGAAGTAAAAGATATTATTGTCTTTAAAATCAAAAGCCGCCGCCACCCCGGAACCGAGTTTTCCGACAAACCCGGCGGAATTCCCGCCCAGCTTCATCTCAAGACAGAGGCCGGGCTGGAAATAAGACGGCGCTTTCCGCGGGGCTTCAAAGCGGAACCCGCCCTTGCCCGCGAACAGCCGGTTCATCATTCCTTTCAGGTGGTAGAAATCGGCGGAGCCATGCCCGCTCTTCCAGGAGCCGCCTTCTGGGAACTCCCCCGACATCAGCCCGGCGCAATGGACCTCTTCCGCCTTGCCGCCGTCTTTTTTAAAGTAGACGGTTCCGGATTCAAAAATAACCACGGACTCGCGTCCCCGGTTAAGATTGTAGCTTAAAGTTTTAAGAAGTCCCGGCAGCAGCGATTGCCGCATATACTGGTAATCGGAAGAAAGAGGGTTTTTGACCTCCACCGCCCCCCCGGCCTCCAGGCCGCAGGCCTTCAATTCCCTGGCGGAAACAAAATCGTAATTATAGACCTCGCTGAAACCCAGGCCCGCCAGGAGGTTCTTGGCTTCAATTCCTACGGCCCACTGCGGGGTAGCGCTGGAAGGCAGCATCGGCATCTGCGAGGCGGCGGGAATAACATCGTAGCCTATATAACGGGCTATTTCCTCCGACGCGTCCCAGACGGACTCGATATCCTGCCTGTAGGAAGGCACGGTGAATTTCCACGGCTTGGAATCCTTCAGTTCGGGCTGAAAAGCTTTAAGACAGGCGTATATCTCGCCGTCCGCTATGCCGGTCCCCAGGATGGCGTTAACACGGGCTGGATCTACCTCTACCACTGGCCGCTCATAAGCGACAGGGTAGTTGTCGGTGACCTGCTCCACTTTTGCTCCGGGGACGGAGGCAACAATAAGCTCCGTCAGCCGGCGCGCGGCCTTCATTGTAAGTTCAGGATCCGTTCCGCGTTCGAAACGGTAGGAAGATTCGCTCTTTATTCCCGTGCTCTTTGAGGCAAGGCGGACCGTGGGAGGATGGAAGCGCGCGGACTCGATAAGTATGGCGTCGGTGTCATCGGAGACGGCCGTATCGGCCCCGCCCATCACCCCGGCCAGCGCCACGGGTTTGGAAGCGTCAGCTATCACCAGCATGCCGGCATCCAGCTTAAGAGGCTGGCCGTCGAGGGTCTTAAGCATTTCCCCGGTCAGGGCGCGGCGGACCATTATCTTAGGCCCGGAAAGCTTTGAAATGTCAAAACAATGAGTAGGCTGGCCCAGCTCGTACATTACATAGTTGGAACCATCTATAAGGATATTGCCTTTGGGATTGGAGCCCATCGCCCGCAGCCTGTCGGCCATCCAGTCCGGGGTTCTGGCGCCGCGCACGCCCTTGATGACTATTGCCGCGTAGCGGAGGCAAAGGTCGGGCACGTTTATATTTACAGGCACGGAGCTGCCGGAAACATCTGCGCTAAAGACTTCGGGCTCGCTCAGCTTGAGCCCGTAAAACACGGAGAGCTCGCGGGCCAGGGCATAATGGGAAAGGCAATGGGACTGGTTGGGGAGCATCTCGACTTCAAGAGTGCAGTCGGCCTTTGGAAAAAGTGTTATTGCGTCCGCGCCGGGAGCCGCGGTTTCGGGCAGCACGAGTATGCCGGTATTGTCATAGCCTTCCAGGCCCAGCTCGGAAGCCGAGCAGATCATCCCCTCTGATTCCACGCCGCGGATCTTGGCCTTCTTCAGCTCTCCGCCGGAGAGCATAGCGCCTGCCTTGGCGAAAGGGATCTTCTGTCCGACGGCGATATTTTTAGCGCCGCAGACCACGCGCATGGTTCCCGCGCCGTCGCTCACGTCCACCAGCGCCAGTTTGTCGGCGTTGGGGTGCTTGTCGATCTTCAGTATCTCGCCTACGCAGACTCCGGAAAAAGAAGCGCCGGTCCTTTTTATTTCCTCCACCTTCAGCCCTACGCGGCCGAGCTTGGCCGCCAGGTCCTCCGGGGAGGGCGGGTTTT
The DNA here is from genome assembly GCA_001871115.1 of Elusimicrobia bacterium CG1_02_56_21. Classification (GTDB taxonomy): domain Bacteria; phylum Elusimicrobiota; class Elusimicrobia; order Elusimicrobiales; family UBA9959; genus UBA9959. Next base: position 10,758 of record MNUR01000023.1, on the reverse strand, counting down.
CTATAAAATCGGAAAGCCAGGAATAAATTATTTTCATTTCAATTTCTCGTTAAAATCACTTCAATGCCCAACGGTTCCGACGAGGGGACCGGGTTAGCAAAACCCTGTCGGCGTGGAGCGAAGCGACACCTCCCCGCCCGAGGCTTGCGTAAGCGACGAGGCCGAGACGGGGAGTGGCGAGCACGGTGTGCGCGACCACGTTTTTGCGTTCCGGTCCCGTTGGCGGAAACGCCCGAACTACTGCACCTGCTTTAGAATACGAAGGTCGTTCTCGTAGAGCATGCGCATGTCGCTTATCCCGAACAGCAGCATGGCGAAGCGCTCTATGCCTGCGCCGAAAGCGAAACCGCTCCATTTGGCAGGGTCATAATTGCAGGCCTTTAAAACGTTAGGGTGAACCACGCCGGCGCCGAGCAGCTCTATCCAGCCGGTGCCTTTGCAGACCGGGCAGCGGGGGCCGTCAGCCTTGCCGCGGCAGAAAACACAGGAAACTTCTACTTCAGCTCCGGGCTCCACGAAAGGGAAATAAGAAGGCATAAAACGGACCTTGGCGGAAGAACCGAAAAGGTCCTTCATGAACTCTTCAAGGGTCCACTTCAGGTCGGCCATGCTTACGTTCTTGTCCACATAGAGGCCCTCTATCTGATGGAAAGCGAAAGAATGGCTGGCGTCCACCGCTTCCGAGCGGAAAACGCGGCCCGGGGAGATTATCCTTATAGGCGGCTCCTGGTTCTTCATCGTCCTTATCTGGACTGGCGAGGTGTGGGTCCGCAGCAGCATATCCTTCCCGGAGGCGTCTTTAACGTCGACGTAGAAAGTATCCTGCATGTCGCGCGCCGGGTGAAACGGAGGGAAATTGAGCGCTTCGAAATTAAAATAGTCCTCTTCTATCAGCGGTCCTTCCGCAACGGAGAAACCAAGTTTGGCAAAACACTCCGTCATCCGGTTAAGGGTAACGGTCAGCGGGTGCAGGGTACCCTTGGGAAAGGGCCAGCCCGGCAGTGTGAGGTCCAGATTAGGCTTTGCGGCAGGGCCGGCTGAGGCAGGCACGCCCTTAAGGGCGCCGAGCCTCACCATCATCTCTTCTTTAGCGGTATTTCCGAGCGCGCCCAGCGCTTTGCGCTCTTCGATGGGGATATCTTTAAGGTCGCGCAGCAGGAGGGCGAGTTCGCCCTTGCGGCCCAGGAAGCGCAGCTCGATGGCCTCCGGATTTTCGGTCTGGACATTGTTTATAGAAACGGAAAAACTGTCCCGTATTGCGGACAGTTTTTCCTTCCACTCCGTGGCGTTCACGTAGCGGCCTTACTTCTCGGTACCGACAACTTTCTTGATGTTGCCGATAGCTTTCCTGGCGATCGCCGCCAGCTGTTTAAAAGACTGCGGGTCGCGGATAGCGATTTCAGACAGCATTTTGCGGTTAAGGTTTATATTAGCCTTATGGATACCGTCCATGAACCTGCTGTAAGACATCCCTTCTTCGCGGGCAGCGGCGTTCAGGCGGACTATCCACAACTGGCGGATATCGCCCTTCTTGTCGCGGCGGTGTATGTAAGCCGTGGTGAGAGACTTCTTCACCTGCTGTGTGGCCTGGCGCAGGCGGTTGCCCTTATTGCCGTAAAAGCCCTTGGCGAGCTTTAAAATTCTCTTCTTTCTTTTGTTTCTTGCTACGCTGTATTTTATTCTCATGACGCTACATCCGCTCCGCGGAATTTACCGGCGGGCGCGGCTCCTTTATTGTTATTCCTATTGGTAGGGAAGGTAAGCTCTAAGCATGCGGCCCTCGGCGGAATTCTTTTCCTCCACCTTGACGGTGCGCAGTGTGCGGCCGCGCTTGGCCGACATCCCGGTCAGGAGATGGCGCAGGCCGGATTTCCGGTGCAGCCAGTTACCCGTGGTAGTTTTTCTAAATCTCTTCTTGGCTCCGCTATGGGATTTTATTTTAGGCATAATAATTTTTCTTATCCTCTAAATTGGCCGTTCGGTGAGCATAGCTCCAGTTACGGCACCGCCACTGCCTTATATAGCTTGGTCGGCACTGCTGTCGCAGTGCCCCGCTCTTGCCCTGATATTATATAACTTTCAAGGCCGCTTTTAAAAGGGCTTTCCGCCCGCGCTCTGGACGGGCAGCCTTAAGGCCCGCAGTTCAGGTTCCCGGGGCCTGTTCCGGCTTGGGAGCAGGGGCTTCCTGCGCGCCCGGTTTGGCGGCAGCGGGTTTAGCCGCGGGCTTGGTTGCGGCCACCGGCGCCAGCATTATGCTCATGCGGTTGCCCATCATCTGCGGGCGGCCTTCGGGGGAGCCTACGGCGGAAAGGTGATCACGAACGGCGTTAAGGATTTCTTCGCCAAGGTTCCTGTGCTGATTCTCGCGCCCGCGGAAAACCACGGTAACGCGTACTTTGTTATGCTCTTTCAGGAAGCCTTCTATGTGTTTGATCTTGGTCTGAAGGTCGTGGCTGGCTATGCGCGGGTTAAGGCGTATTTCCTTGAGCACCCCGGCCTTCTGTTTCTTCTTGTTCTCTCTGTCCTGTTTATCCTTCTCGTAGAGGAACTTGGAAAAATCCATTACTTTGCAGACAGGCGGGTTGGCGCCGGGGGAGATCTCCACCAGGTCGAGGCCGGAACCCTTGGCCATGTTTACCGCGTCTATCAGCGGCTTAATGCCAAGCATGGTACCGTGCATGTCTATAAGACGGACCTGCGGAGATGTGATGTTTCTATTAACCCTTACTCTCTTATCGTGATTCAAACTCTGCCTCCTGTAACCTCGCGGCAGCTTATACAGCACCGCCCGGCCGAAGCCTCAGCCCCGGGACCTATATTCTACCTTTTTTACCCTCTTTATATGAAAGAATAATAGAGCTTATAGGTGAGAAGCCCAAGGTATTCGTTCATAGCGCGGGCGGTCTCCCCGCGCCTCCCCGGCAGCCAGTCCCGGAATGAATAACCGCCGCCCGCAACCGCATCCCTGCCTACCGGGAAAGGGGCTACGGAGGCAAAGCCGGCCTTATTGAAAAGAAGGACGGAGCGCGGCATATGATAGGCCGAGGTCAGCAGAATTATATTATTATAATCCTTCTCCGCGCATATTCTGCGGCTGAAAGCGGCGTTCTCTTTAGTGTCCCGGGACGCGCCCTCGGTTAATATCTTTTCTTCGGGAACGCCCAGTTCCCTCAGATAAGCGGCCGCCGCGGCGGCTTCCGGAACTTCCGAAAATAGCGCGCCCCCGGAAACAAGCAGAGGCAGCCCAGTTTTTTTATAAAGCAGAAAAGCGGCGGATACTCGCTCCAGGGTTCCCGAGGCCAGGTTCTCCGAAGCTGAAAAGAATTCCCCCCCGCCGCGCGAACCGCCGCAGAGAATTACAATAACATCCCCGGCCGGCTCCGCCGGCACCGAATAAGCGTATTCAAGCGGCCGCATAAGCGCGTCCGAAAAAACCTTGGCGGAACCTGTCCAGACAAGCCCGGAGAGCGCAGCGCAGGCGAGAGCCGCCGGCCGCGAGCGCTTGCGCAAATAAAAAGCAAGCCCCGCCAAAGCCAGGACCAGACAACCCGGAGGCAGCACGAAAGCCGCAATAATTTTCTTAAGGAAGAACATATTAAAAATAATAATACAAAATACCCAGCTAAGCATTGGAGCGCCACTGGGGAAGAAAGGCAAAGCACATTCACGCGGCCTACCGTGCGGGCCGGAACGCAAAACACGCTCGGCCACACCGTGGCCTCGCTCCGTGTTCGCCCGCCGGGCTTGTGCAACCGGCGGGCTCTCCGAGGGTTTTGCTAACCCGGCCCGCACGGTCTCCGCCCGTCCTCTCCCCCCCCCAAAGACAAACCGCCGAGTCCCCTCAGCGGCATTCCTGTGAGCTCCCCGGAATTAATCATTTAATACCCCTATACCTCCCTTTTATCTAGTCCCCCTGTAAGATATCCTATCTCCACCTATTCTCGACAGCCAAAAGCCTCACATTTAATAAAATATCCTAGCAAAATCGGAGAAATCAGAACGTCGACTGCGCAAGCGGCCGGGACCAGAATAGGAAGCAATACCGGGCGCCAGTGGCTTTTATATAGATATTGCTGGTTATTTTTAAGTCGTGTTTTCATATGTGCACAATCATCGCTAAAAGATATCCACTCCGTAGAGTTTTCTACAGACAAACATCCTGGCATCCCCGGGGTATACTTACGAATATCTTCCGGAATATGACCAAACCTAGGTTTCCACTCATTCACGTCATGTTCAGGAAGAGCAAAGAGTGAATCCCTGCTTAAACGCTTCCAGAAAAACATATCCTGGTTTGGATAATTATTTGCATGCGCAGTCAATTCAATTAGGTAATCGTTCCCAGTGCCTGAAATATGTGAGGCCCTGTATATAGTTCCACGCTTCACCCCTAAGTCTTGAATAACCTTGGAGGTGACAAAACACCCTGACAAGTTCAGGGTGATAAAAATGAGGCAGAGGATCTTAATCATATTAACTCAAACTTTGCCTACACCGATTTTCCAGGCGCCAGCATACGGGTCGTAGATGACTTTATGACTATTGGATGCTGCCCGTATCCCGATGATAATATTCTAGCAAATGGGCTATTTCCCGGGTTTGAAGCCGGGGATCGTTTTGGGTCCGGGGTCGGGGGGCGGGGTCATCAGCATTTTTATGGCGTCGAAGACGCTTTTGAACTGCGCGTCGTATTTCTTTTCCAGCTCATCGAGCTTCCTTGCAAGGTCCTTGTGCGTATTCAATAGCTCCCGCAGCTTAACGAAAGCCCGCATTATCTGGATATTTACCAGTCTGGCGCGTTTGCTCTTAAGGACGCTGGATAGCATTGAGACTCCCTGTTCCATGAAAACATGGGGCAAAAACTTGGAATGGGTGCCCCTCTTTAAGATTCCAATTTGGAATCTTAAAGATTTATACTCTTTCTGTGAGAGCTGGAACATAAAATCTGGAGGGAAGCTATCAAGATTTCTAGATACCGCTTTATTAAAGTTCCCAGTAGTAACTTCATAGAGTTCAGCCAGGTCGCTATCAAGCATAACCCGATGTCCCCGTATAAGGAATATCTTCTTCTCAATTATGTCTAGAGAAATTAAGTCTTTCATAACCCCTCCTACACATTAAACCTATAAATAGCATAGCAGACGAACCCGACAAGGGCCTGTCATGATTACTGGATAGTTAAGATTTATAGTGGAGGGGTGGCGAATGGTTGCCCTGGAGCCGCTTTGGGGAGGGGGGCCCCAGCCTTATTATCCCGGCTGGTGGGAACCCCTCGCCAGGCCCCCGACTTCGCTTCTCGCAGTTCCCCTCCCCCGTAAAATAAAACTCCCCGCCGAAAGCGGGGAGTTTTATTTGTTTATTGAGAAGTCTTACTTTATCCCGGGGATCCTCATGCTGTAGAAGGAGCGCCAGACAAAGATCACGCTGATGCCGAAGAAGAGCGCCGCAAGCATGTGGGTTATCTTCGGGTCCAAGGTTACCGCCAGTTCCACGGCCAGAAGGCCGAACAGGGTGGTGAACTTGATGATCGGGTTCATGGCCACCGAGGAGGTGTCCTTGAACGGGTCGCCCACCGTGTCGCCCACAATGCTGGCTTCGTGAAGAGAAGTGCCCTTCATGTTCAGTTCGGTCTCGACTAGCTTCTTGGCATTGTCCCACGCGCCGCCCGCGTTGGCCATGAAGATGGCCTCGTACAGACCGAAGATCGCGATGCTGATGAGGTAGCCTATGAAGAAGTAATGGTTCAGGCAGGCGAAAGCCAGCGTCGAAAAGAACACCACCAGGAAGATATTGAACATGCCTTTCTGGGCGTACCTGGTGCAGATCTCCACCACCTTCTTGGAGTCCTCCACATTGGCCTTCTTCACTTCGCTGTCCAGCTTGATATTCTTCTTGATAAAGTCAACGGCCTGGTAAGCGCCCGTAGTCACGGCCTGCATCGAAGCCCCGGCGAACCAGAAGATGATCGCGCCGCCGGTGATCAGCCCCAGCAGGAACTTGGGGTTCAGTATAGAAAGCCCCTCGTAAATGCCCTGAGGCCCCGCCGTGCCGAACTTTGCAGCCAGCATCTGTATGATAGCGAAGATCAGCGTGGTCGCGCCCACTACGGCCGTGCCGATAAGCACCGGCTTGGCGGTCGCCTTGAAGGTATTGCCCGCGCCGTCGTTCTCTTCCAGGAATTTCTTGGCGTTCTCGAAATCAGGCTCAAAACCGAAGTCTTTCTTCAGTTCTTCTTTGATGCCGGGAAGGCCTTCGATCATGGACAGCTCGAACACCGACTGAGCGTTATCCGTCACCGGGCCGTAAGAGTCCACGGCGATAGTCACCGGGCCCATACCCAGGAAGCCGAAGGCCACCAGGCCGAAGGCGAAGATGGCGGGAGAGATCATTACCATCGCAAGGCCCATCGAAGAAACCAGATAAGCCATGCCCATCAGGAATATGATGGCCATCCCCAGCCAGTAAGCGCTGAAGTTACCGGCCACAAGGCCCGACAGGATATTGAGGGAAGCGCCGCCTTCTTTGGAGGCGGACAGAACTTCGCGCACGTGGCCGGAGTTGGTGGAGGTAAAGACCTTAACCAGTTCCGGTATCACGGCGCCGGCGATGGTTCCGCAGGAGATGATAGTGGAAAGTTTCCACCACAGGCTTACGTCGCCGGCCAGCTCCGGGATCAGCAGGTAGCTGAGCAGGTAGGTCATGGCTATGGAAACCAGAGAGGTCAGCCAGACCAGCATGGTAAGCGGATGCTCGAAGTTGAATTTCCTGGAGGCGCCGAACATGGCATGGGCGACCATCCCGTTGACCCAGTAGGAGAAAGCGCTGGTAACGATCATGCCTATGCGCATTACGAAGATCCAGACCAGCAGCTGTATCTGTGCGGTCTGCGAGGCCGTTACGGCGGCCTCATGAGAAAGACCGCCTTTCATGAACACTTCAGGCGAAACCGCCAGAAGGATGAAGGTGATAAGGGCAACGCCCGTCACGCCATAGGTCTCGAACCCGTCGGCCGTGGGGCCCACGGAGTCGCCGGCATTGTCGCCGGTGCAGTCCGCTATAACGCCGGGGTTCCGGACGTCGTCTTCTTTGATCTTGAACACTATCTTCATCAGATCGGAGCCGATGTCGGCTATTTTTGTGAAGATACCGCCGGCAATACGGAGCGCCGCGGCGCCAAGGGATTCGCCTATGGCAAATCCTATGAAGCAGAGGCCGGCGTAGTCGCCCGGGACGAAGAGAAGGATGAACAGCATCAATACGAGCTCGACCGAGATGAGCAGCATGCCGATGGACATGCCGGCCTTGAGCGGGATATGCATTGTAGGGAAGGGCAGGCCTTTGAGCCCGGCGAACGCGGTGCGGGAATTGGCGTAGGTGTTAATGCGTATGCCGAACCAGGCTACCGAGTAAGAACCCAATATGCCCACAATTGAGAAGAGCACGATTATGAAGATCTTAATGGAAGTCATCAACGGGTTAAGGCTGAAGTACCACACCATTATGGAGGCGATGAAAACCCAAAGTATAGCTATGAATTTCCCCTGGGTGAACAGATAGGTCTTGCAGGTTTCATAGATCAGTTCCGAGATCTCTTTCATCGACTTGTGCACTGGGAGTTTAGAGATCTGCATTGACTGAACAATACCGAAAAGCATGCCAAGCACGCAGATGACAAGCCCTCCGAGCAGGAGGTGATGTCCCGTCATGCCCAGGAATGAAACGCTGGACAGGTCGGGGATTACAAGCTCGGCTTCGCTGGCAAAAGCCGGGGCGGAAGCCATAAACAGTGTCGCGGTAGCGGCTAGAGTCTTAAGTTTTCGCATTTTTCCTCTTTAACCTTCGATTTAGGCTGGAAAGAAGCCCGCCGGTTTAGCCGGCGGGCTTAGGTCTTTTTAGCGGACTTTCTCCAGAAGGACGGGAAAACCCGCCCCCATGGAGGATGATACAAAGACTGACTGCATATAAACGCCCTTGGAAGCTGAAGGCTTCACCTTCATCACGGCGTCAATAACTGTCTGCACGTTCTCAACGAGCTTTTCCTCCGGGAAGGAGACTTTGCCGGCTACCGCGTGCACAATGGCCTGCGGATCCGCCTTGAATTCTATGCGGCCGGCCTTAAGTTCCTTAACGGTTTTGGCCACGTCGAAAGTTACGGTACCGCTCTTGGGGTTGGGCATGAGGCCTTTGGGGCCCAGCGTCTTGCCAAGTTTGGCCGCGTCTTTCATCATGTCGGGGGTAACGACAAGCACGTCGAAATCCATGAACCCGCCGAATATTTTCTCTATCAGTTCGGCTCCGCCGTATACGTCGGCCCCGGCGTCCTGGGCTTCCTTTTCCTTATCGCCCTTGGCGATAACGGCGACCTTCTTGGTCTTGCCGGTCCCGTGCGGGAGGCTGACGGTGCTGCGGACCTGCTGGTCGGATTGCTTGACGTCCACGCCGAGCTTTATGTGAATTTCAACGGTCTCGTCGAATTTGGCGTTAGCGGTCTTCTTTATAAGGCCCATGGCTTCCTTGATGGTGTACTTCTTTTCAAGGTCCAGGTCTTTCTTTACGTTATCCAGTCTTTTTCCCATTTTATTTTCTCCTTGGTTTTTCCAGGGCATTGCCCCCGAGGTTCATGCGCGGGTAGGCCCCGCTTCCTCGTCAAACTAATCGCAAATCGAAGATCGAAGGTCGAAGATCATTAAGTAACTCCCTGATTTTCAATTATCGATTTTCGATTCTTGATCTAGTTAACCGATTATGTCCACGCCCATGCTGCGGGCGGTGCCCTTAACCATTTGCATGGCCTGTTTAATGTCTTTAGTGTTTAAATCGGGCAGCTTTATCTTGGCGACTTCCTCTACCTGCTTCAGGGTCAGCTTCCCTACTTTTTCCTTGTGGGGCACGCCTGAACCCTTGGCAAGCCCGGCGGCTTTCTTTATAAGAGCGGCCATCGGGGGCATTTTGGTTATAAAGGTGAAGGTGCGGTCTTCAAAAACCGTGATAACCACGGGTATCGGAACGCCCGCCTCGAGCTTGCGGGTCTTCTCGTTGAACTGCTTGCAGAAGTCCATAATATTGACGCCGTGCTGGCCGAGGGCGGGACCCACGGGAGGCGCGGGATTGGCTGCACCGGCCGGGATCTGGAGCTTTATGAATGTTTTTATCGCTTTAGCTTTAGCCATGATATTTTTTTAAGGGGCTGCCCTTAATTATCTCCTTAACACTTAGTTTGCGTCCCGGGGATACCGCGTAACACGGAATCTCCCTTAAAGCCGCTGAAGCCGCGGCTCTTAGACTTTTTCTACCTGCAGAAAATCCAGCTCCACGGGGGTGGGGCGGTCGAACACGGTGACGGTGACGCGCAATTTTGCCTTCTGCTCGTTGACGTCCTCCACTATGCCCATAAAATGCTTGAACGGACCTTCGATGATGCGGACATTCTCGCCTTTCTCAAACTGGACGGCGGGCTTGGGCTTTTCCTGGCTGGTGGAATTCATCAGCTCCAGGATCTGCTGCACTTCCGCGTCATCCATCGGCACGGGCTTGGGGTCTCCCAGGAAACCGCTGACGCCCTGCACGCCGCGTATAGCCCAGTAGGTATTATTGTCCAGCTCCATGCTGATCAGTACGTAGCCCGGGAAAAATTTGCGCTTGCTTACTTTTTTCTGATTGTTCTTTACCTGCATCACGTCTTCGGTAGGAATAAGAACCTGCGCTATGCGGCCGGCAAATTCTTTATCCTCTATCTTTGCCTGAAGCATCTTAAAGACGCGCTCTTCAAAACCGGTGCGGGTGTGGATTACGTACCATGACTTAGCCATTAGCGGCCTCCCAGAATTGCCTTGAGCATGGCGTTCAGGCCCAGGTCAACAAGACTAACATAAATCGCCACAAGGATAACCACAAAGCTGACCGCTATTGTGGAGCGTATAACGTCCTTGCGTCCAAGCCAGGTGACCTTGGTGAGTTCTTCGTAAACTTCTTTCAGAAAACTGGTTATTTTATTCATAGTTTAATGCCGTTTCCGGGAAATACCCGTTATAGCGCCAGCTAAAATATGGCGGGAGCGGCTGCGAGCGTCAGCGAGCTTCCCCTATCAGATAATTCCTTCCGCTAAACACGTAAAACACTACAAAAACTTGGCGGGAGCGGAAGGAATCGAACCTTCAGTTGCGGTTTTGGAGACCGCTGGTTTACCGTTAACCGACGCTCCCACTGAAGGCCGTCTTAAGCGCATAGCGCCTGTTACGGCATGGCCTGAAATCAGGACTTTACTTCCTTGTGCCCGGTCTGCTTGCCGCAGGCCCTGCAGAACTTGCTGAGTTCTATCTTGAATTCCTTCTTTTTGCCCCTGGCAAAATGGTAGTTCTTGTTCTTGCATACAGTGCAGCCAAGGATGATGGTTATTCTGTCAGCCATAGTTAAACTCCAGTAGAAATCGGCTTGCGGCGGCCTGACTTTGGCCGCCGCTTCAGCCGTTTTTATTCGATTATTTCGCTCACTACGCCGGCGCCCACGGTATGACCGCCTTCGCGAATAGCGAAGCGCAGGCCTTTTTCCATGGCGATAGGCGTGATCAGTTCGACAACCACTTCGGCGTGGTCGCCGGGCATGATCATTTCAACTCCGGGCTTAAGCTCTACGGAACCGGTCACGTCCGTGGTCCGGAAGTAGAACTGGGGCTTGTAGCCTTTGAAGAACGGCGTATGACGGCCGCCCTCTTCCTTGGTGAGAATGTAGGCCTCGCCGCGGAACTTCTTGTGCGGCGTG